>CAZASZ010000011.1:0-25037 GCA_964487925.1 uncultured Gammaproteobacteria bacterium
TTATTTTTTTGCATGATCCTCTCCAAGGCGCACCGGGCCGCCGTTGTCATCCAAACATTTCTTCATTTCGAGGATATTACCCTCACCTTTCGTGCACGGCATAAAACGCACCTCGTCCATAATTTCGTCGAGCAAATAGACGCCCAAGCCGCCGGGTTCGAGATTGTTCAACTCCTTAGGCTGCAATACGCCTGGGTCCACGTGGTCGGCGAAATCGGTCAGGCGAAATATGAGATTCCGGTCGTTGCAAAAGACATCGAGAATGATATCCCCGTCGCACCGCCCCTTATAGGCGTGCTCGATAACGTTCATACAGGCCTCGTTGATTGCCAACACGACACACTCCATGGTCTCGCACTGGCAACTCTTTTGCTGAAGCATGGACTTCAACTGCCGCCTGACCTCACAGAGATCCTCGGCCCTGGACTTGATCGCGATCCGCCCAAGGTACTCTTTCTCTGACATATCGACCTCCATAGTTCAATCGAGCCGAAAACGGTTCGGAGACCAAACATCATGGATATAATCAAACACCAACCAACTTCATTATCGGCCGCTCTGGTAAAGCAAATACGGTACTACATCCCTGTTCACAACAAAAACACCCGTGCGCCGAGCCACACTAAACTACCACTGAAAAACGATACCCACCCGTCCAAAATTGCTCGTTAGATCGTTGCTTGTGATCGTGCGGCCACCAAGCGCATAGAGCTGATAGCCAGACTGACTATAGAGATCGCAGCGAGCCATCAGCGTGTTTGAATCCGTGCCATCGATTGCGGACACGCTGTTCTCCCATTGCCCAGAGACCCTTGCCGCCGGGAAATAATAACCCAGTTCGACACGATAATTACTGTCAAGAAAGCCGCTGCCAAGCTCCAACGCGCGGTCAGTCAAGACGCCGGAGAAATCGCTAAGGATGCGCATATCCAAAGAATATTCATAAAACAGGACATCAGTCACCAGCTCCAGCCGGTCCGAAAAACGATGAACAATGGCGCCCTTGATGCCATTACCAGTACCGGTAATACGATCGACATCGGGGTCGGAAAACGGCGTGAAGAGTTCGATACTACGAAATATCGAGGTCAACGAGTAAATGGAATTTTGCCCATACCATGAGGCTGTACCACTAAAGGCCTTGGTCTTAAGATCCCCCGAGTCACCCCAACTGCGGTAAGAAAACCCCAGCCCGACATGGTCGCTCACAAAGCCATTGATAGAGAGATAATAGGTCTCGGTAAACAGCTCTCTGGTCGGGGTATCCACTTCGTTCTTACCGTACCCCATCCGAAGAACGCCACCGTTAGGCCCCACACCGAGATCCAACTCGGTATAGATGTCCTCGTTGCGGCCCGTCGACTGACCATATTCGAGCAGGATTGAACTCGGCATTGAGACCTGCTGCTCCACATCTCGTCCGTCAGCTTGGCCGGAAGCGGCCGCTGGCGGCGGCGGAGGGGGCGGCACGGTTAAATCATTGCCAGGGTACCCTGTGCTTTGACCCCAGACCGGGGAGACTGCGCAAAGACCGAACATCGCTGTCAGCAGGGCAATGCCATAAATCCGTTTTCCCAGACGATTCTGGCACGAAGACGCTATGCGATTGCAGATCAACATTGATTCACAATTCCCTATTTGGACAACGCTCATTTCGATTCAGGAGCACGCTGAAACAGGTCACTCCGCCGACTCACGACGCGATCCAGAAATAACAGGCCATCCAGATGGTCCAGCTCATGCTGCACAACGCGGGCTTCAAAATGGCTCATTTCATACGATTGCGGCTGACCGTGTTCGTCTACGCACTCCAGCACGATATCCTGCGCACGCACGACGTTGCCGGTCATGTCCGGCACGGAAAGACACCCCTCACGACCCTTGATGGACCCATCCCAAGACACAATCTCGGGGTTGACCAATACTAAGCGGCCATGGTTTCGGCCCTTGCGCGCCGAGGCGTCTATGATCACGATGCGGTAACTGCAGCCCACCTGAGGCGCGGCGATCCCAACAGCCGCCGGACCGGAGCGCATGACCGACTCCATATCGTGTACGAACGCCCGCAGGGCATCATCAAACGCGGTGACAGGCGCGCAGATTCGCCGCAGCCGCTCATCGGGCCAGGTAATGACTTCCTTGGCGGCAATCATCAGGCAATCATCGTGTCCATGAGACACACGGACACGTCGAGATCACACAGACCATCTTCGATCAAAAGGCGCGCAATGTCATCCGCTTCCAACGGGCACTGCCCTTCTATGTGCAAGACATAAAGTGGCCGCTCGGCACTGCCCGCCACGGTCGACTCAAGGTCGGAGATATTGAACCCGCACTTGACCAGACAGCGGGTCGCCTGGGCCACGATACCGGAGCGATCGGCACCGCCGATCGTGACTCGAATATTCGGTTCGGGATATTCATGAAAAGACCCCTCGGCCGGATCGAGATGGATGCGAAGTTCGAGCTCCCCGGCTAAGCGTTGAAGCGCGCCGACAAGCACGGCGCTGTCCCCATCCATGCCCACCATCAACATGATGGTGAAATTCCCACCGAGACGCAGCATGGAGGCCTCGCCGAGTAGACAGCCTGACTCATATAAGATCTGAGACACTTTTGCGACGATTCCGATTTGGTCACGCCCGACCAGCGTAAGCATATACCATGATTCCATTATCGCTTCTCCTTAGGCGCCTGTTTCGCAAACGCTTCGAGATACGCGGCCAATGCCACATGGCCCTGTTGACGCGCCCACGTGACGGCCATTTCGCCATCCTTGTTCCTGGCCAGCACATTAGCGCCCTGCGCGATCAAATACTCGACGATATCCCGCTGCCCCTGACGCGCAGCTCGCATCAAGGCCGTATGACCATCCAACGTCCGCGCGTTCACGTCGGCACCGTCTTCAACCAGAAACCGACAGATGGACATGTGCCCCATGTAGGCTGCGGCCATCAGTGGCGTCAAACCGTTATCATTATGAGCATTGATATCCGCGCCATGCTCGACCAAGGGCCGGATCACCGCTACGTCATCATTCGGCGGCATAATCATCATGGCAGTGTTTCCCATCCGGTCGACGACATCGACCTTGGCGCCCCGCTCCAGCAATTGACGTTCGATATCGGGCTGGCCGGTCGAAACGGCCATCATCAACGCCGTGACGCCCAGGTCGCCCTTTATGTCTACCTCAGGCTTGCGACTCATCAGCAGATGCGCGATATCGGATCGGTTGGCGCGAACGGCCACCGTCAGTATAGAATCGCCACTTCGCGTCCTGGCGTTGACATTCGATCCGGACGCCAAAAGATGGGCAACCATTTTCGCGTCTCCATCCTGGACAGCGTCCACGATCTCGGGTTGGGAGCAAGCGCTCAACAGCGACATCAGAACGAGCAGAATTAACCCGGTACGAACCGGGGGCATATTTCGCATATTTCTATTCATGACTCTTTTCAGTTAGTATATGCCTCTCGTTGAGGCCATCGTAGTTCGAGTGGGACGGTAACGACTTGCAAAAATCTCAAGTTTAGGCACTTCATGCTGACCACATAACCCATCGACTTTGCGCTTCAGTTAAGGCACTTTAGGCCAGTTCAGAGATCTAGGCAACAGCACACACAGCAACAACAATATTAGGTGCTCACAAAGGCGGCGGATTCGCCGAACCTAGTCCCAGCACCCCCTACCGGCAAGAGGAAACCATGACCCGTTCTTATCTGTTTACTTCAGAATCCGTTTCAGAAGGCCACCCCGACAAGGTCGCCGATCAAATCTCAGACGCTATCCTGGACTCCATCCTCGCCGAGGATCCGCGCAGTCGCGTCGCTTGTGAAACCCTGATCAATACCGGCATGGCCATTCTGTCGGGCGAAATCACGACGAACGCGCATCCGGATATGACCTCCGTCGTCCGCGAAACGATTCGCGAGATCGGTTATAACAGCTCCGAGATTGGTTTCGACTGTGACACCTGCGCCGTACTAATCTCGCTCGACAAACAGTCGGCCGATATCGCCATGGGTGTCAATGAGGACGAAAGTCATGAACAGGGCGCCGGCGACCAGGGGCTGATGTTCGGCTACGCGAGCAATGAGACCGACGTGCTGATGCCTGCACCGATCACCTTCGCCCACCGCCTTGTCGAACGCCAGGCGGCCGTGCGCAAGAATGGCACCCTGTCCTGGTTGCGCCCGGATGCCAAGAGCCAGGTCACCTTCCGTTACGAAGATGACCGCCCAGTCGGTATCGATGCCGTCGTGCTTTCAACCCAGCACAACCCCGAAATCGACAATAAGGTCCTCAAAGAAGCCGTCATGGATGAAATTATTTTGCCCGTGTTGCCTAGCGAGTGGATCGACAAGGACACAACTTTTTATATTAACCCGACCGGGCGCTTCGTGATTGGCGGCCCCGTCGGTGACTGCGGGCTAACCGGTCGCAAGATCATCGTCGACACATACGGCGGCATGGCCCGTCACGGCGGCGGCGCCTTCTCTGGCAAAGACCCGTCCAAAGTCGACCGCTCCGCCGCGTATGCTGGTCGATACGTTGCCAAGAATATCGTCGCCGCAGGGCTGGCCGAACGCTGTGAGATCCAGGTCTCCTACGCCATCGGCGTCGCCGAGCCAACCTCGATCAGCGTGCAGACCTTTGGCACCAGCAACATCGCCGAGGGCAAGATCGTCGAACTCGTACGCGAGCACTTCGACCTGCGCGCCGGTGGTCTGACCCGCATGCTGGACCTGCTGCGTCCCATCTATCGCAAGACGGCGGCCTACGGACACTTCGGCCGCGAGGATGCGGACTTCACCTGGGAATCAACGGATAAGGCCGATACCCTGCGCGCCGCAGCCGGACTTTAGGGCCAAACGATCGCACACACCATACCCCGTTTAAGTAATTTCGATTAAGGAGTTTATATGAGCAGCCAACCCGTAACCAATCTCAACCCCGACTATAAAGTCGCTGATATCAGCCTGGCCGAATGGGGCCGCAAGGAAGTCGCAATCGCCGAGACCGAGATGCCCGGCCTCATGGCCCTCCGTGAAGAATATGCCGGTCAGAAGCCGCTCAAAGGCGCACGTATTGCCGGCTGCCTGCATATGACCATCCAGACCGCAGTGCTCATGGAAACCCTCGTGGATCTAGGCGCCGAGATCCGCTGGTCGTCGTGCAATATCTTCTCGACTCAGGATCAGGCCGCGGCAGCCATGGCCGCCGCCGACATCCCGACCTTCGCCTGGAAGGGTGAGTCGGAGGAAGAGTTTTGGTGGTGTATCGAGCAGACCATTTTCGGTCCCGACGGCTGGCGCCCGAACATGATCCTTGATGACGGTGGTGACTTGACCCAGATCATGCATGAAAAGTATCCCGAGCTGCTCGGGGACGTTCGCGGTCTCTCCGAGGAGACCACAACCGGCGTGCACCGGCTCTACGAGATGATGAAGGAGGGCTCACTTAAGGTCCCCGCCATTAACGTCAATGATTCAGTCACGAAATCCAAGTTCGATAACCTGTACGGTTGCCGTGAGTCATTGCTGGACGGAATCAAGCGCGCTACCGATGTCATGATTGCGGGCAAGATCTGCGTCGTGCTGGGTTACGGCGACGTCGGCAAGGGCTGCGCCCAGGCCTTCCGCGGCATGGGCGCCACTGTCTTGGTCACCGAGATCGATCCGATCTGCGCACTGCAGGCCGCGATGGAAGGCTATCGCGTCGTCGACATGACATCGATTGCCGGACAAGGCGACATCTTCGTCACGACGACAGGCAACGTCAATGTCATCACTCACGACCACATGCAGGCCATGAAGAACGAGGCCATCGTGTGCAACATCGGCCACTTCGACTCCGAAATCGATATCGCCTCGCTGCGCGATTATCAGTGGGAAAATATCAAGCCGCAGGTCGACCACGTGATCTTCCCCGACGGCAAGAAACTCATCGTCCTGGCCGAAGGTCGCCTGGTCAATCTGGGTTGCGCCACCGGTCACCCGAGCTTCGTCATGTCGGCGTCGTTCACCAATCAGGTCATGGCCCAAATCGAGCTCTGGCAACACCACGACAACTATAAAAACGAGGTCTATGTGCTGCCCAAGCAACTCGACGAGAAGGTGGCGCGCCTGCATCTAATGCGTATCGGGGTTAACCTGACCGAGCTGACCTCCGAGCAATCCAAGTACCTCGGCATCCCGGTCGAAGGCCCATACAAACCAGAGCATTACCGCTACTAAGACCACACCCAGGCCGGGGCTCACGCCCCGGCCTTTTGTTTTACAGTTGAGGTCAGCGACCTATGGAATCCCAGAAAAAGTTTCCCAAGGCCTTCAGTTTCGAATTCTTCCCCCCGAAGACACCCGAGGGCGCCGAGAAGCTGCGCCACGTCGGCGTGGAGCTCGCCAAGCTAGAACCTTGTTTCTTCTCCGTCACGTTTGGCGCCGGCGGCTCAACCCGTGATCGCACGCTTGCAGCCGTGACCGACATTCACGAGCACACCGGAGTCGATGTCGCGCCACATCTATCGTGTATCGGATCGACCAAAGAGAACATACGCGAGATTCTGACCACCTACATCGACTCCGGTGTCCGGCACTTGGTCGCGCTACGCGGAGATATGCCCTCCGGTATGAACGAACCAGGCGCATTCCACTACGCAAACGAGTTGGTCGCGTTTATCCGCGAGGAGACCGGCGATCACTTCTTCATTGAAGTCGCAGCCTATCCCGAGTTTCATCCTCAGGCCAACAATGCCCAACGTGATATCGAACACTTCTGCGACAAGGTAAAGGCAGGCGCCGATTCGGCGCTAACCCAATATTTTTACAACGCCGACGCCTATTTCCAGTTTGTCGCCGACTGTGAAAAACGGGGTGTCGATATCCCCATCGTGCCCGGGATCATGCCGATCACCAACTATACCCAGCTGGCTCGCTTTTCGGACGCCTGCGGCGCCGAGATTCCACGTTGGATCCGGCGGCGGCTTGAGTCTTTCGGTGATGACACAGCCTCGATTCAGTCTTTTGGGCAAGAGGTCATGACTCAACTCTGCCAAAAGCTACTCGATGGTGGCGCACCCGGCCTGCATTTCTACTCCATGAATCGGGCGGAACCGACTCTTGCCATATGGAAGGCGCTCGGCCTGTCCAGTAACAAAGCTGAGCGGAACAAACAACTCTAAGACTTAACAAGCCGTTGAAAGACGCGCCCAAGGGATGGCGCGTTTTTCAGCTGCCAGTTAACGGAAGTGTTCGTAGCCCGTTCGTTCTAGGATAAAGGGATGGCCATCGTCATGCACTAGGCTTAAACCTTTCCGCTCGGTAATCCGACCGATGACGCGCCAAGGAACCTCCCAGTTGGCTGACACCGCCTCAAGCCGAGGCAGTTGATCCTCGGGTACGGTGAAACAAAGCTCGTAATCATCCCCGGCAGACAAGGCCAGCCGTAGCGCCTCGTCCGGCGCCAGCTCCTCAGTACAACTCAGGAAGGCATCGGACAATGGCACAGCATCTACCTCAACCTCAGCCCCGAAACCGCTAGCTTCAAGGATATGTCCCAGATCGGCAGACAGGCCATCCGAGATATCGATTGCCGCGGATGCCAGCGCTCTTAAACCGACACCCTCACGGACACGTGGACTCGGACGGTCAAGACGTTGATCAAGGTAGTTTCGATCTGAATTCTGATGACCTCGGCCCGACTGCTGACGCAACCTCAGTGCAAGGCCGGCATCACCAATGGTTCCGGTCACACAGATGAGATCGCCTGGTCCGGCGCCGCTACGAAGGGTGGCCTGCCCCGACGGAACGTGGCCGTGCAACTGCGATGTAATGCAGAGTGGTCCTCTGGTCGTATCGCCACCCACGAGTTCAACCCCGAATGCCTGCGTCAGGCCAAGAAGGCCTTCGCTGAATGCGGCCAGCCAAGCTTCATCAACGCGGGGAAGGACAAGTGCCAAGGTCGCCCATGCGGGCTCCGCCGCCATCGCGGCCATGTCACTCAAGCTGACCGCAAGGGCCTTATGGCCAATGCCTTCCGGATCATCATTTAGGGCAAAATGGACATCGGCGACTAACGTATCCATGGACACAACAAGCTGATGCCCGCTCGGCACATCCAGGATCGCGGCATCGTCACCAACACCTAAGACAACATCCCCGCGTCCGAGCGAAGACTTGAAATAGCGATCAATCAGCTCGAATTCGGTCGCTTCGGACATGGCGTTTGGTGCGTAACCGCATCCTCTAGGACTGTATCAGTCCGTTGATTTGAGCGGCTCGGGCCGGGTATTCCGATGTCCCGAGACCTCACGGGGACGCAGCTTGAGAGCGAGTTTGTCCAGCACGCCGTTGACGTATTTGTGACTGTCCTCAGCGGCGAAGATCTTGGCCTGCTCAACAGCCTCGTTAATGACAACTCTATAGGGCACGTCTGGGTGCAGCAGCATCTCGCAGCCCCCCATTCTCAGGACGGCTTTTTCGACAGGATCGACCTCGGCAAGGGGCCGATCGACGCACGTCGACAAGGCCTCGTCGATACGCACCTGATCGCTCAGTACATCACGGAACAGAGCTTCGAAGTAGGCCATATCGGCTCGCCCGTGAGGGTTCTCGCGGTAGAAATCCAAATCTACCCCCTCGGGGGGCTCACCAGCAATCTGCCATTCGTACAGGGCTTGAACAAGTAGACGCCTTGCGCCGGAACGCGATCGGCTCATACTTGAGACCTCTGGCGACATTCCCGCCTCAAGCCCCGGTACCGAGTTTTCCGAGCAGGCTGACCATCTCTATGGCCGTCTCGGCGGCCTCAGCACCCTTGTTACCGGCCTTGGTCCCGGCGCGTTCGATAGCCTGCTCGATACTGTTGACGGTCAGAACCCCAAAGGCCACGGGCAGATCATACTTCAGGCCCATGTCCGCCAGGCCGCGGGTACAGGTACCTGCAACATATTCGAAATGCGGTGTGCCGCCGCGGATCACGGCGCCTAAAGCGATGATTGCCTGGTACTGGCCGCTGGCGGCGAGCCGCTGCACAGCGAGCGGAATCTCGAAGGCGCCCGGGGTATGAACAATCGTGATCTTCTCCTCAGGAATACCCGCGCGGCGCAAGGTATCGAGCGCGCCATTGACAAGGTGGTCGACGATAAAGCGATTAAACCTGCCTGCAACGATGGCAAAACGGGCATCGGGTGCGCTCCGCTCCCCTTCGATGATATTTATCATGGCAATTCACTCCTCATTTGCATGTTGGTACGTATTCAACGACCTCAAGCCCATAACCTGAAAGTCCGTGGAGACGCAATGGCGATCCTAGGACGCGCATCCGTCGGGCATTCAAGGCAACGAGGATTTGAGCGCCGACGCCATAGGTCTTAAGATACCCCAGAGCTTGTTCTTCAGCGTCCTCTTCCTGATCGATCGGGTCGGTGAACGACTTCAGCTCCCGCATCCGCCGGAGCAAGCCCTCCTCATCGTCCCCCATGCGCAAGACAACGACAACCCCGTGGCCCGCGTTCACGATTTCTTCCATCGCTGCCGGCAGAGTCCAGCGCCCGGCACGGGTAGGTAACGCAAAGGTATCGGCAATATGATCGGCCATATGCACCCGAACCGTCGTTGTCTCGCCCTCAGCCCAATCCCCATGGACAAGCGCGAAATGCATCCGGCCTCCTACCTGGTCACGGAAGGCATGCAACTCGAACGGGCCGTAACGGGTGTCGAGCGGACAGCGACTCACGCATTCGACGGTGCGCTCGTTCTCAAGCCGATATCGAATCAAATCGGCGACCGTGCCCATCTTGAGCCCATGTTCGCGGGCAAAGACCTCGAGTTCGGGCCTTCTGGCCATGGTGCCGTCTTCATTGAGTATTTCGACGATAACGCTGGCCGGTTCAAAGCCCGCCAAGCGGGCCAGATCGCTGCCGGCCTCGGTATGTCCAGCACGGGTCAGAACCCCGCCGGCCTGGCTCATGAGCGGAAAAATATGACCAGGCTGCACGAGATCTTCCGGCAAGGCATCGGCCGCGACAGCCTTGGTGATCGTCAAGGCGCGATCAGCCGCCGAGATCCCGGTCGTGATGCCCTTGGCGGCATCGATAGAGAGCGTAAAATTGGTGCCATGATGGGTGTCCGTATCCCCGACCATGAGCGGCAGATGCAGGGCCTCGCAACGATGTCGCGTCAAGGTCAGACAGATCAGGCCACGCCCGAAGCGGGCCATAAAATTAATATCCTCGGGGCGAGCGCAACCCGCCGCCATGATCAAATCGCCCTCGTTTTCCCGGTCCTCGTCATCGAGCATGACAATCATGCGTCCCTGCCGAATCTCTTCAATCAGTGTTTCAATACGATCAAATGACATGCATATATCCTTAATCCAGTGCGCCAAAGGGTAATCCCGACGCGTGCGCCTGTCGCTCCGGATGTGTAGGCTCTAGCAGGCGCTCCAGATACCGGGCGATGATGTCGACCTCGATATTCAAACAGCGACCCTCCGTCACTGCCGAAAGATGGGTTTTTTCCATCGTGTGCGGGATGATGTTGACTTCGAATTCAGCTCCTTCCACGGCGTTGACCGTCAGGCTGATCCCGTCAAGTGTCACCGAGCCCTTGCTGGCGATATAGCGGGATAGTCCTTCCGGGACTAGGATCTTCAATACCTTGGAGTCGCCACGTGAATGGATCCCAACGATATGCCCGATGCCGTCAACGTGACCGCTGACGATATGTCCGCCAAGCCGCGTGCTCGGCAACAAAGCACGTTCGAGATTGACGGTGTGGCCAGCTATCAACTCGCCGCAGGTTGTACAGGCTAGGGTCTCGGCCGATACATCGAAGCTGAACACCTGATCGGCGATTTCGACCACGGTCAGGCAGACGCCATTGACCGCAATGCTGTCTCCGAGGACCACATCCTTCGGTTCAGGCAGGTCAGCGCGCACGGTCAACCGGGCATCGTGCTGATCCCGCTCGATTCGAACCACTTCGCCCACACACTCAACAAGCCCCGTAAACACAAACGTTTCCTTACTCACTCAAATTCGAAGACCCTACCGGGACCGCTACGATACGCCAGTCGTCACCTACGGCGCGGATCTCCTTGATACACAGATCCTGTGCCTGATCTAGGCGTTCGATCATGGGCAGGCTCATCAAACCGCGGGCGCTGTCGCCAAGCAGCTTCGGGGCGACATAGAGCCAAAGCTCATCGACTAACCCTGCGCTCATCAAGGCTCCCGATAGGACAGGACCGGCCTCAACGAGCACCTCGTTGATCTCCAGTCGGGCCAGCGCCTCCAGCATAGTCCGCAATTCAATCCGCCCGTCCACGGACGCCACTGGCAACAAGCTCACCTCCGTCCGCGACTGTAGGTAATCGGGAACAACGACACCCTGACCATGCACGATAAGCGTCTTGCCCGGTAAGGAAAGCATCCGCGACGATTGGGGTATCCGCAATCCCGAGTCGAGAACGATCCGCCAGGGCGCCAACAGCGCCTCAGGGACATCGTCAGGATCGAGGCGTACCGTCAACGATGGGTCGTCAGCGATGGCTGTACCGACCCCGGTCAAAACCGCAGAGCTGCGCGCTCTCAGGCGATGCACATCCCGGCGCGCCGCCGCCGACGTGATCCACTTGCTCTCGCCGCTCGCAGTCGCGATACGACCATCCAGGGTCATCCCCATTTTGCAACGAAGGTAAGGCCGTCCGCGACGCTGACGCGAGATAAAACCTAAGTTGAGCGCCTCGGATTCAGTCGTCATGATGCCCGATCGAATCTCGATACCGGCCTCGACCAAAGCGGTGAGCCCACGACCTGCGACCCGCGGATCCGGGTCTTCCGCGGCCGCCACAACCCTGCCAACGCCAGCGGTGATCAAGGCATCCGTGCAGGGCGGCGTCCGGCCGTGGTGACAGCACGGTTCCAGGGTCACATAGACCGTTGCACCTCTAGCCTGGTCGCCCGCGGCTCGCAGAGCAAAGACCTCGGCATGAGGCTCACCGGCAAATTGGTGCCAGCCTTCGCCGACGATCCGATCACCCTGGACGATGACACAACCTACGCGTGGGTTCGGATCGGTCGAACATTGCCCTCTTCCGGCAAGCTGAATCGCTCGGGACATGTAACGGACATCGTCTCGGTCAGGCATTTCCGTCAATCGGCCCGCGGCGAGCCCGTGGCGGAATCACGATCGTTCACAGCACCTTGCTGAAGACGTTTAATCTCCTCCTGAAAAGCATTCAAGTCCTGGAAACGGTGATAGACCGAGGCAAAACGCACGTAGGCTACCTCGTCCAATTTCAACAGTTCGGCCATGGCCCATGCCCCAAGCTGACGTGAGTCGACCTCGCGTTCACCCAGTCCGTGCAGCCGCCGCTTAATACGGTCGATCGCTGACTCGATGGCCTCGCTATCCACAGGCCGCTTCTCGACCGAGATTTGAATTCCGTGGCGAAGCTTGTCCTCATTAAAGGGCTCGCGCCGGCCATCACTCTTGACGACACGCGGGTAGACAAGCTCTGCAGACTCAAAAGTCGTAAAACGCTCCGCGCACTGCTGACATGCGCGCCGCCTGCGAATCACGCTCCCTTCACTGGCGAGACGTGAGTCGATGACCTTGGTGTCACTGGCAGCGCAAAATGGGCAGCGCATGGGCTTATCGTCGGTCCAGCAGCCTATCAGGCATCCGGATACACAGGGAGACGCTTGCAGATCGCTCCAACCTGCTCCCGAACACTGTCGACTACGGAATCATCACCCATGTTATCCAGAATGTCGCAGATCCAATCGGCGAGCAGGCGGACATCCTCTTCCTGAAAGCCGCGCGTGGTCACGGCTGGCGTACCGATTCGAATACCGCTGGTCACAAATGGTGAACGCGGATCATTCGGCACGCTGTTTTTGTTAACCGTGATATGGGCTGCACCGAGAGCGGCGTCGGCCTCCTTACCACTGATGCCCTTCTCTATAAGATCGACCAGGAAGAGGTGGTTGTCGGTACCGCCGGATACGATGTTGTAACCGCGCTCCAACATGCGTGTAGCCATTGTCCTAGCATTATCCACAACGCGACGCTGATAATCCTTGAAGCCGGGATCCATAGCCTCCTTGAAGGATACAGCCTTGGCGGCAATCACATGCATGAGCGGCCCACCTTGAGAGCCGGGGAATACCATCGAGTTGAGCTTCTTCTCGATTTCCGGATTAGACTTGGCCAGGATCAGGCCGCCGCGAGGACCTCGCAGGGTCTTGTGGGTCGTTGTCGTTGTGATATCGGCTATGCCGACTGGGCTCGGATAGCAGCCAGCAGCCACGAGACCCGCGACATGAGCCATATCTACAAACAGCAGAGCGCCAATACTGTCGGCAATCTCGCGAAAGGTCAGCCAGTCGACGATACGGGAATAGGCGCTGAAACCGGCGACAATCATCTTAGGCCGGTATTCACGGGCAAGGGATTCGACACGCGCGTAATCGATCTCGCCGGTCTCGGGATCCAGGCCGTATTGGACAGCATTGAAAAGCTTGCCGGAGAAATTAACCTTGGCGCCGTGGGTCAGGTGTCCGCCATCTGACAGGCTCATGCCCAGAATGGTGTCGCCAGGCTCGAGCAGGGCCATATAGACAGCGGCGTTAGCCTGCGAGCCCGAGTGAGGCTGAACATTGGCGTAATCGGCAGAGAACAGCGCCTTGGCACGGTCGATCGCGAGTTCCTCGACGACATCGACGTTTTCACAGCCGCCATAATATCGCTTGTGTGGGTAACCTTCTGCGTACTTGTTGGTAAGCACCGAGCCTTGTGCTTCCATGATGCGGAGACTGGCATAGTTCTCGGAGGCGATAAGCTCTATGTGCTCTTCCTGGCGGCGCTCTTCGGCCTTGATCGCCGACCAGATCTCATCGTCATAACCCTCAATCTTCATATCGCTCGTAAACATAGACCACCCAATCAAGTACACTTAAGACACGACACCGGGCGGGCGCCCCCACGGAACGCGCGCTCGATCACGAAAAGCCGCATATTCTACCTGATACTACGCCGCCTTGCATGATCTATAGGAATTTTCTTAACGTCGCCACATTGAGTGCGACCTCCACGCGCTGTTGAGATGACTATTATGCTAATCCTGTTCAACAAACCGTTTGGTACGCTTTGTCAGTTCTCGGGTGAAGGACAGACGCTCGCCGACTTTATCGACGTCCCCGGAGTCTACCCCGCCGGGCGGCTCGACAAGGACAGCGAGGGCCTCCTGTTGCTAACCAATGACGGTCGTCTGCAACACCGAATCGCGCATCCGACAAACAAGCAATGGAAGACCTATTGGGTCCAGGTCGAAGGCGTGCCATCTAGGGAATCTCTGGCACAGCTACAAGAAGGCGTTAAACTAAAAGACGGGTGGACTCGGCCCGCTCGCGTCGAGGTCATGACGGAGCCCAATGCGCTGTGGCCCCGTGATCCGCCCATCCGTCACCGGGCGCAGATCCCGACAACTTGGCTTGCATTATCCCTCAGGGAAGGAAAAAACCGACAGGTCCGGCGCATGACAGCCGCGGTTGGACTCCCGACCCTCAGGCTCATCCGCTACTCCATCGCAGGTCACACCCTCGATGGGCTAAAACCCGGGGAGTGGCGACAGATCTAAAATGGGCCGCCCCCTAGGGCGATTTGGACCAAGTCTCGAGCAACGAAGCGACCTGACCATATCCGTTCTTGCGCGCCACATCGGCCGCATTCTCGCCCCGATCGGTATGCAGGTAAAGCGTCGCGCCACGGTCCAATAGCAGACGGACCAGTTCGAGGTGCCCACCTCGCGCAGCGAAGATCAACGCCGAATTGCCGGAGCGTTGTTGCACGCGACCTGTCTCGAAACGATCGGGTTCCCCATCAACGGCATCGATATCAGCACCGTGACCCAGCAAGTCCTCGGCCATTTTCAGATAGCCACTCTTCGCCGCCAACATCAAGGGCGTCGTACCATGCTCGTCGGCGATAGCGGGATTGGCTTGGCCCGCCAATAAGCGTTGAACAGTCTTGAGATAACCCTGGGATGCTGACCAAAACAGGGCCGTACGTCCCTCATCATCCTGGATATCGGGATTCGCTCCGCCTTTAAGCAGTACATCGATCACGGGCTCATGACCACGCGACGCGGCTTCCAGCAAGGCCGCCCTTGAATAGCCCCCCTTAACGAGATTCGCGACCGAGTAACCGTCGATTTCCGGTATTTCCGAGAGATCCGGGTCCAGTCCTTTTTCCAGCATCAGGGCGACAACCTGAGCCATACCATTGCGGGCCGCAAGCAGCCCCGGGGTTTCATTATCCCGATTGGGCAACTCCGGACGGGCGCCATGATTCAACAGGACTACGGCGGCATCGGCATGATCGAAGCGGATTGCGGCAATCAGTGGCGTATCGCCATGTGTCGCCCTGCGCGCCAGCTCACGATCAGCGGTGGTAACGTTCGATGTATCGATACGAGAATCACGCAGGCCCCAGGGTATGTCATTGACCTCCGCACCGGCCTCTACGACCCGTTTTACAATTTCTGCATTCCCATAATAAGCCGCGCTCAATAGAGGAGTGACGCCGGTCAATGTATCACGGTGGTTGGGATCGGCCGCCAGCGCCAGTAGCTCCTTGACCTTGCCGACGTCGTTAAGTTTGATGGCCTTAAGCAGCGCGCTCTCACGATCCAACAGTGCGTATGGGCTTTCATCACGAGCACCGTGACGACGCAGCTCTGAAACCAGCATGGCATAACCCCGTCTCTTGGCGATGGTCATGGCCGTCTCGCCACTTGCACGATTTATATTAGGCTTGGCGCCATGTTCGAGCAGCAGGCGCGCGATACGCACGCCCGCGGTCAACGATGCGCCATATTGCGCGGCGTACATGAGTGGCGTCTCCACGCCCAGGGATAGCACCTCATCTTGCGTATAAACATTGGCGTCGGCGCCTGCCTCGAGCAGCACCGAGACCACATCTGCATGACCAAAACGGATCGCGATCATCAGAGCCGTCTCACCAGCATCGTTGCGCTCATTGGCCCGAGCTCCGGCCGCAAGCAAGCGATCGACATGCCCAAGAAAACCCTTGCCTGCTGCAATCATTAAGGCTGTCGAACCATCCTCGGCATGCGCATTCACATCCGCACCCTGATCCAGAATCAGTCGCTGAATCTCATCGGATGACTCGCCCGAGGCTGCCATCACGGCGGTATACCCGAGGTCGTCCTGCAACTCCAAGTCAATCCCTTCGACCAACAACCGCCTTACAGTGTCCACCTGCCCATACCTCGCCGCAAGAATGAGCCTGAGCTGTTGCGAACCGGCATCATTCTGGTCGAAGTCCATGACCGTTGAGCCTTCGACATCATCCTCGTCCTGGTCGTTGGCGGACTGGGATTCAGAACCAGAATCGGGCGCTGTTTCAGCATTCGTTGCCGCCGCGATCACCGGATCGTCCTCGACCGGGCTCGTAGCGCATCCGGCCATCGCGACCAAGATCACGAACAGAACACCCTTCAAATACAGATTCGCCGCTGAAGCGGCGCGTAAATCAGCTTGCGATATATTTCGCGATTCCATCCTTCCCCCCAACCCGGAACACTGCCGGGCCTGTCAGTCTAGATTTTTAGGCATCGCATCGACATATCAATGCCCGGATATTCGGGAAAACTTAGACTGATTATACTGAAATGCGTGTGCCATGCATCAATACCGCAGCCGGTAGCCCCGTTTCAGTACAAACAGAGTCAGACCAACCAACGCGACGAAAAAGCCGAGCACGACGCCCAGGCTGGCCTCCGGGCTCACATCCGAGATCCCAAAAAACCCATAGCGGAAGCCGTCAATCATATAGAACAAGGGATTTAGATGAGACATCCCCTGCCAAAAAGGAGGCAGGGAGTGTATGGAGTAAAAAACCCCACTCAGGAAGGTCAGCGGTAACACTACAAAGTTCTGAAAGCTTGCGAGTTGGTCGAATTTTTCCGCCCAAATACCGGCTATGATGCCCAATGTAGCCAGGATTGCCCCACCCAGGGCAGCGAAAATCACGATAAAAAATAGGCTGTGCATAGGCACGGCAGCAAACGGCAAGGCCGCTAGATAGACGCCAAGGCCGACAATCAGCCCGCGCAGAACGGCTGCCAACACAAAGGCTGCGTAGAATTCGAGATAAGACAACGGCGCCAGAAGTACAAAGACAATATTCCCGGTAACCTTGGACTGGATCAAGCTGGACGAACTATTCGCAAAGGCGTTCTGAATGATAGCCATCATGATCAGCCCCGGAACCAGAAACGCCATATAGTCGATTTGACCGTAGACTTGCACATGGGCGCCTATCGCATGGGCGAAGACCAGCAGATACAGCAGCGTCGTAACCATGGGGGCCAGGATGGTCTGCAACATGACCTTATAGACGCGCAGAACCTCCTTGTAAAACAGGGTGCGAAAGCCTTTCATCGCCATCAAAACCCTTCCTTTCGGGTCAGATCCATGAATACATCCTCGAGATCCGCGCGCTCGGTCCGAACCTCCAAGACCGTGATATTGTTTACCTGAAAAACTTCTAGCGCGGCCATCATGGCGACCCCGCAGTCGCCCTTGGTCTCAAGGACGCAACACTGTTCCGTGGCTTGCGAAAAATGCCTGCGGACCGCCTCTGGTAACGCCGCCACCGGTCGATCCACTGTAAATTCGATCGATCTGACCTGATCCTCGCCGCGGCTCAGCAGACCCTGCTTGCTGTCCAGAGCAACTACCCGCCCCAGGTTGAGAATCGCAATATGCTCGCAAAGGGTCTCCGCCTCCTCGAGATAGTGAGTCGTCAGAATGATGGTATGTCCTTCCTCGTGGAGCCGGCGGATCAACGCCCAGAGCAGTTGGCGGACCTCGATGTC
Organism: uncultured Gammaproteobacteria bacterium; assembly: GCA_964487925.1. Taxonomy (GTDB): domain Bacteria; phylum Pseudomonadota; class Gammaproteobacteria; order SZUA-140; family SZUA-140; genus RI-283. Next base: position 17,908 of record CAZASZ010000011.1, read on the forward strand.
CACACCAGCCGTAGGCTCGTCAAGGATGATGATGTCGGGTCGGTGGACAAGCGCCTGGGCGATCAGAACCCGCCGCTTCATACCCCCGGACAGGGCGCGCATATTGCTCTCGGCCTTATCCTGCAACCTAAGTTCGTATAAGAGTCGCTCGATCCAGTCGTAGTTCTCTCTGCCCCGGCCAAAATAGCCGGACTGAATCCGCAAGACCTCGCGCACCGTGAAAAAGGCGTCAAAGACGAGTTCCTGTGGGACGACACCGAGACATCTGCGGGCCGACTGGTAGTCGGTGATGACATCGTGACCCATGACGCTGACCGTACCTTGAGCAGGCCGAGCTAGGCCGGCAATGGTATTGATCAAGGTCGATTTTCCGGCGCCGTTGGGGCCCAGGAGACCAAAGAAGGCCCCTTTGGGTATCTCTAGGTCGATGCCGTCTAGTGCGGTGAGCTCACCGTAGTGCTTATACAGCCCTTTGATCGCGATCGCAGGTTCAGACATCTGCGTCAGCGCCGCCTCAACCGGCTGCGTCGCCACGCGTTCGCCGAAACGGCGCTATTAAACGAACAAGGTCGGCGCAAGCATACAACTAGGGCGATCAACCCTCAAAACGCGCAAAGACGAGCGAACAGTTGGTGCCGCCGAATCCAAAGCTGTTGGACATGGCCCGACGGATATCGATATCATCCATGCGCTCCCTAATGACGGGCGCACCGACCATATCGGGGTCCAAATTGTCGATATTCGCCGATGCGGCGGCAAACCTGTTCTGCATCATGAGGAGGGTATATATGGCCTCATTGGCGCCCGCCGCGCCCAGGGCGTGACCGGTCAGTGACTTGGTCGATGAAAATGGCGGGATCGCGTCACCAAAGACGGTCCGCAAGGCCTCGACCTCCTTGAGGTCCCCTGCCGGGGTACTGGTCCCATGGGTGTTGACGTAATCTATCGACGCGCCATCGAGATCGTTCATGGCCCGCTGCATGCAACGTACAGCCCCCTCGCCCGAAGGCGCAACCATGTCATAGCCATCGGATGTGGCACCGTAACCAACGACCTCGGCGAGGATATTCGCTCCTCTGGCCCTGGCATGCTCAAGCTCTTCAAGGACGACGATACCGCCACCGCCGGAGATCACAAAGCCGTCACGATCAGCGTCATAGGCACGAGACGCATGCTGGGGTGTCGCATTGTACTTCGACGACAACGCGGCCATGCCATCGAACAGCATGGTCATCGTCCAGTCCAGCTCCTCTCCACCACCTGCAAAGACAATATCCTGCTTGCCCATCTGGATCTGTTCATAGCCCGCACCGATACAGTGCGCGCTAGTCGAACAGGCCGAGCTGATGGAATAGTTTACGCCCTTGATCTTGAAAGCCGTGGACAGATTCGCGCTCGTCGTGCTGCCCATAGTACGGGGCACCATATAGGGCCCGACACGCTTCGCGCCCCTAGCGCGCAGGGTCTCGACAGCGTCGAGGAAGTTCTTGTTGGAGGCCCCACCCGAACCGACAATCAAACCCGTCCGGGGGTTGGATACCTGATCCGCATCCAGATCCGCCTCGGCGATCGCCTGATCCATCGCGATATAGGCATAGGCCGCTGCATCCCCCATGAAGCGCAACAGCTTTCTATCGATAAGCGCAGCAGTATCGATCCCGAGAGCGCCATGCACATGGCTTCTGAAACCCAACTCTGCATATTTGTCACTATATACGATCCCGGATCGACCTTCCTTCAAAGAGGCCAGCACCGCTTCCCGATCGTTTCCGATACTCGAGACAATTCCCGTTCCGGTAATAACGACGCGTTTCATCATAAGCTACGCGAAATTCTCCGATGTTGTGAACAACCCAACCCTCAGATCTTTGGCCTGATAGATGACCTTGCCGTCGGCCTCCATCTCGGCATCGGCGATCCCCATGACCAACTTGCGCATGATCACACGTTTGAGATCGATACGATAACGCACCAATTTGACATCCGGGGTCACCTGACCACTGAACTTGACCTCGCCACAGCCCAAGGCGCGACCGTGCCCGGGTCCACCCATCCAACCCAGGTAGAAGCCAACCAGTTGCCACATCGCATCCAGTCCAAGGCAGCCTGGCATGACCGGATCACCCTGAAAGTGGCAACCAAAAAACCACAGATCCGGACTGATATCCAATTCGGCAACGATGCAGCCTTTGCCATATGATCCCGTTTTCTCCGAAATCTCGACGATGCGATCGAACATCAGCATCGGCGGCAGCGGGAGCTGGGCATTACCTGGTCCGAAGAGCTCACCGCGCCCGCAGGTGAGAAGCTCATCCTTGGTATAACTGTTTTGTTTATTGGTCACTGCCTGAGAAACCTGTTGTTTGATGCCTGACATTGATGCCTTTACCCCTCGATCAGCCACAGACGCGAATGACGGTCGCCGGGCGCCACCGGTAACTTCGTCACGCCAGATGAGCCATCACCGTCGAGCACTGCAACCTCGCCGTTGTCGCCCAGGGAGGCGAATATCCGCGTACTGCCATCCCTCAGGGTTTGGAAATCGAGGGTCCCCACGGGCACCCCCAGTCTTAGCTCGTTGATGACCTTTAGTTCCGGCAAGGACGTCAGATCGATAATCAGGAGCACATCAGCCTTACAATTCGCCTGTTGTTCCGGGCTACCTGAGGCCGACGCCGTCAAATAAAGCCGGCTCCCGTCGGGACTGAAATAATATTTACTGATATAGAGATCGGACAGCTCGATGCTGGCCACGGTCTCACGTTTCTCGGCATCCAACACACTCAAACGAGCGGTAACATGCTCGGGATCGGACTTTCGATCCGCACCACGCCCAATCAAATAGCCGCCACAAGGCGTTGCAAATAGATTGCTGTGCCCCTTAAATGGAATGCGGTCGATGATCTCGTCCGTTCTCGGATCAATCACGGCAACCGTGCCATAACCATTGTTCAGGTTGTAGATCAAACCTGTCTTGGAGCAAAAATCGATGCCGTGCGGAAAAGCATTATTTGCCGAACCCGGTGACACCGGCTCCGACTCCTTATCTGCCTCACGCAGGTCTATCGTCGCCACGACCTGAAGATAACTGGATGCATCGTCGGGGTCGTTCCCGATCACAGACAAACTGCCGTCCTTGAGATTGCTGATATAGGCCTTCGCTGGGATCTCGGGCGAGTTATCCGTCGGATGACTATACGCAGCCTGGTGGTGCCCACGACCGACGCAGATCGTACCCAGGTAACAGGCTCGGGCACTATCCACCTCATTTATCACTGTGACCGAAGATCCCTTGTCGCCACAATTGAGCGTATCGTTCCCTGTCGCTTTGTCACCATCATTCATGAACCAAGCCCGCGTGCTGTAACCGTCACGATAGATATGCGCCGGAAAGGTATCTGCAGGCAGACCGTCGTTGAAAGCTATAGATTTGGCAATCGGATCAAAGAGTATGACCTGATGAGCCTCGGTCAGACCAATCAGCATAGGCCGACGCATGGCATCAAGGCCGGTCTCCGCTAGCCGTGGGATCTGAACAGCCTCGCAGCCGTCGAAACCGTTATTGACCACGGTTATCGCGCCCGTCTTCCTGTCCCCGATGTAATAAGCTAGACAAAAGTCGCCCGGCAAGACGTTATTCTCAGCAATTTTCATAGTGCTAGGGTTCCCCAGATATATCGTTCTACTACTCTGACGGGGGCCAGATGACCTTACTGACCGGATGCATTATGCTCCCGCCTCGCCAAACGTATCATGATGACGATAGGCAGCACGATCACCACAAAAATGGCTAGGCCAACCATCGCATCTCCGGAGAGTGCGTGGCTTTCGGCCAAAACGGTCAACAGGAAGATGGCTCCAGCGGCGCTACCGCCGTAAATCAATAGCCGTATTAGGTCTTTCATAGTGGATTTGCTCCGGCCTTTTAGTTATTTACCACCCCCGCGGCGATAACCCCCGACCAGGGCCTACCAATCGGGATCTCCCCCGGGGGAACATTATGCCCATTTTTGAAACTGGATGCCATTTCACGGCATCGTAACGATCAGCTAATCCGGTTCAGCCCGTTCAAGGCCGCCACACGATAGGCCTCTGCCATGGTCGGATAGTTAAACGTGGTATTCGCGAAGTATTTCAGAGAGTTGGCCTCTCCAGACTGACTCATGACCACTTGGCCAATATGGATAATCTCAGACGCCTGGACACCGAAGCAATGAATCCCCAGTATTTCCAGGGTCTCGCGATGAAACAGGATCTTGAGCATACCGCTGGTCTGGCCAAGAATCTGGGCCCGGGCGAGATGCCGAAACATGGACCGGCCAACCTCGTAGGGGATCTTTCGATCGGTCAGGTCACGCTCGGTGGCGCCGATACAGCTAACCTCTGGAATAGTGTAGATCCCGGTTGGGATATCTTCGATCAGGCGACTATCGCACTCACCGAAAACCAAGTGCGTCGCCGCAAAACGGCCCTGATCGTAAGCCGCGCTCGCCAGATTCGGGTAGCCGACCACGTCGCCTACCGCATAGATGTGCGGACACGCTGTTTGATAACACTCGTTGACCGGAATCACACCGCGAGAAGTGACCTCGATGCCCAGGCCCTCCAGCCCCATATTGCCAGCGTTTCCGACACGACCCTGGGCCCATAGCAGGAATTCACCGTTAATTTTCTTGTTGGACTGGGTATGAAGCGACACGCCGTGGTCGTCGATCTCGACACGCGCATAGGTCTCGTCATGACGAATCACGACCCCGCGCTCACGCAGGTGGTAGGCAAGGGCGTCGATGATCTCATCATCGAGATAGGACAACAACCGGGAACGACTGTTGACGAGATTGACCTTGACACCCATCTCGCGAAATATCGACGCATACTCGCAACCGATTACGCCAGCACCGTAAATAATAAGCGAACGCGGGGTGTCTTCCAACTTGAGAATCGTATCGCTGTCAAGAATACGGGGATGACTGAAATCGAGATCGTCGGGGCGATAAGGGCGCGACCCGGTCGCGATCACAAAATAATCGGCCGTTAGCCTGCCTCGACTGTGGCCTCGATTGGAAATCTGAAGGGAATGCTCATCCGTGAAACTGGCCCGTCCCTGCAAGATATCGACGCCGTTTCGGGAATAAAAGCTATGGCGCATCCTGACCTGCTGGTCGATGACCATACGGGCGGACCCTAAAAGGCGAGGATAACGCTGCTGTCCCTGTCCCGGGTCATAGATGTGGGACTCCACGACCTGGCGCAGGCTCTTACTCGGAATGGTACCGCGGTGGGTGCAATTACCACCCACCTCGGCATATTCTTCGACCATTGCGACCCGTTTACCCTCTTTGACGGCCTTCATCGCGGCCCCTTCACCACCGGGGCCGCTACCAATCACTATGACATCATAGTGAAGATCCATCCGTTTACCGCCTCCGGGTCAGTTGGCGGTAGCAGGGTGATTGCCGCCCGAACTTATAAAGTTCGAGAGCACTCAATCCGCGCTGGTGACGCGGCTCGCCTGGGGGCCCTTCGGACCGTTTTCGACGTCGAACGACACTGCCTGTCCCTCTGCAAGGGTCTTGAAACCACTGCCCTCAATCGCAGAAAAGTGCACAAACACATCGGCGCTACCATCAGACGGGGCAATAAAACCAAAGCCCTTTGCCTCGTTAAACCACTTGACGGTTCCTGTAGCCATTACTTTCTCCTCAACACGGATAAACTTTACACAAGGTTAAAACGGCACATATATGCCGCAGACAAAATGATATTGCAGATTACGGGAAGGGACACACAGCATACACCAGGAGGGAACTGCTAGACACGCCTCAGAAATTTGCAACGGTCGCATTGTAACCGATATCGAATAGAACACAAACATATTTTCAGTGTTTTTTTCATGTGATTTATTACGCGTTGCAAGAGCGCAAAACGCTACTCTGGCGCTCATACTAGCAATCAACAGCGGTTTATACAGAATTGACTGAGGGCGCCTCATCTGTATGGTCGATGGCATTCTGGCGACATAATGGGTACCGGATATGACACGTCGATAAACAAGGGACCACTATTGAAATGAAAAAAATCGCGCTGCTCGCCCTGATCGTCATCGCGGTCATAGCTTTTTTTGCGTTTGACCTCGACCACTGGCTCACTTTCGCCGCTCTCAAGCAAGGTCAGGAGGATTTCGCCGAACTCTATCAGCAGTCCCCATTCATGGTGGCCGGCATCTTTTTTCTGGGCTATATCATCGTAACGGCCTTGTCACTTCCGGGCGCCGCGATCATGACCCTAGCGGCTGGCGCGTTATTCGGGCTAACCACTGGTACCATTCTGGTCTCCTTCGCGTCCAGCATCGGCGCCACCCTAGCCTTCCTGGTTTCGCGCTATATCCTGCGCGACTCCGTACAGGGTCGCTTTGGCGATAAACTCAAATCCTTCAACATGGGCATTGCCAGAGACGGCGCCTTCTACCTGTTTACGCTCCGACTGGTGCCAATATTTCCTTTTTTTCTGATCAACCTCGTCATGGGGTTGACACCACTGCGGACCACCACCTTCTATTGGATCAGTCAGATTGGCATGTTGGCCGGGACCCTGGTCTACGTCAATGCCGGGACACAGCTGGCGCAACTTGAGGGTCCCGCGGGGATACTTTCACCAGGCTTGGTGGCATCCTTCGCTCTATTGGGGCTATTCCCATTTCTGGCCCGTGCAATCGTTCGGGGCATTCAGCGGCGGCGGGTCTATGCAAAATGGAAACGGCCTCAACGATATGATCGTAATCTAATCGTTATTGGCGGCGGCGCCGCCGGGCTTGTTAGTTCCTACATAGCGGCCACGGTCCGGGCCAAGGTCACACTGATCGAAGGACACAAGATGGGTGGGGATTGTCTCAATTTCGGCTGCGTACCGAGCAAGGCGCTCATCAAGAGCGCGAAACTGGCGCAGCAGATCCGTAACGCCGATCACTATGGACTTCAGAGTGCTGCCCCGAAATTCAGTTTCCGCCGAGTCATGACGCGCGTCCACGAGGTTATAGCAGCCGTGGCGCCTCATGACAGCGTCGAGCGCTATACCCAACTTGGTGTCGAGGTACTGCAAGGCCATGCCCGACTCGTCGACCCTTGGACCGT
>CAZASZ010000011.1:25137-40413 GCA_964487925.1 uncultured Gammaproteobacteria bacterium
AACTTGGTGTCGAGGTACTGCAAGGCCATGCCCGACTCGTCGACCCTTGGACCGTCGAGATCACCTCTGCGAATGGCAACACTCAAAGGCTGACGACCCGAAACATCATCATCGCGACGGGTGCCCGCCCGTTCGTTCCCCCGCTGCCAGGCATCGAAGACGTTGGCTATGTCACCAGCGATACGCTTTGGGATGAATTCGTTAAGTTGGACACTCCACCTGAACGACTGGTAGTCCTTGGGGGCGGCCCCATCGGATGTGAACTCGCACAAAGCTTTTCCAGGCTCGGCGCGAATGTGACACAGATTGAGATGGGACCACGGATCATGATCCGAGAGGACGAAGAGGTCTCGGAGCTAGCTCAAAATGCCCTGGAAAAAAGTGGCGTCACCGTACTCACCAATCACAAGGCCCTTCGTTGCGGCATTGATGATGAGCGCAAATTCATTGTCGTCGAACATGACGGTCAAGAATCTCAAATCGAATTCGATGCCCTTCTGTGCGCCGTGGGTCGAGTCGCAAGACTCGAGGGCTATGGCCTCCAAGAACTCGGGATTCCCACAGAGCGCACGATTGCGACGAACGAATACCTGGAGACCCTTTATCCGAACATCCTGGCCGCCGGGGACGTCGCGGGTCCATATCAATTCACGCACACGGCAGGCCACCAGGCCTGGTACGCGGCAGTCAATAGCCTATTTGGCAACCTACGTCGTTTCAAAGTCGATTATTCGATTATCCCGTGGTCAACCTTTGTTGACCCGGAGGTCGCAAGGGTCGGGCTCAATGAACAGGAAGCCAAGCAGGCCGGCATCGCCTACGAGGTGACGCGTTATGGGATAGACGACCTTGACCGGGCCATAGCGGATGGCACGGCGGAAGGGTTCATCAAGATCCTGACACCGCCGGGTAAGGATCGCATCCTGGGGGTCACAATCGTGGGGGCACATGCAGGTGATTTGCTTGCAGAGTTCGTACTGGCCATGAAGCATGGCCTGGGGCTCAATAAAATCCTGGGCACGATTCACATATATCCCACCCTGGCTGAGGCCAATAAATACGCTGCTGGGGAGTGGAAGAAGCGTCATGCGCCCGAAGGCGTGCTGTCGCTACTCGAAAAGTACCATCGCTGGCGCCTTGGCAGACCGTGAAAGCACCGCCAAAGAGATCAACTAGGCCCCAATTAATTGAGTGAAACAGAGTGCGAATCCCTCAGAAATAAATTGAAATGCGCACGGATGGAACCTTTATTGAAACCGGTCCGTCTTATCGTCTATACGCAACCACGACGCATGAAACACATAGATTTCTTTAGGAAACTGACACCTTAATAGAATTTTAATAATATCGTGGTATGCTCACCCCCATATACCCCATATATATACATAAGAGTGATTGATTTATAAAGGTTTTATCGAAATTTTTTGCTACTTCACAATAGGAGTTATTCTAATGAAAAAGCTTATCGCGACCCTCGCCATCACAGCATTTGCTGTCGGTTTCGCAGCTAGCGCAAACGCTGCGCGCACAATCAGCAAGAGTACGACCGTCGTTAACACTTCAAGCAGCAGTCGCGTTACCTATACTGGCCCCGTGACTCCTGTCGTGATCGGCGCTAGGCCTAATGCTGGCAGAAACGTTCGGTCCCGTGGTTTTATTCGTCACTACAGGCCAATCAGACGTCGCGCCACCTTCATTCCTACTCCGTAAGGAGCTGCGTTTTACAAAAAAGGCGGGTTCATTCGAACCCGCCTTTTTTGTCTTCCCGCCTGATACAGCTAAAGAATCAATATAAAGCTTCAAGACCTATTTATCCCTGAGGTGCCCCTCCAGCCAATGGATATTGCACCCGCCGCGAATAAATACATCGTCCGCCAGTATGTCCCGATGGAGAGGCGTATTGGTCTTAATACCCTCAATGACCAGCTCGCTCAGAGCCATACGCATACGCATCAACGCCACCATCCGATCGCTTCCGTAGGCAATCACCTTGGCGATCATCGAATCGTAATAGGGTGGTACGACGTACCCATTATAGAGATGTGACTCCACGCGAATACCCGGGCCACCCGGCGGGTGGTACTGAGATATCGGTCCCGGCGATGGCACGAACCCGACCGGATCCTCTGCATTGATCCGGCATTCAATGGCGTGCCCGCGTATAGCGATATCCGACTGGGTCATGGATAGCGCCTCACCTGCAGCGACGCGAAGCTGCTCCCGCACGATATCAACGCCGGTGACCATCTCCGTCACCGGATGCTCGACCTGCAGGCGGGTATTCATTTCGATAAAATAAAAAGCTCCGTCCTGATAAAGGAACTCAAAAGTCCCGGCCCCACGGTAACCGATATCAAGACACGCCTTGACGCAACGATCGCCGATCTCCTTGCGCTGGTCCTCGGTGATCCCTGGCGCGGGGGCCTCTTCGATCACCTTTTGATGGCGCCGCTGAGTGGAACAGTCGCGCTCCCCAAGATGAATCGCGTGTCCCTGTCCGTCCGCGAGAACCTGAATCTCGATATGGCGCGGATTACCTAGAAACTTTTCCAGATAGACGGTCCCGTTTCCGAAGGCGGACTCCGCCTCCGATTGAGTCAAAGTAATCGCGTTCAGCAAGGCCGCGTCACTATGCACGACACGCATTCCGCGGCCGCCACCACCACCAGCCGCCTTAATAATGACCGGGTAACCGATTTCCTTCGCGAGCCTCAAGTTAGTGTCGGGATCATCACCGAGCGGTCCGTCAGACCCAGGAATACAAGGGATCCCAGCCGCCTTCATCGCCGCGATCGCGGAAATCTTGTCCCCCATCGTACGAATCGTATCCGGGCGGGGACCGATGAAGACAAAACCGCTTTCCTCGACCCGCTCAGCGAAATCGGCGTTCTCGGATAGGAAGCCATAGCCAGGGTGGATTGCCTCAGCATCAGTTACCTCGGCGGCACTGATCAAGGCAGGGATATCAAGGTAACTAGCGGTCGACGCCGGTGGACCGATGCAGACCGACTCATCCGCCAATCGTACATGCATAAGGTGGCGATCGGCCGTCGAGTGGACCGCCACAGTGCGTATTCCCAGCTCCCTGCATGCCCTGAGTATCCGGAGACCGATTTCTCCTCGGTTAGCAATCACGATCTTTTCAAACATGGCCATTACTCGATGATGAACAGCGGCTCGCCGTATTCGACCGGCTGCCCATTCTCAACGAGAATGGCGGCTACGACACCTGCCTTATCCGCTTCGATCTGGTTCAGCATCTTCATGGCCTCAATGATGCACAGTGTTTCCCCAACCTGAACATGGCGACCGACTTCGACAAAAGCGCTCGCTCCGGGGGCCGGGGCTCGATAGAAGCTGCCCACCATCGGCGAGGTCACGGTGTGCCCCTTAATTGCGGGCTCCTCAACGATCGCGGGGGCGGCCGCTGCCGGGGCAGCGTCAGGAAGCGGCGTAGGCGCCGCAGGCATGCCGGCATGCACCGTTGTCACTGTCGACCCACCCCCCCTGCTGATTCGAACCGAATCATCGCCTTCATGAATCTCGATCTCCCTCAGGTCTGAACCCTCAAGCAGATCGATCAGTTTCTTGATCTTCCTAATATCCATACTTCACCTTAATGACAATATTCATATTCATGGCCGCTGACGGCCACGAACTCAGGAGTTTGTTTCATTTTCAGAACGCGTGAGCGTTTCATGTGCAAACTGGAGGGCAAGCTCGTATCCCAATGCTCCGCACCCGCTGATTACCCCGACCGCCAGATCGGAGAAATAGGATTTCCGGCGAAATGACTCCCGCCCATAGATGTTCGACAAGTGAATCTCAATGAAGGGAATACATACCGCGCGGAGGGCATCTCTGAGCGCGACGCTGGTATGTGTAAAGGCTGCGGGATTGATAATGATAAAATCTATGCACTCATCCATAGACTGCTGGACCCGATCCACGAGTTCGTGTTCAGCATTACTCTGAAACACGAACAGCTCATGGCCAAGGATCGCGGCCCTTTCCTCTAAGCGGGACGTGATCTGATCCAAGGTCGCCCTACCATAGATCCCAGGCTCCCGTCGGCCCAAGAGATTGATATTGGGCCCGTTCAGCAATAAAAGCCGCGCCACATTCCCCCCCCTATTATCCGCTCATTCAAGAAAGATAGGCCTTATTTGAACACCGTTTCAAACAAGAGTCATTATTCTGCAATGATCGGGGGCGCAAGTCTAGCGATTTAGTCTACAACTGGATGGGAGGCTCGCCCGTCTTCAGATGAGCGGAGCCAACATGGCTTGTAACTCGTCTGCCTGCACCTCGCCAAACTGTGCCTGCGCGACAATGCCGGCGGAATCGATCACGACGGTATAGGGGAGGATCCCGATCTCGTTGCCATACGAACGAGCGACCTCAATAGCATCACTCTCTCCGGTCAGGATCGGGTAATTAAACTCGATACCCATTTCACTAGCAAAGGTTCTAACCGCGTCTCGTTCGTTGATCGCGATACCGACAAACTGCACGCCGCGCTCAGCCAGATCACGCTGGATATGAATAAACGCTGGAATTTCACGACGACAAGGCAGGCAGTTGTCCGCCCAAAAGTTGACCACCAGAACTTTACCGTTCCATTCATCTGCCGTTCTAGGCAGGCCATCGGTGTCAGGCAGACTGAAATCAGGTCGACGCTGGCCGATCAAACCGGAAGCCGCATCGGTAACGTCTGTCCGGGAAACTCGTTCTGCAGCTTGCTGTAATCCTTTCTGATAAACCGCGTTATAGGTCACCACAGATATCGCGACCACTAGCAACGCCAGCAGCAACCAAAGTGGGCGAATAACCAAGCGTTTCATCGTGTACCCGCCAAAGCCATCCGTATATTATTGGACAACTCATCTGCCGATTGGTAACCGATCAAACGGCGACCCGCCAACTCCCTGCCTGCGCCATCAAAAAACAGAATGGCGGGTGGCCCGAACAATTGGTAGCGCTTCAGCAAAGCCTGGTCATCGGCATCGTTGGCCGTAACATCCGCCTGCAACAAACGCATCCCGCTCAGCTGACCACGCACGCCGGGGTCGGAAAAGGCGTTGACCTCCATTCGTCGGCAATCGACACACCAATCAGCATAAAAATCAACCATGACGGGCATCCCTTGATCGCTGGCTGCCTGCAATTCACGTTTCAAACCACTAAGTCCGGTGAAACGCCGAAACTTCAATCCCTTTTCGGCACTTCCTTCCTGTCGTTGCGCAAAGGCCGATAAGGGACTGAATATGTCGTTACCACCGCTCCCAGCGCCGACGATTAGCATGCTGCCCCACATCAGCAGAACGACCCCCAGGGCCTTCCAAAGCTTTCGCCAAGGGTTGCAGTCATCCGGCAACCGCTCAAGGGCGCCCAAATAGACAGCGGAGGCGATGATCAGGCAGGCCCACAGAAACATCGTAGCGGAGAAGGGCAAGATACGCTCCAGCATCCAGATCGCCACTCCCAGCATCATGACGCCAAAAATCGGGCGAATGACATGCATCCAAGCCCCGGCTTTGGGCAATATGCGACCCGCCGAGGCGCCAAAGACCAACAACGGAAGCCCCATGCCCAGACTCAGGACAAACAGCGAAAGCCCGCCGATAACCGCATCTCCCTGGGTGCTGATATAGAGCAGAACTCCGGCCATGGGAGCAGCCACACAAGGACCGACAATCAAGGCCGACAGGAACCCCATGACCGCCGCACCAAGATAAGTGCCGGTTGACTGTCGTTGATTCAGGGAATTGAGGCGCTGCTGTATTGCCGAGGGCAACTGAAGCTCATAAAGCCCGAACATCGATAACGCAAGCAGCACGAAAATCAGACTAAAACCACCCAAGATCCAAGGGTTCTGAAAAGCGGCCTGAACACTCTGACCGAACATTCCTGCCAGAACGCCAGCCACGGTATACGTCAACGCCATGCTCACAACGTAGCTAACCGTCAACAAAAAAGCGCGCTGTGGCCTTACGGTCACGCCCTGACCGATAATAATGGCCGACAGTATAGGCACCATAGGGAATACACAAGGCGTGAAAGCCAATAAGAGGCCGGCAACAAACATCATCCCCAGATTGGCCCACAGGCCGTTGCGGATCATGGCCTGAACGAATCGATCTTGCTCAGGCACGATCGATTCCGCAGCCGATGCTGGCGAATCATCCCCGCTCGAAATCGCCTCAGGTAAACCCGCCGTCAATTCCGGCAGGACCAGGTCTACAGACTTCTTGATAGGGGGATAACAAAAACCGTCATCGGCACACCCCTGATAGCCCACTTGGAGGCGAACCTGCCGCTTTCCACCAATAGGGCGCTCAAGCGCAATGGGGATATCGATATCCTCGAAAAAGGACTCTAGATGCCCAAAGGACTCGTCCTCGATCATGCGTCCCTGGGGAAAACCCGCTTTACCTAACTTGATACCGTCAGACGGGAGCAGCTCGAACTTAAACTTGTTTTTGTATAGGTGGTAGCCCTCGGTAATCTGCCAATGCAACATCAACGTTCGGGCATCCTGCACATCCGCAGAGAAGATGAAGGCCTTATCCGGCGGCAGGAAGGTCTTTGCCGACCCCGACCCTATGCGATCCCCGAACGAAGACAGCGAATCAAGAATCCCCGCCTGCACTGAGGGCAGACAGACAGATAAAAACAGGGCTAGTGCTAAGTTTCGCAGACGCAACATACTATTAAGTCTTTAAAGTGTTTCGTTATTAGGGGCGGGCTTTAATATCAAAGAGGTTCAATCGGGTTGAGTCATGAGAGAAACCCAGCTCAGGTAATCTGGCAAACCACGTTCAATAGGGACAGCGATGACCTCGGGAAGTTCATAAGGGTGGAGTTCGCGCAGCAACGACTCAATGTCCGCATATCGGGCGACCATGGTTTTGATCATCAACAGGACCTCCTGACTCGCCTCCCGCTGCCCGGCCCATACGTAGTACGACGTCATGCCGGGAAGCACGCTCACGCAGGCAGCCAGGCGCCGATCGATCAATGCGGCAGCCAACTGTCCAGCGGTTTCTTCGTCGGGACAACTGGAGTAGATCAGACAATAACCGTCCATCTCACTCGTACCGTGATGTTGGATACATGCGTCACGCGGGTCCTTTAATCCAAGGCGTGATAGTATTACACATTGGCACGAAAAGGATGCAACCCCGCGCACAAAAGCGTCACGAATCGATTATGTCCGGATGCGTCCGTCGAGTCGACCATACAACGGAGAGAATCTTCATAAGAACCCGGAGCATGCACATGATACGGGATATCCGCTCAGTTGGCGGACCAAGATCCTCCGATCCACCGCGAGGCAATCACATTAGATGTTTCAGTCACTTTTCCTAATATTCCTGACGGTACCCTTGATCGAGATCTACCTCCTGATCGAGGTAGGATCCGTCATCGGCGCGCCGATGACCGTATTTCTGGTCGTCTTCACGGCCGTTCTCGGCGCCTTTCTAATCCGCCTCCAGGGGGTCGCAACAATGACCCGGGTCCGTTCGATGCTAATGCAGGGCGAGATCCCAGCGATTGAGGTCATGGAAGGATTGATTCTACTCATCAGCGGTGCGCTGTTGCTCACCCCAGGCTTCTTCACCGATACGCTCGGCTTTCTATGCCTGATCAGACCATTCCGGCGATGGCTGATCCGATGGTTCTTGAGCAATCGGGGCAGAGGTTTCCCTACCGCCCCTCCGCATTTTCACGGGTCGAACACCCCCTCCGATCATACGATCGAAGGGGAATGTTGGCGTGATGATGACAAGCGTCCGTGACGCGAAACAGAACGACTCCGACACAGATCCGCGCTAGGAAACCTGCTCTACACTAAACTGAGCGCGCCGCGAAGCGATCACCCCCAGAAGCGACTCGAAGGATTCGGCAAAGGACCTTACGCCTTCCGTTTCGAGCTGATCGGTAATGGCGCCGAGGTCAACCCCGAAGCCCTTTAGCTGAGACAGCACGCTCTCGGCTTCAGCAACGCGGTCGTCGATAGCGGGCGCCGGATGACCGTGATCCAGGTAGGCGCTATAGGTTGCCGGAGGCATGGTGTTGACCGTATTCGGTCCGACCAGCGTACTGACATAGAGAATGTCGCTGTAGGCGGGGTCCTTGGTCCCGGTGCTGGCCCATAACAGACGCTGAGGACGCGCGCCCTTTGCAGCCAGCGACTGGAACCGGCTATCGGCCAACATCCGCCTGAACGACCCGTAAGCGGCCCCTGCATTCGCGATCGCGGCGCGCCCCATCAATGCCTCGATCTGGGTGCGCTCCTCACCGGAAGCAACCTGAGCCATAGCGGCGCGAAGCAGCGCATCCACCTTGCCATCGACACGACTGACAAAGAAGCTCGCCACGGAACGCACATTTTCAATGGACCCGCCAGCTCGAACGCGCGACTCAAGCCCGGACAGATAGGCATCAGCCACGCCCTCATAGCGTTCCAGGGAGAATAATAGGGTCGCGTTGACATTGATCCCCTCAGCAATCAATGCCTCAATCGCAGGCAACCCCTCCAGTGTCGCTGGCACCTTGATCATGAGGTTCGGGCGATTAACGCGGGCATGAAGGGCTTTGGCCTCAGCAATGGTCGCTTTGGTATCGTGGGCGAGATCAGGACTCACTTCCAGACTGACCATACCGTCCTCGTGAGCCGTTTCGTCATATACCGGCCTCAGTATATCTGCGGCATGCTGAATGTCGTCGATGGCAATCGAGAAAAAGACGTCTTTATCGCTGGCCCCCTTATTCGAGCAGAACAAATCCCTCAGGGCGCCCTCGTAGCTTTCATCTCCTTTAAGCGCCTTTTCAAAGATCGTCGGATTAGAGGTCATGCCCGCTAGGCCATCCTCCTCCACCATGCGTAACAGTTCTCCGTTGCGCAACATGGTACGTTCAATATTGTCGTACCAAACACTCTGGCCGAAATCCCTTAAACCGCGTAATGCATTCTTCATCGCTAACTCCTCAAATCGTCAGTCATATTAGGTTTGATGCCGAACACTGCATCTGTCGCGATCGACAAGGCGATCCTTACTAAATCAAAATGCCGGCACATCCTACGCTGAATAGCGGCAGATGGCCCTGAAAATCAACGCAGGCCCATGACAACCAAGGCCCTTGGGGCCTTTCATAATCTTTCGAGACTTGCATAATCTAATGATAAGCAAAATAGGTCCGCTAATTGTGTTAGAATACTTTCCTGTAATGAGGTTCATCTTTTTTGCAATACTGACCCCATAAACTAGCGTATAAGAATACAGAGGACCCACCCACCATGTGTCGCTGTACCACACTTTACCCGCGCTCCGTTATCGCCTTTTTGATTTGCCTTGCGATCAGCCCCTTTGCTCATGCCCGTGGTGAGGCACGTTCTATCTACCTGACCTCTCGGTCGTCACTCTGCATCGACGCACTCTCCAGTTTCCGAGCCTGC
Organism: uncultured Gammaproteobacteria bacterium; assembly: GCA_964487925.1. GTDB lineage: Bacteria > Pseudomonadota > Gammaproteobacteria > SZUA-140 > SZUA-140 > RI-283. The sequence continues at coordinate 34,601 of CAZASZ010000011.1, forward strand.
GTTCCCGCCTCGCTGTTTTCAGGCTCGATCGTGGATCCCGGCCCGTCAAGCAGCCGTAACGTGCGACATCTGAACGGAAATCGACTCGCATGGTCGGATGACAACTGCACGTCAACGTCGTCTATGGACAAAAAACAGCAGCGCCAGCGCGTCGTTGAGTCGCTACTGGGCGTCAAGATGCCCGACCTCAGCGTCGGCGCGCGGGGACTCAAGCTGGCCTTGGATGTCGAAACCGACATGACCGGCATTCACTATAATGGCGTAAAGTTCCAGTACCAGACCTGTTGGTAGATCTCCACCCCGAGGCCCCGGATCGCCGGACCTCGCACTAACCACTAAACACAAGCAACTCCACCTCCGGCACTTCTTTGTCCCTCGAGGCAAGTCAGGCTATCATGACGATCGTCAATACGCCGGGAACCCTCGCCTCCATGAATGATCCTCAACAGCAAACCATACAGAAAGACAACGTAGTCCCCGAGCCCCCTTTTTTTGGGCATCGCCTCCTGCAGGCCATCCCATTGCGGGCGGTGGTCCCTTATATCAATAAGACCTCGCTTTACAAGTTCCAGTGGGGTTATAAGACCCAGGGGCGAAATGAAAAGGAGTACCGGGATTGGGCGCGTCACGAAATCGATCCGATTCTGACCGACCTGATCGCCCGCAGCGAGGCCGAAGGCGTCATTCAGCCGCAGGCGGTATATGGCTACTTTCCTTGCCAGTCGGACGGCAACACCCTGATCGTATACGACCCCCAAGACCGGGAGAGGGAGCGCTGTCGGTTCGATTTCCCGCGCCAGCAGAAGGGCCGAGGACAATGTATCAGCGATTTCTTCCGCAGTCGCGAAAGTGGTGCCATCGATATCGTCGCCTTTCAGTTGGCAACTATCGGACAACACGCCTCGGACTACGCCCGCGCGATCTTCGATACCGATCAATATCAGCAATATCTCTACTGGCACGGCCTTAATGTCGAGACCACCGAGAGCCTCGCCGAATTTGTCCATCAGCGTATCCGTGGGGAGCTGGGTTTCGCGAGTGAGGATGCGCGCGCTATCGGTGACATGATAAAGCAACGCTACCGAGGGTCCCGATATTCATTCGGCTACCCCGCTTGTCCCAACCTGAGTGACCAGGACAAGATTCTCGACCTCCTGGAGGCCGACCGCATCGGCGTACGCCTGGGTGATGAGGATCAGCTCTGGCCGGAAGAAAGCACGAGCGCCATTGTCGTGCATCACCCCCAGGCCAAGTATTTCAGCACATAACCGGCGAATTCATGATGATCACGCTGATGCGACGTTTTTTCGATATCTGCCTGCTGCGCGCCGGCCCAGAGGACCTGCCGGATTCGCGATTTCTGCTGAGAACAACGTTGATCGGTTATGTGTTGAGCGGACTGGTGATCGCGGCAATCAAGCGGGGGCTATGGACAGCAGCGCTGCTGATCACGATCGACACGGCGCTGCTCGCAGGACTCCTCTTCATGCTGCTTTGGGCGCAAGGTCTGAGTTACCGCTATAACCAGGCCCTCACAGCCGCCCTCGGCACAGGCATCATCCTTGAGCTGATTTCCTGGCCGATCATGGTCTGGTATGGGCACAATGTCGCCCAGCAGGGCGTCTCCAACAGTCTCCTGTTCTCGTCGCTGCTTCTCTGGATCTGGCTGTTTTGGAACCTCTTGGTGCTCGGCCATATCATTCGCAATACCCTGTCGACGCAGCTCCTGATCGGGATTGGGCTGGCCATGCTCTATCTTTTTCTGTCTTTTAACGTTAGCCGGATCCTGATCGCCGGCCAGGTGGGCTGACACCATGCGCATTCACATCCTTGGCATCTGCGGGACCTTCATGGGAGGCATCGCCCAGCTGGCAACGGAAATGGGGCATAAAGTCACCGGCAGTGACCTGCATGTATACCCCCCGATGAGCGAACAGCTGCAGGCCAGTGGCATCGAGCTGTACGACGGTTATCATGCTGATCACATAGACCCTGCGCCAGACCTCGTTGTCGTCGGCAACGCTCTGTCCCGGGGTAACGAGGCCGTTGAATACGTCCTCGACCAGGGAATGCCATATACCTCGGGTCCTGCCTTCCTCGCAGACTACATCCTTCCCGGACGATGGGTACTGGCCGTTGCCGGGACCCACGGTAAGACCACGACCTCGAGCATGCTAGCCTGTATCCTCGAAGATGCGGGCCTCAATCCAGGATTCCTGATCGGCGGAGTACCCGCCAACTTCGGCATCTCGGCACGGCTCGGCGATACCCCTTTTTTTGTAGTCGAGGCCGATGAATATGACAGCGCCTTCTTCGACAAACGATCCAAATTCGTGCATTACCATCCCAGGACGGTCGTGTTGAACAACCTAGAATTCGATCACGCCGATATCTTCCCCAACCTCGCAGCCATCCAGCGGCAGTTTCACCACCTCGTAAGGACTATCCCGGGTTCCGGCCTAATCATCGCGCCGGGTCACGACACAGCGCTCGACGTCGTGTTCGACATGGGCTGCTGGACCCCCATTGAACGCTTCGATACCCACCTAACGGCGTCGGGACCTGCACAGTGGCAATGTCATGCCTTGCAGCCGGACCTAAGTCAATTTGATGTATTCGTGGACGGCGCCCGCCAGGGGACCGTCAACTGGACCCAGCAAGGCGAACACAACCTTGGCAACGCGCTAGCCGCCATTGCGGCGGCGCGGCATGCTGGCGTCCCTGCCGCGATCGCCTGTGAGGGATTGTCCCGTTTCAAGGGGGTCAAGCGCAGGATGGAATGCCTCGGCCATGTCCACGGCATCACGATCTATGATGACTTTGCTCATCACCCCACAGCCATCCAAACCACGTTGAACGGCCTACGCCAAGTCGTGGGTAGCGAGCGTATCGTCTGCGTCCTGGATATACGCTCGAACACCATGAAGGCCGGGGTCCACAAGGATACGCTAGCGCCCTCGCTATCCGCAGCTGATGAAGTCATCATTTACCATCCTGACGACCTTGGCTGGGATCCCACTATCATCACCGCACAATTACCAAACGGGCGGACTTGCGAGAGGGTCGCCGATATCATCACAACCATCACGATCGAAGCACAGCCCAGCGACCATATCCTGATCATGAGTAATGGCGGATTCGAAGGACTGCATCAACGACTCATCGACGCGCTGAAACATGAGGTGGGCCATGGCAAGTAACCGACTCGCACTGGCCCTGACCGGCGCCTCCGGCATGCCTTACGGGCTTCGCCTGTTGGAATACCTGCTTCAGAATGGACAAGAAGTCGATCTGCTGATCTCGTCCGCGGCCAGGGTCGTTCTACGGATGGAGAGCGACCTCGAACTGCCTGCGACACCTGTTGCGGCCCAGGAGTATCTGCTCGATCGTTTCGGCGGCTCCCCCAAGCAATTGAGGGTATATGGCCAGGAACAATGGTCGGCGCCGATCGCCAGCGGATCAAGCGCGCCGCGGGCCATGGTAATCTGTCCGTGCACGAGCGGTACTCTGGCCGCGATCGCCATGGGCAATAGCGACAACCTGCTCGAGCGCGCCGCCGATGTCGTGCTCAAAGAGCGCAGACCGCTACTGTTGGTGCACCGCGAGATGCCCGTCTCTGCTATCCATATCGAACATATGCTCAAGCTCGCCCGCCTCGGCGTCACGATCATGCCTGCCTCGCCGGGGTTCTATCACCGACCTGTATCGGTGGACGCCCTCGTCGACTTCGTCGTCGCGCGGATACTGGATCACCTTGGCGTAGACCACGACCTCTTACCCAGATGGGGCAGCGACCTCGACGGAAATGAAGGTTGATCCTTGACCCTGGGCGCCGCACGCTATGACCTGGGAAATCTGGCTTTCAGGCCTCGCCTTCGTACTCCAGCACAGCTTGCTTGCAAGCACGGCGACCAAGACACGAGCGCAGACACTCGGACTAGGTTCGCGAGGTTACCGACTACTCTACGTCGTGCTCGCACTGCTGACGACAATGATCTGGCTGAATTACGTACACGGCCTACCGGATCAAACTGTCTATGCGATTCATGGACCCTGGAGCGGGCTGCTACGCGGTTTACAACTGCTAGGGCTGTGGATGGCCTGGGAGGCGCTGAGGCCTATCGACGGACTCGCTTTCCTCGGCATTCGCGAGAGGCAGGATGGCCCCGACGATTTTGTCGAGAACGGGATTTACCGCCACCTGCGCCACCCGGTGTACAGCGGCGTCATCCTGATCATGCTCGGCTTCCCATTGCAGACCCAAAACACGCTGAACCTATACGCCTGTGTCACGATGTATTTCCTCGTCGGCGCACGACTCGAGGAGCGACGCCTGGAGCGGCAACACCCTGCCTACGCCGATTACCGGCGCCGCGTCCCGGCCTTTATCCCAATCTGTTCAACCTTTGCCTCAACCCGGAGAAAAACGCGTGACTGAATGGATACTGTCGCACGAAGGCCCACTGCGTCTGGGATGCTTCCTGGGCGTATTCGCTCTGGTCGCCGTAGGCGAGATCCGCTTCCCGCGTCGGCCGATCAAGGTCGAAAAACGCTTACGCTGGATCAACAACATCCTGCTTGTTGCCGTCAACACGCTGCTGACCAGATTGCTCTTCCCGGCTGCGGCCGTGGGCGCCGCAGCGCTCGCCGAGATCCAGGGCTGGGGGCTGTTCCAAGCAATCCCGGTACCTACAGGCATTGCCGTCGTGCTTTCCGTGATCTTGCTCGACCTAGCGATCTATCTGCAGCACATCATGTTCCACGCTGTGCCTCTGTTTTGGCGGCTTCACCGGGTCCACCATACCGATCTCGATTACGACGTCACGACGGGAACACGTTTCCACCCGATAGAAATCATTCTATCGATGATCATCAAGTACTCTGTGATCTTCCTGCTCGGCGCACCGGTCATCGCGGTCATCGTCTTCGAGACACTGCTCAATGCCACTGCCATGTTCAACCACGGCAATCTGCGCCTACCAAAAGGGCTCGATACCGTCCTACGACTCGTCGTCGTGACGCCCGATATGCACCGAGTCCATCATTCGACGGAGCCCGACGAGACCAATAGCAATTTCGGATTCAACCTGCCTTGGTGGGACCACCTGTTCGGGACCTATCGAGCGCAACCCAGAGCTGGGCATCTCGGCATGACCATCGGTATCGACGGCTATCGCGATCCGACCCAGGTACAACGCCTGCCCGGTATTCTGATGCTCCCCTTCCAACGCGCCATTGGCGATTACGCCATCAACCGCAGACCGTGGAAGTGAACGCGACCAAGACCAGACACAAATGCAAGATCAGGATCGGATCTATGGCAGCCAACTCGTGACCCAGGAAGAGCGTACCGAGTATCGTAGGATGCGTTCGGCTAAAACCGCTCAGGAGCGTGAACAGATCCGCGCCGAACACCATGAGCAAATGAAGGAGCGCGCCAGCGCGCATGGCATGACGCTTCCCGACGAGCCCCTCGAGCAAGACGAGAATGGCCGATGTTTCACCCAAGCTGCCCGGCATAAAACCGGAGAACCCGTTCAGCAGATCGAAGGCCTGAGCCAACGCTGCATCGAGCGGGCTATTCCGACCCAGTTCAGTCTTGACGTACCCCAGAGTTGTCGCGCTGCTGACGGCATCTATCTGTAGATCGATAAAACAGTGCATGTACCTGTTGGTACGCGCGTCATCGAGGTCTCCGAAAAGGTCGGTTCCGGCATTATCTACGGCTGCCGTGAGTGCGACTGCGGCACGTGTCTCATGCGCGGGACCGGCAAGCTCAGCAAGGCCGAGCTCGATAAACTCGTTGTCGATGA
>CAZASZ010000012.1:0-4010 GCA_964487925.1 uncultured Gammaproteobacteria bacterium
TGGATGACCGATAACCGATCCATTTCCTGATAGCTCAATGTGATGGTCTCCTCTGGCACAGCCCCTCCTGAAATCAAAAGGGGACATTTTAGCTTTGGACAAAGGGGACATTACGGCTTTGGGCTAACACGCTCACTGCTTGATAAGGAAAAGATTCGTGGATTCTGTTAGTCTTAACAATGGGAACCCACTACAAATCATTACGCAATCTGTACCAGGAGAATAGAACGATATGACTGATTCAGTGCAGAGTGTGCAGAATCGGCGGACGGAGTCGCAGCACCTGATCAATGAGTTGGTGATGCACCGCAGCAAGATGCTCTCGTGTTTCAGCGAGCTGCTGACGCATCGTCCGTTTACGGGGGAGACTGCGACCATAGAGCTGCTAAACCGTTTCTGTGATCTCATGATCGATTACACTGCGGATGCCCACTTCCGCTTGTATCGTTATCTTGAGGAAGGCCGTGAACGGCGTCGAGCCGTACTTTCCGTGGCCGACCGTGTCTACGACGATATCGTCACGACAACGGACCAGATCGTCAACTTCAACGACCGTTATGGCGGAGACGGGAAATCGGTACCCTTTGCGCAGTTGGAGACCGATATGTCGGCGCTGGGTGAGGTGCTGGCGGATCGAATCGAGCGCGAGGACCAGCTCATTGCGGTTTTTCGGCAGGGGCGTTCCTGACCTGGGATGAATTCGTCGCTAGGTCAGCGGCACGAACATCTGGATCGATATCCGCGGATCGAGGCTTGGCTATACGCCCATTTTAAAGACCGGTCCGCAACAGAATTTCCTCTGACAGAGTCCGTCTGTCATTTCTTGATCGAGCAATTGCCATCGGATGCGCCTCCTGTAAAGGAGGCGATCGCCGAAGGCCTGGCCATTGCCGATCTTCTTTTTCAATTGCATATGGACGACACCAGCCTCGTGGTGGCAATTCTCTATGCGGCCGCGCCTTTGCTGAAGGCAACGGATGAGGCATTGTCTACCCGCTTTGGGTCCGAGATCGTATCTTTGCTCAGCGGTGTTCGACGTATCGCGGACATTCGTCCGATTCAGATCGATGACCGCGATGAGAGTCATCTGCAATCCGAGCAGTTGCGGAAGATGCTCCTGGCCATGGCCACGGATATTCGGGTTGTCATGATCCGGCTAGCGGAACGCGTCGTCTGCATGCGCGCCATGACTCGATATCCCGAGAAACAGCGACAGCGGATGGCGCAAGAGATCCTAGATATCTATGCCCCATTGGCCAATCGCCTGGGTATTTGGCAGCTGAAATGGGAGCTTGAGGACCTGTCCTTGCGTTATCTCGAGCCGGAACTCTATAAACGAATCGCGCGTTTGCTCGATGAGCGACGAGTCGATCGAGAGTCTTATATAGCCGAGGTTGTTAATGTCATTCGAGATGAATGCGCGCGAGCGGGGATTGTCGGCGCCAAGGTGACGGGCAGACCCAAGCATATCTACAGCATCTGGCGGAAGATGGAGCGCAAGCACCTCAATTACCAGGAGATCTACGATGTGCGAGGGGTCCGTATCCTCGTCGATGACATCAATTCCTGCTATACGGCCCTGGGGATGATTCACTCCCGTTGGCAATACATCCCAGGCGAATTCGATGACTATATCGCGACGCCGAAGGAAAATGGTTACCGCTCTATCCACACGGCGGTCATCGGTCCGCAGGGTAAGGTCGTTGAGATCCAGATCCGTACGGTCGAGATGCATGAGCACAACGAATTGGGCGTCGCGGCGCATTGGCGCTACAAGGAAGGCGGAGGCTCTGAGGATGAGTTTGATCGTAAGATCGCCTGGTTGCGCCAATTACTCGATTGGCGGGACGTCGTCACTGACGACGGCGATATCATCGATCGTTTTCGCACGGCGGTGTTCCAGGGACGTATCTATGTCTTCTCGCCGAAGGGTCGAGTCGTGGATTTGCCGCTAGGTGGCACCCCGCTGGATTTCGCCTACTCGATTCATACCGATGTCGGGCATTGCTGTCGAGGCGCTAAGGTCGATGGACAAATGGTGCCTTTGACCTATCAGCTTCAGAGTGGGCAATGCGTCGAAGTTCTGACCGGCAAGCGTCCCAGCCCAAGTCGGGATTGGTTGAATTCCCACCTCGGCTACCTCAAGACCTCACGGGCGCGCAACAAAGTTCAGCACTGGTTCCGACAACAGGATCGAGAGAAGAACGTCGTGGCTGGCCGCCAGATCATGGACCGTGAGCTTAAGCGCATGGGGCTGACGTCTATACGACGTGAGGCCTTGGCCGGTCGGCTCGGATATGACGATGTCGCAGAGATGCAACTGGCCGTGGCTTATAGCGAATGCAAGGTCACCCGTTTTCTGAATGCTGCTCAAGAGTTGGCGCGTCACGCACTCGACCAGGAGGTCGAGCACGTACCGCTGGTGCGTCCGACCGATGGCGGTCAGCGTGGCAAAGGCGTTTTTGTACAGGGTGTTGGGAACCTACTGACAAATATCGCTCAGTGTTGTAAACCCGTGCCGGGTGACACGATCAGCGGCTACATCACGATTGGTCGGGGGATATCTATCCATCGTTCGGATTGCGCCAATCTGGAGCGCTGTCTTGAATGCCATCCGGAACGTGTCATCGGACTAGACTGGGGGATTGAGGCGGACCAGACCTATCCCGTCGATATACGGATCAAGGCCTTTGACCGCCAAGGGTTGTTGCGTGATATCACGGCTGTTATTACGAGCAACAAGGTCAATCTTATTGGTATGCGTACGCATAGCGATAAGCGGGCGCATGTTGCGCGCATGCGTCTGACCGTTGAAATTCCGGATCTCGATTGCCTAAGCAAATTGCTGATGCAAATCGGGCAGCTGCCAAATATCTTGGACGTCAGCCGCGTCCATCATTGAATTCGGCGGACATTTGCCGCTTCCCCTATATTGTGATCATCCTCTCATGTCGGTCAAAAACTAGACCGAAGTTAGCTCGTGGCCCTAATCGATGTTGGAAATGTGACGTTAGTGCATATGAGACCTTCATTTCGGGGAGTACCCTGGCGTGAATTCGTTTTCAAACAGCCTTATTCAGGTAGCCGAGACATGCAAGAGCCACAAGTGGTCCCAATTCGAGCCCAACCCGATCCTCAACAGGAACGGGCGCTATTGGACAAGACGCGGCAGATAGCGATCAAGTATCTGGCGGTCTTGTTGCAGCGTATGTTCGATAATGCCGACGATGCCCTGTTCGAACTTGCGGATAAGTCTGTCAGTAATCAAGAGCAGACGGCATATTTTGACGCCATGCGTGAGCTCAGGCGTATGCGGCAAGGGCTGGAATTTGGTTTCAAGCATCATCTCAACGATCATTTTGACCGTTTTACCCAGAACCCGAAAGGCGCTCATATCGCCAAGTCGAGAACTCAGTTACTCGAGGACGAGTCACTCAGCCTGATCGATCAGGTTGATCTTGAGGAATCTCTGGCTATCACTGGAATGATCGCCAAAATTAAGAATCGCTATCCCCATCACCTTAACGCCCTGGAACAGCGTTTTCAGGCCCTCATGCATGTCGACGAGCTCGCCATAGACCAGATTCCGGTCGGACCAGCCGCGATATGCAATTCATTCGCTGATCCACTCAAGTCGCTGGATGTGGAGCTCACGATTAAGCTCATCATCTACAAGCTGTTTGATAAGCACGTTTTGCGTAACCTCGACGCCCTGTTCGATGAGGCTAATGAGTTAATGGTGGCGGCTGGAATCCTGCCCCGCCTGCGTCAGCAGCTCATAAAGCAAGGCGGCAGGGGTCGTCACAGTGAGACCCCGGATGCCCTAGCCGAGGCCCTACAGGGGGACGCGAGCCCGACTCAGCGTTCCCTTGATCAGGGGGCGGGCTACGTGGAATCCATGTCGGTCGGTGGCACTACGCTTGATACGCTGCGGGCCTTGCTTAATGGATTTCCTGGCGGTGACGGAAGCGGTGGTGACAGCGGCAGCTATGGCCAAGGCCAAGGTGGTG
>CAZASZ010000012.1:4110-40206 GCA_964487925.1 uncultured Gammaproteobacteria bacterium
GCCAAGGTGGTGTATTTGCGGGCCCCGGTTACGCAGGTGGTGTCCCCGCAGAGAGCGCGGAGGTCATCGATTTTCTGTCCGGGATCCAGCGCCGTAACCAGGGTTTTTCCGTAGAGGACTTTCGAAGCGAGCTCGCGACCTTCAAGCAGGCCGGCAAGGTCAATACGGTCGATAGCGATATCATCAGCATTGTCGATATGTTGTTTGATTTTATTCTGGATGACCAGCAATTGCCGGTCGCAGCGAAGGCGTTGCTGGCGCGCTTGCAGATCCCGATGATTAAGACGGCGCTGGTCGACCGCACCTTTATCGCCGATAAGCAGCACCCCGCTAAGCGCCTGCTCAACCAGATGGCAAAAGCGGCGATCGGCGTTGGGCATGATGTCGAGGAGGGTGATTGCTCTCTGATCGTCAAGATTGAGGAACTCGTCGGACGGATTTGTCACGAGTTTACGGACGATATCGCGATCTTTGGCACAGCCTTGGAAGAATTTGAGGCGTTTCTGGCGGACGAAGACAATCGCGAGCGCGATATTCAGGCGGCTGAGCGAGCCCGATTGGAGGAACGAGAGCATCGCGCGATGTTTGACTCCTGGGTTACGGATGTTATCGCGACAGTGATCCATGACCGACGCCTGCCGAGGTTGATGTTCGATTTTTTGAATGGGCCATGGAAGGATGTGATGATCCGGGCCTATGCAGAGGGTGGTGACCAGGGCCAGCACTGGAAGATGACCCTGGGGTTCATCGACAAGCTGCTATGGTCGGTTGATCAGGAGGCGAGCCGCAGCGAACGTAGCCGTCTGATCAAGACCATCCCAGAAGTCATCGGCACGATTCGAGAAGAGCTCGCGCTTATCGACTACAGCGAGGAAGCCATTGACGAGGTTCTGGGGCAGTTGGAAGAGATCCATATCTCCTGTCTTCATGGTGAGGCCAAGCCAAGGGTTCGGGTCAAGGCTGGTTCGGAGAACAACGCTTCGGGTCTGGAAGCGATCACGATGGAACTCGGGGTGTCGGAACCCCAAGATGCATCCGATGACGACCTCGATGAGGAGATTGAAGAGATTATAATGGCGTCGAAGTCCTATGAAGAGCAACGGGTCGCCAAGATCAGGGACGAATTCTGGCAGCGGGTCATGGATCTGCAGATGGGGCAGTGGGTAGAGTTGTCCGATGACAACGGTGGTAGCCAGCGGGCCAAGCTTGCCTGGAAGAGCGACTTCCTGGGCGAATGTACCTTTATCAACTGGAAGTTCAAGGTCGTGGCCGATTTGACCTTCAACGAGCTGGCTGACAGGTTCCGCGCCGGCCAGGCCGTCATGCTTGAGCAGTTACCGGTTTTCGAGCGCGCCGTCGATGCCCTCGTCAACACGCTTCATCGCCGACGCGTAAACGCCAACGCCTGAACATCATCAGCGCCGCCGGGGAGACGATCAGCAACAGGCTGATTGGGCCCACCGCGGCGCTGCCTCCTTCCGAAGATGCGACATAGGCCACATGCAGGACGGACGCTGCCTGGTTGTTGCTGGAATCGGCCTCGCTCAGGAGTCCTGATGTCGACACGGTGTGCGTATAGTCACCTTGGTTCTTGGGTTTGACGACAATATTCAGGCTCTTGCTTTGGCCGGCGCCAATGCTCCCAGCCACGCACTCGATCGTGCCACTGTATTGGCTGCACGACGGATCACTTTGAGTGGCATCAAAGATGACCGCTTGAGGGGGCAGTACGTCGGTCAGGGTAACGCCTTCCGCCGTATTCGTACCGAGGTTGGTGATCACGGCTGTAAACGTGACGGTCTCACCAAGGGTTAGCGGGTCTGGCGCGTTGTGGCTCAATGTCACGGCCAAGTCGCCACCCTGGGTCCCGACTCGTAGTAGAAAACCGTCATCAGCGGTTACTGCATTGCCAGTTTGAAGATCTCCATGCGCCGATTGCGCCGCGTCCGCCGACGTGGGTAGGTTGGCCGAGACCGTATAGCCACCCAGGTGTACGACGCCGTTGGTGTCGAGCGCGATGGCGGTGCCTTGATCATCCCCCCTTCCACCCAAGTAGCTCGAAAAGTTGAACTGGCTGCCATCTGCGGAAAATTCGGATAGAAATGCATCGCGGTGCAGAACCAGTACGGCCTCGTCCTGCCGTTGGGGTAGCGACGACTGGATGGGATTCAAAACAGGAAAGTCGCGAGATGTCGTCGATCCGGTCGCATAGATCCGATCGGCGGTGTCCAGTGTGATCGCTTGGATGATGTCCTCGGCATCGCCGGCCAGATAGCGTGCGAAGACGAGATCGGCGCTGCCGGCACCTGCTGGATGGATCTTGGCGATAAAGCCGTCGGCGGACCGTAGGTCGCAGCGGCCATCATTGTCATTATCGGAACAGGGCTCCATCGTGACGGGAAAGTCTGCGGCTACGGTCTCGCCACCAATGATAATGTCGCCAATGGTGTCCAGGGCTACGCTGTTGCCATAGTCATAGCGTCCTCCGCCTAGGAAAGTCGAATAGATCAGCTGGGCGCTCGCGGGTGTCTGGGCAGGATCGAGGCGGGTTACGAAGGCATCGTAGGCGGTAGATGACTGTGTCGACGTGCCTTTGCCGTTGCAGCGCCCCGCCGTGGGTGAACCAGAGACCGTGATCGTCTCGGCGATACCGCAGTAGATATCGTATGCGTTCGCCGTTGTCGGGAATGGGGTCGTGGCATTGGGTGGCGCGCTGTTGTCGTAATCACCTGAACCGGTAAATCCAGTCAGTGTGACTCGCCCCGAAGCATCGACGGCGATGTCGCGCGCCACGTCCTCTCCCTGGCCGCCTATATATGTACTGTAGTCGAGGCTTCCAGTGCTGGTGATGCGGGTCACGAAGGCATCCTTGAGTCCTCCTGAAGCGTCCTGGTACGGGGTGCCCGACATCGGAAAATCCGACGATGCCGTAAAGCCAGTTACATAGGCCCTGCCGCTGCCATCGATCTGCAGAGCGAGAGCAGCATCATCCGCTGTCCCGCCAAGATAGGTGGTGTAGAGGACAGAGCCATCGGTCGGTGACAGTTTGGCGACAAACGCATCTCGTAACCGATATGAGGGGTCTAGCGTAGGATCTGAATAATTCAAGGCGCTGCCGAGGTTCAGATGTGAAGCGTCGGTTACGGGAAAATCGAGCGAGGACGTCCAGCCGCTAACGTAGATTCCAGATGCGTCCACGGCAATCCCCTGTCCTGACTCAAGATCCGTTCCACCCAGATAGATCGTAAATTCAGGTATTCCGTTGGCCGCGAACTTGCTGACAAAGGCGTCTTGATCGGCTGTCGTGCCGCCTCCCGGCAGTCCGCCACTCGTGGTCATGCCCGTGACATAGGTGTTTCCCTGTGCATCCGTTGTGATGGCCTGGATCTGGTCGGTTCCCGACCCGCCAATGAAGCTTCCGTATTCCAGTATCGGATCGATGATCACGGCAAACAGGGGGTCGTAGTCGCCAAGCCGGAATCCGATCGTTGCGTCCGGATAGAGTACGAAGTCGCCCGCGATCGGCCGATCATGGTCTCCGATTCTCTGGTAAATCACCGGGCGCGGTTGCCTAAAGGTGTGCATGCCTGCTCGAATAATCAAGGCCCCGTCTTGGGCCAAGACAAGTCCATCGGCGCCCTCAAAGGCCATCCGGATCGTGGTTGGTTCCGCGCCAGGGCTAACGATGAAGTCGTATTCCAGGCGGTCACGGTTACTGTAGAGATCAAGGTCAATGCCCTGATAGATCTCAGGATATCGTAGCTTGTCGAAACGTACCGGGTCGAAAGGTAGGCTCGATGCGCGCGGGCCCAGGTGGCCATGACGATCATTGCGTGCCTCGACTCCGATAGCTTGCACGGGGTGGCCTCCGATCGGGCGCATGATCAAAGTTGTCGGGGCGCTGGCCCATTCGATATGTATCTGTCCAGGTCGAGCATGAACGGTGTAGCGGCTTGTTTGTCCGCTGAAACCTGATTCATTGGCATCAGCGATGAACTCGAACGAATTGGCGGCCTGTTGCTGCGGGCGAGTGATTGTGCTGGATGGCGATGAGGAATCGGCAATCGCGTTGGCGGTGCTGGCATGGGGCCATATGGGCAATAGGACTACGACGACTGCGCCGAGATAGGCTAGACCCGTCATGGCGCCGCCAAGCGTATTTTGGTTACGCGATTCGCGGCAATCCAGGGGCGTGGGACAGCACTGACTCATGTCGGCAATTTATCATAAGGCGTGGCGGGAAGACCAGAAAGTACGGTCTTGTCACCATTGCGAACTCGGAACCTCAGGCCATCTCCGGAACTGCTGCGACAGTGCTGGTCCCGGCCATATAAGGGTCGGGAAGGTTGAGGGCCTCGACTAGCCGACGTAATTCCGAACGGGCTGCTATATGCGAGAGCTGAGTCTTACTCCGCTTCGAGGCCTTGGGTAGGTCGAGCAGGGTGAGACCATCGGGAAACATCTCTCGATAGATCACGCGCTCGCTGAGCCCCGGAATATAACGAAACATGATGCGTTTTTGAAGGGACTCGAGGGCGCGGTGAACGCGCTGGTTGTTGCGCGAGTCGAGGGTTGCCAAGCGGTTCCTGGTGACGATCCAGTCGATCGGCTGGCGTTGCGATACCGAACGTAGTTTTCGGCATTCCCACACCATTTCGCTATAGTGACTCAGGCGTTTGATGGTGAGGGTACCGCCCTCAACCTCGCCGATCAGATCGAGATCGATAAAGCTGTCGTTTAGCGGCGTAACCAAGGTGTCAGCCAGGGAGTGCGCCAGGATGGAGAGGTAGGTATTACGTCCGGGGCAGTCAATGACAATGTAGTCGCACAGACCGCTCATGCGAGTGATTTGTTGCTGTAGCGCTGCCTGCTCCTGGGCCTGTCGCACTTCCCGGCTATCGTCCTCGGAGGGATCGACCACGGCGTATTCGGGGTGCAGAAGGACTTTTTCGTTCAGCTCACAATAATGTTTGCGGTTCTGGAGATAGCGTCCGCTACTGCGTTGGCGATGATCCAGATCGATGATGCCGACTCGATGCCCCATATGTAAGAGCGAAACGGCCACATGGATCAGCATCGTTGACTTTCCCGTGCCGCCTTTCTCGTTCCCGAATACGATGGTATGAGCTTTCATATATTTGCTCGTGCTCCGTTGAATTGTCTGTATCCCGTCAAGTTGTTGATCGCAAGTGGTGCTATGTCCAGCCAGAGGCGGGTAGTCCTTGCCCCGATTTTTTGCGCCCCCTTATCACGCCCACTTTTTCACGACCGAAGGCCGCGAAGAATCCTAGCATGATTTTGGTCGCGATGCGCCCTTCCGTGACGTGAGTCAGTGGTCTAGGATCAGGGCGGCGGCAACCGGTCGCTGGTCGGCCATGAGGATGTTATAGGTGCGGCAGGCGGCTCCCGTATCCATGACCTCGAAACCGACTCCGGCCTGGGCGACATGGGCTCGGAGTGCTTGGTCGGGCCAGATCAATCTGGCCCCTGTGCCGAGCAGGATGACCTCCAGTTTTTCACTCAGTAGGGGGGCTAGATCCTCGGGGGTCAGGTCGGCGGCGGTGCTTGGCTGCCAGTCTCGGATCAATCGGTCCGGCAAGATGATCACGCTTGTTTGAATGGCCTCATGGCGGCGGGCCGGTTGGACACCATGCAGAGGAACGACATTTTCGGCCTTAGTGACCGGGAGTGTGATGACGACCTCTCCCGGGCGATAGGACGATATCAAGTATCGGCTGTGATCCTGGTCCAAGCTGACTTGCATGTGCCTAACTGTAACATTCCTCGTATACCGTTTTCGAATGTATTTTGAGTTAGACCTGGACGTCCCTGGAGGCGCCCTGTTAATCTGACCGTTCCGGTCTGATATTGCCAGTTACTTCAGGTCATTGATTATCAGAGAGGTGGGTATGTTCAAGATATTGCCGTTCTCAATCTGTTTCCTTTTGTTCGCCAGTGATGCGTTCGCAGGCTGGGGTCTGGACGCCAAGTCATCCGCGGTGACCTTTGTCTCGATCAAAAAATCATCCGTGGCCGAGGTGCATCATTTTGAGCGCCTGAGGGGCGCGATTGACGATCACGGGCAGGTTCGCATTGAGATCGCGCTTGCCAGCGTGGAGACCAATATCCCACTCCGCAACAGTCGCATGAAGGAATTGCTCTTTGATGCGGCGGCGTTTCCAAAGGCCATTATTTCCGCCAAGGTGGATCCTCGGCAGTTGACGGGGCTGAAGGTGGGGCAGCGAGTTGTTTTTTCAACTGTTCTCACGCTGGAACTACATGGCAAGCGTCGTGATCTATCGAGCGATGTGTTCCTGGTCAAGCTCGCCGACGGCTCATTGATGGCGTCATCGGCGAACCCGATAATCGTCAGCGCAGGAGATTTTGGCCTAGTCGACGGGATCGAGCGGTTGCGCGACGTCGCCAAGTTGCCGCGGATCGCGACCGCCGTTCCTGTGACATTTCAGCTAACTTTTGCCCCTGTTCAATAATACGTCGGGCACGGGGCGCTTCACCCGCCGGCAACTAATTCGGCGGCTTGCCTGGTGGGTGGACATAGCGTAACGTGGTTGCCAGAGTCGGTTGGACAGTCGCTGTGCGTTTTCGCATGGAGGAAAGTCCGGGCTCCAAAGGGCAGGGTGCCAGGTAACGCCTGGGCGGCGCGAGCCGACGGCAAGTGCAACAGAAAATATACCGCCACTTCGGTGGTAAGGGTGAAATGGTGCGGTAAGAGCGCACCGCGCTGGTGGTAACATCAGTGGCAGTGTAAACCCCACCCGGAGCAAGACCAAATAGGGGGACAATGTGTGGCCCGCGCAGTCCCCGGGTAGGTCGCTATGAGGTGTGCGGCGACGTACGCCCAAGATGAATGACTGTTCTCGACAGAACCCGGCTTACAGACCGACTCTCCTTAATTTCCCGTTCGACGGGGCCGCACGCCGCTTCTTTAGACGCTAGGCCCCGTCCCTTTCCACCCCCGATTCCGCCAGGCAGGGCGCTCGCCCGATTGTCTATGGCCCCCCCCTTTTTTTTCGGCTTTATGGGCGACTTCAGTTTCAAGCCATTTCCGCGCAAGAAAGGATGACTGAAATAGTTGATGTGCTATTGGAGGTAATGATGCCAATTGCATGAAATAGATTCAGAAATCCTATCTCATGAAGCCCTATTTTGGGACTGTAAGTCATTGT
This sequence comes from uncultured Gammaproteobacteria bacterium, assembly GCA_964487925.1. GTDB lineage: Bacteria > Pseudomonadota > Gammaproteobacteria > SZUA-140 > SZUA-140 > RI-283. The sequence goes on from CAZASZ010000012.1 coordinate 11,298, forward strand.
GAAACAAGCAAGATTGACCCCGGCAGCAAAGGCAAAATTTGCTTGACACTCGTGTTCTCGGGTATATAGTGTCGAAAAGTGGGAGATTGTGGGGAATAATGGGTTTTCGCCGGGCTGGGTCATAAGAATGCTGTTTCGCGGGGTCAGTTACATCAATCTGGATGCCAAGGGGCGCCTTGGCATCCCTGCGCGTTATCGCCCGCAACTTGATGAGAGTTGCGGTGGCCAGCTCGTGATAACAGTCGACACCGATCGTTGCCTATTGATCTATCCTCAAGGTGAATGGGAGTTGATAGAGCGCCGGTTGGTAGCGCTTCCCAATCTTAACCGACAGGCACGGCGCCTGCAGCGTCTGTTGATTGGTCATGCCACCGAGTGTGCGCTCGACGGCAATGGCCGCATTTTGTTACCACCGCCGCTCCGGGAGTTCGCCGGTATTGATCGGCGAACAGTCATGATTGGTCAGGGCAACAAGTTTGAGTTGTGGGATGAACAAACCTGGAACGAATGTTGTGAGTCTTGGTTGGCAGAGGCAACGGACGGCGAGGGCCTCTCTTCGGAGCTGGATACCTTGTCACTCTGACGTGATGGGCTTCGATGAAGTAAGGCACGCCCCGGTCATGCTAGACGAGGTGCTATCCGCGTTGACGGTGTCCTCTGGCGATGTCTGTGCAGACCTGACCTTTGGTCGCGGTGGACATAGTCGTGCCATGTTGGCTCGACTTGGCGATGCGGGTCGGCTCATCGTTATCGATCGTGATCCCGAAGCCATTGCGGAGGCCAAGGCCCTTGCTGCTGCCGATTCCCGCGTTCATGTTGCCGATACGCCCTTCTCCCGGGTCAAGGATGTCCTTGCCGGAGTTGAAGGCGTGGAGCAGCTTGATGTCGCGCTCCTGGATCTCGGGGTTTCGTCGCCGCAGCTCGACGACGCCCATCGTGGATTCAGCTTCCGTACCGACGGTCCACTCGATATGCGCATGGATCCTCGCAGCGGTCCGTCTGCGTCGGAGTGGTTGGCAATGGCGAAAGAGGAGGAGGTCGCACGAGTCCTGTGGACCTTTGGTGAGGAGCGCTACTCCCGCCGGATCGCGCGTGCCATCGTCGCCGCCAGGCAGCAGCAGATGATTGCTACCACTGCGCAACTCTCCGATATTGTGCGCAAGGCCATCCCGCGCTGGGAGCGCTCGAAGGATCCCGCCACGCGCAGCTTCCAAGCCATCCGGATCTTTATCAATCGCGAACTCGAGGAGGTCGAGGCCTGCCTGTCCGACGTGGTGTCTCTGTTGGCCCCCTGCGGGCGTTTTGCCGTGATCAGCTTTCATTCGCTCGAGGACCGCATCGTCAAACGATTCTTTCGCCGCCTTACTCACGGCGAGGCGCCACCGCCGGGTCTTCCATTGCTCCCTACGGAGTGGAGTCCCGTCGTTAGGCTTGTGGGTCGCGCCCAGCGGGCGAGTACGGCCGAGTGTTCGATGAATCCGCGAGCACGTAGCGCCGTCCTTCGCGTCGTGGAACGGTTGCCATGACAGCCCGCCATCAAGGAAGTGTGGTTGTGATAGCCCTGGTGCTCATGGTCTCCGCCATGGCCGTGGTCTATGCAAAGCATCGCTCGCGGGGTCTATTCATCGAGTTGCAGGGTCTGCAGCGTGATCGGGACCGGATGGAGGTTGAGTGGGGCCGTCTGCAGCTGGAGCTTGCGACGCTAGCGAATCCCGGCTATGTGGAGCGTATTGCGCGAGAAAAGCGTAACATGCGCGTGCCTGATCCCGATGAGGTAAGGATCCTGTGGAAATGAAGCAGAAGATCCCGCCATCGCATCCCTTTCGGCTAGGTGTCGTCATGTCCGTGATGGCGGCGTGCGCCGGCGCCCTGGTTTGGCGCGCCGCCGATCTGCAGGTGCTGGATCGTGGATTCCTTCAGCGTCAGGGTGACGCCCGCTATCTGCGCGATATCAAGGTGCCCGCTCATCGCGGGATGATTCTCGATCGCAATGGCGAGCCCCTGGCCGTCAGTACGCCGGTCGTGGCCGTGTGGGCGAACCCTAAGGAGATGTTGGCGTCGCGTAAAGGATGGTCCGACCTGGGGCATTTGCTGAGTGAATCGTCGAGCGCACTTGAGGATCGCCTCAATCGTTACGCCCAACGTGAGTTTGTCTATCTGAAGCGTAGCGTCCCGCCCGATATTGCGGGTCAGGTAGCGGCCTTGGCGATCCCCGGCGTCTATTTGCAGCGTGAATATCATCGTTATTATCCGACCGGCGAGGTATCCTCGCATATCGTTGGTTTTACGAATATCGATGACCACGGACAGGAGGGCATTGAGCTTTCCTATGACGCCGCATTGCGAGGCCAAGTGGGTCTGCGAAGGGTTCTTAAGGACCGTATCGGACGAGTCGTCGAGGAAGTCGAGAGTATCCGGGAGCCTGAGCCTGGGCAGGATATGCGGCTCTCTATCGATAGACGAATTCAGTACCTAGCCTATCGGGAGCTCAAAACGGCGGTACGTTTGCGCCACGCTCGCGCGGGCTCCGCGGTCGTGTTGGATGCCCGTACCGGCGAGGTCCTGGCGATGGTCAATCAGCCGTCTTTTAACCCCAATGACCGCGGCAGCCTACGTAGCGACCTGTTTCGGAACCGCGCCGTTACCGACACCTTCGAGCCCGGCTCAACGATGAAGCCGTTTACCGTCGCCGCAGCACTCGAATCGGGTGAATACTTCCCCTCGACCCAAGTCGATACAAGGCCAGGATATTTCAGAGTCAAGGGCCTCCTGATTCGCGATGCTCACAATTACGGCCAGATCGACATATCGACGATCATCGAGAAGTCGAGCAATGTCGGCATCAGCAAAGTCGCGCTGTCCCTGCCTCAGGAAACACTTTGGCGGATGTACGATCAGGTCGGCTTCGGTGTGTCTTCTCAGTGTAGCCTGCCTGGCGAGGTGAGCGGACAGCTGCCGTTCTTCAGTGACTGGCATGAAAGCGAACGCGCGACCATCTCTTTCGGGTATGGGCTGTCCATGACCGCTATCCAGCTCGCCCGAGCCTATGGGATCTTTGCCGATCATGGGCGGATCCGGCCCGTTTCACTGTTCCCCATCGACTCTCAGGCTCCGTTCGAGCGGGTCACCTCGCCCCGAACCGCCCGCGAAGTGCTCGGTATGATGGAGTCTGTGGTTTCCGTGAATGGGACCGCACGCCGCGCCAAGGTTCATGGCTATCGGGTCGCGGGCAAGACCGGAACCGTGCGTAAGATCGTAGATGGCGAGTACTCCGACGAGCACTATCTGTCTCTATTTGCCGGTGTGGCACCGGTCAGTGACCCACGTTTGGTCATGGTGATCGTCGTCGATGAGCCCAGTGTGGGCGGCTTTTATGGCGGCCAGGTCGCCGCACCCGTGTTTTCGCGAGTCATGTCCGGGGCGCTTTGGATGATGGGTATCCCGCCGGACAACTTAGCTGAGCATAGCCAGGCCAAGACGCCTGGTGTGGGAGTATGATGCTCGCGGTCCAAAGCCATCTGAATCCGAACGGTATGCGGCTGAAGGCCCTTGTTCAGAGCTGGGCCGAGGTCCCTGAAGAATCGGATCGTCCGGTTAGGGGCATTACCCTCGACAGTCGCGAGGTGCGGCCTGACTCGGTCTTTCTGGCTTGTCCCGGCCACGTCAGTCACGGCCTGCTTCATGCCCGTTCCGCTATTGATGCCGGTGCCTCGGCCATCCTCTATGATGCGCCTCCACCTGGTCTTGACCCGAATGCACTGGCAGCTTCGGGTGGCGTGCCTGTGATCGTCGTACCCGGGTTGAATCAATTGCTTGGGTCGATTGCGGCTCGCTTTTATGGCTATCCATCTCAGGGGCGCCTCGTGATCGGCGTCACGGGGACTAATGGCAAGACCTCTGTTTGTCACTATCTAGCCCAGCTTTGGAGCGAGACCGGCCAGGGCTGCGCCGTAATGGGCACGCTGGGGAACGGTGTCTGGTCGCCCGCCCGCAGCGAGCTCGAGTTGGTGTCAGGGACGGGCCGGACGACACCGGACGCCGTGACGGTGCAGGCCGAGCTTGCCCGCTTCGATTGTCCCGTCGTTGCCATGGAGGTCTCCTCGCATGGCCTCGATCAGGGTCGGGTCAATGGCGTCGAGTTCGCGGCGGCGGTGTTCACCAACTTGACTCGAGATCACCTCGACTATCACGCGACCATGGACGACTACGCCGAAGCTAAATTGAGCCTGTTTCGGAGTGCCTCCCTGAAATGGGTCGCTGTCAATCTAGATGACGACTTTGCTCGAAAGGTGCTTGATGAAGTGCCGGATACGACTCAGGTAGTGGTCTATGGCCTGGGGTCGTCACCGCAGTTGTTTGCCGAAGTCCATGAGTGGCTGTGGGCGCGAGCGATCGACTCGGATGCAACTGGCACCACGCTCGCGGTCGAATCGAGCTGGGGACAAATCGATCTCCACACTAAATTGTTGGGACGATTCAACGTCAGCAATGTCCTGGCGGCCATGGGTATCCTGCTGTTGAGCGGCACGCCACGGGACGCAGTCGCGGCGGGCGTGGCCCGTTTATGTCCCGTACAAGGTCGGATGGAGCGTTTCGGCGGCGGCGGTCTCCCCCTCGTCGTCGTCGACTTCGCCCATACGCCGGATGCCTTGGAACAGGTTTTGAAGGCACTGCGTGAATACACTGATAAACGACTGATTTGCGTCTTTGGGTGTGGGGGCGATCGCGACTCTGGCAAGCGTCCCGAGATGGGGCGGGCAGCGGAGCGGATTTCCGATTGGGTCATCGTGTCCGATGACAATCCGCGTTCAGAGGACGGCGACCATATTATTAAGGAGATCCTGGCGGGGATGCTCAATCCTTCCGTCGCGCGCATTGAACGAGACAGGGAGGCTGCGATCCGAGCGGCAGTAATGGAGGCCGAACCGGGAGACATCGTCCTGGTCGCGGGTAAGGGGCACGAGGTCGGTCAGGAGGTTATGGGGCGGGTCTATCCGTTCAGTGATCGGCAAATTGTATGTAACTGCCTGGGGGTGGCTAATCCACGTGTCTGACGCATCCGTGAATATGAACTTGAGACTCTCCGAGATAGCCTCGATATTGGGGCTCCCGGCGCCAGTTGATGATCCCGTTATCAACCGGGTTGGCATTGACAGCCGTGTCGCCCAACCCGGAGACTTATTTATTGCCCTTCGCGGCGAGCGGTTTGACGGTCATGGATTTCTCGACAAGGCCAAGGCGGCAGGCGCGGTTGCGGCTATCGTCGATGAGATCCAGCCCGTGGATCTGCCTCAGCTGCAGGTCCCCGACACTCATGTCGCCCTGACTAGGCTGGCTGGGGCGTGGCGTAACCGACTCGACCTCAAGGTCATCGGAGTTACTGGCAGCAACGGCAAGACCAGCGTGAAGGAGATGTTGCGCACGGTCCTGAGCCGCAAGGCGGCAGTTTTCGCAACCCACGGCAATTTCAACAACGATATCGGCGTACCATTGAACCTGCTGGCCCTGCGCACCGGTCATGCCTTCGCGGTCATCGAGATGGGTGCTAGCGCGCTTGGTGAGATCGATCATCTTAGCCGCCTGGTTCAACCCGATGTGGCGGTGATTACCAATGCCTCTGCCGCACACCTGACCGGTTTCGGTACCGTTAAGGCCGTAGCCAGGGCCAAGGGCGAGATCTTCACTGGCCTGGGACCTGACGGTGTCGCTGTCATTAACCACGACGATCCTCATGTCGGCGTCTGGTGGCATATGGTCGGTAGTCGCAAGCACATCGGCTTTGCGCTTCAGGATCATGCCCAGGTGCGCGCGGAATGCGTCCATCTCAACGGCTTGGATGGCAGCCGATTTATTCTGGTGACGCCGTCCGGCTCGGCTGAGGTGCGCCTTCCTTTGCCGGGCAAACACAATGTCGCCAACGCCCTGGCAGTGGCGGCGGTGGCTCATGCCTGCGGATTTTCCCCGAATGCGATCGCAGGCGGACTGTCTGCCGTCACGGGAGTACCCGGTCGCTTGCAGGTTCATCACCTCGAAGGTGGCGCGATCCTGATCGATGACAGCTATAATGCAAATCCCAGATCACTGGCAGCGGCCATCGGTGTCCTCAACTCGGCGGGGCGACCACGTTGCTGGTTAGTGTTTGGTGATATGGGTGAGCTTGGCGCCTCCGATCGGGCTATGCATGCCCAGGTAGGGCGAGAGGCTGGCATGGAGGGCGTGGAGCGCATCTACGCCATCGGTCCCTTGAGCGAGATCGCTGTCGACGCCTTTGCGGGTGAAGGCTGTGTTTTTCGCGATCACGCCGCGTTGATCGAGGCCATCCGCACCGATTTGCGGGCATCTTCGGTCCCCGACGAGATCGTTATCCTTGTCAAGGGTTCCAGGTCGGCGCACATGGAGCACGTCATCCGACCCCTTGTCGAGAGCAGTGAGCCGGCCGGGATCGAGGCCCTCAGTGTGACCTCGCTACCGGTGCCTAACGGGGGGGCGACATGCTGCTCTATGTAACGGAGTTTCTGGCGCGTTATCACAGCGGGTTTTCTGTTTTCCAGTATTTGACCCTGAGGTCCATTCTCAGCGCGCTGACCGCGCTGGCGATCTCGTTTATCGTGGGTCCCTATGTTATACGGCGTCTGAGTGCATCTCAGATCGGTCAAACTGTTAGGGCTGACGGCCCTGAGAGCCATCTCAGCAAGGCCGGAACGCCGACAATGGGTGGCGCGATGATTCTGGCCGCCATCGTGCTGACAACCATTTTGTGGGCTGACCTTCACAATCGCCAGGTTTGGGTGCTGATCGTTGTGACCTTGTTGTTCGGGGTCATCGGCTGGGTTGACGACTACAAGAAGCTTATTCTTCGCGACTCTCGCGGCCTGTCCGCCAAGTATAAGTATTTGTGGCAATCCGTTGCCGGTCTGCTTACCGTCTTTGTCCTTTATTATTCGGCGCAGGTCCCTGCCGAGACAGAGTTCTTTTTGCCGTTTTTCAAGGACGTGGCCATCGACATGGGCCCTTGGTTTATCGTGTTGGGCTACTTCGTCATCGTCGGTTCGAGCAATGCGGTCAATCTGACCGACGGACTCGACGGCCTTGCCGTCCTGCCGGCCGTCATGGTCGCGGGCGCACTCGGGATCATCGCCTACATCACGGGTCACGTCCGTTTCGCAGAATATCTCGCGATCCCCTATATCCCTGGGGTTGGTGAGGTCGCAGTATTTTGTAGCGCCTTGGTTGGTGCGGGCCTTGGCTTTCTATGGTTCAACACCCATCCAGCGCAGGTCTTCATGGGGGATATTGGTGCGCTCGCGTTGGGGGCTGCCCTGGGAGCAATTGCCGTGATCGTGCGCCAGGAACTGGTCTTCATGTTTATGGGTGGGGTCTTCGTCATTGAGACGGTCTCGGTCATTCTTCAGGTCGCGTCCTACAAGCTGACTGGGCGTCGTATTTTTCGCATGGCGCCACTGCACCATCATTTTGAACTTAAGGGCTGGCCCGAACCTAGGGTCATCGTACGTTTCTGGATTATCACCGTCATCCTGGTCCTGATGAGCCTGGCGACGTTGAAGATCAGGTAGCGAGGGTAGTCGGTTTGCAGGTGGAGATGAAATTCCAATCAGACGGCGCGGGGGCGGTCCTGGTCGTGGGCCTGGGCCTTACCGGGTTGTCGTGCCTGCGTTTTCTGCAGCGCCGGGACGTCCCCGTGCGCGTAACTGACAGCCGCGCCAATCCCCCCGGCCTGGCAGCCACTGTGCGGGAGATGCCCGAGGTTCCGCGGTTCATGAACGGCTTCGATGCTTCGGCAATCTCAGGTTGCGATATGGCCATCCTAAGCCCGGGGATCTCCTTGGCGGACCCTTTTGTTCAGGAGATTCACCATCACGGGGTCCCGGTCGTGGGCGATATCGAACTCTTTTGTCGGTATGCGAGCGCGCCTGTACTGGCTGTGACGGGATCTAACGGGAAGAGTACCGTAACGACGCTGTTGGGCGAGATGGTGGCCGTAGCGGGGCTGCGGGTCGCAGTTGGCGGCAATATCGGCGTGCCGGCGCTTGATCTGTTAGATGAGCCGGAGCCCGACGCCTACGTATTGGAGCTGTCGAGTTTTCAGCTAGAGACGACCGAGCATCTCAACGCCCGCGCTGCAACGATACTCAATATCAGCCAGGATCACCTCGATCGCTACCCGGATCTCGCCTCCTATCGCGGCGCCAAACAACGAGTCTCTCAGGGAGCCGAGGTGCTGGTGCTACCGATCGACGAACCTGCGCCGGAAGGCATGGCGGGACGCGCCGTGATTCGTTTTTCCCTGGGCAAGCCTGCACCAGGCGACTTTGGGGTCGGTGTCGATGCTGGCGCCCGCTACCTGATGCAAGGAAGCGAGCGTCTGATGCCCGTAGATCAGGTTCCGCTGTCCGGTGAGCACAACATACTTAATGTATTGGCCGCGATGGCCCTCGGGAGCGTGCTGGGACTGCCTGCGAAGGCTATGGTCTCCGCGACTCGCGCATTCCGTGGCCTGCCTCATCGGATGCAGGAGGTCATGGCGCGGGATAACGTGGTCTGGATCGATGACTCCAAGGCAACCAATGCCGGGGCCGCCGAGGCCGCGCTGACGGGGATTGGCAGACCGGTGATTCTGATTGCCGGTGGTCAGGCCAAGGGTGCCGATCTGAGTGTGCTTGCCGAAGCAGCAGCCGGTCGAGTGCGCATCGCCATCCTGATGGGGGTCGACGCCCCGTTGCTGCGACAGGCCCTCAAAGGGGTTTGTGACATCCATATGGTCGATGATATGACCCAGGCCGTTGCTCAGGCCCACGCATGCTCGTGTCCTGGAGACGCCGTCCTATTGTCGCCGGCCTGTGCGAGCCTGGATATGTTTGCGAATTATGCGGCTCGTGGCGACGCCTTCGCGCGCGCAGCCCAGGAGTTGCCGGCATGAGCGCAAAGGCGATGGGACGCAGGTCATCTGGACGCAGGCGTGGCGCGATGCCGGATTCCGCGTCTCGGATGAACGCCCACGATTTGCTGTTGCTCGCGACGGTCGTTTTAGTTGGGCTGGGTGTGGTCATGGTCGCATCAGCCTCGCTGGAAACTGCGGAGCGACAACTCGGTGTCTCCAGCTACTTCGTCATTCGTCAGTTGATCTACGTAGTCCTCGGGCTGAGCATCGGCGCGGTTGTTTATCGAATCCCCATCGAGTTCTGGGAGCGACATAGCGTTGTGCCGCTGTTTTTCGTGATGTCCCTGCTGCTGTTGGTTTTGATTCCCGGGATCGGTCGGGAAATCAACGGCAGCATGCGTTGGATACCGCTGGGTTTTGCGAACCTACAGCCATCCGAGCTGGCCAAACTCGCGGTGACGATTTATTTGGCCGGATATCTCGTTCGGCGCAGCGACGAGGTACGTCAGGCGTTTATGGGGTTTCTGAAACCCATTTTGGTGCTGGCTGTGCTCTGCGTTCTGTTGATCCTGGAGCCGGACTTCGGAAGCGTGGCAGTCTTGCTCGCCATCGCCCTGGCTATGTTGTTCATTGGCGGTGTGCGGCTATGGCAGTTCACTCTGATGATGTCGGTCGTCAGCGGTATCATGGCTATTCTTGCAGTTTCATCCCCCTACCGCTTGCAGCGTATAACGGCTTTTATGGACCCCTGGGCCGATCCGTTCGCAAGCGGCTTTCAGCTCACCCAGGCCTTGATCGCGTTCGGTCGTGGTGAGTGGTTAGGTGTGGGTCTGGGCAACAGCATCCAGAAGCTGTTCTACTTGCCTGAGGCCCACACCGATTTTCTTTTTTCGGTGCTAGCGGAAGAGCTTGGGCTGATCGGGGTGGTCGTAGTGCTCGGTCTGTTCGCCGTTGTAGTTGTCAGCGCCTTCGCGATCGCCCGGCAGTGCGAGCGTCAGGGTAGACCATTTGCAGCCTACCTAGCCTTTGGTATCGGCACCTGGATCGGTATCCAGTCGATGGCCAATATGGCGGTTAATATGGGCCTGCTTCCTACCAAGGGTCTGACCCTTCCGCTTATGAGTTACGGCGGTAGCAGTCTCGTTGTGATGTGTGCCGCAGTCGCTCTGTTGCTGCGCATCGGCCGCGAAGGTCTCCCTCAGGCGAGGGTCAAGACATGAGCTGTAGGGTGCTTATCATGGCCGGTGGAACGGGTGGTCACATCTTCCCGGCTCTAGCCGTTGCCCGTGAGCTGGAGCGTGCCGATGCCCGCATCCGTTGGCTGGGCGCACGGGATGGAATGGAGACCCGCATCGTCCCCGAGGCAGGTATCGAGATGGATACCATTCGCATCAAGGGCCTTCGCGGCAAGGGCATCGCGGGTTGGCTGCTCAGTCCGGCGAGACTCTGTGTTGCCGCCGTTCAGGTCTTTGCTGTCATCCTGCGTTTTCGACCCGATGTTGTGCTCGGCATGGGCGGTTTTGTGTCTGGACCCGGTGGTTTCGTGTCCTGGTTGTTGCATCGTCCGCTTGTGATCCATGAGCAGAACGCCATCCCCGGCCTGACAAATCGCCTGCTGTCGCGAATCGCCACACGCACAATGACAGCGTTCAAAGAGGTCTTTGCGGGGCGCAAGAACGTCGAATACGTGGGTAATCCGGTTCGAGCGGAGATGTTGGAGCTTGCGGCGCCCCAAGAGCGGTTTGGTGATCGTGGTCCGGCGATACGGCTGCTCGTGCTGGGTGGCAGCTTGGGGGCGCAGGTCCTCAATGAAACGCTTCCCGCGGTGTTGTCCGAATGTGCCGAAGGCGTGGCCTTTGACGTCCGCCATCAGTCCGGACGATCGCGGGACGAGGTAACGCGCGCGGCCTACGCGCAGCATGGTATCCCCGCGCGAGTCGAGCCGTTTATCGCCGATATGGCCGAGGCCTACTGCTGGGCCGATCTGGTTATCTGCCGGGCCGGTGCGCTGACGCTTAGCGAGTTGATGGCGGTCGGACTTGGCGCCGTGCTTGTGCCGTATCCCTACGCTGTCGATGACCACCAGACCGTCAATGCGCGTGACATGGTCGAGGCGGGCGCCGCACGTGTGGTTCAACAGGGCGAAGGTTTTAAGGAACGCCTCCGTGAGGTTCTGGCGGCGCATGTGTTCAAGGCTGCGACGCCGGATCGGCGAACCGATCTCTTGGTGATGGCGGTGGCGGCACATCGGTTGGCGATGCCGGGGGCATCAATGCGTGTGGCTCAAGTCTGCATGGAGGTAGCGGGATGATCGATGTCGGCAACCCGGGATTGAGTCGTCGCGCCTTTGATCAATTGCGCATGGGCCGTGTGCACCACATCCATTTTGTAGGGATCGGTGGTGCCGGCATGAGCGGTATTGCCGAGGTGCTGCATAATCTCGGTTACGAAGTCAGCGGTTCGGATCGTGCGCAGTCGGTGGTAACTCAGCGTCTATCCAAGCTCGGGTTGAACGTTAAGGTGGGGCACGACGCTGCTAGTCTGGCCGGGTGTGACGTGGTTGTGCGGTCGTCAGCGATCGCCGACGACAACCCCGAAATTGAGGCCGCGCTCGACCAACGCATCCCGGTTGTACCGCGTGCGGAGATGTTGGCCGAGCTCATGCGTTTTCGATTCGGCGTCGCCGTTGCCGGTACACACGGCAAGACAACGGTCACGAGCCTTATAACGACACTGCTCGCCGGCGCGGGCCTTGACCCGACCTATGTCATCGGTGGCCGTCTCAATAGTACCGGCGCCAATGCGCAGCTCGGCAGTAGCCGCTTCCTTGTCGCCGAGGCCGACGAGAGTGATGCATCCTTTCTCTATCTACAGCCGATGCTGGCTGTCGTGACAAACATCGATGCAGATCATATGGCAACCTACGGCAATGACTTCGGGCAACTTCGGAAGGCCTTCATCGAATTCCTGCATCACTTGCCCTTTTATGGCCAGGCCGTGGTTTGTCTCGACGATCCGGTCATTGCTGAACTGCTACCTGAGATCTCGCGCCCACTCGTGACATACGGTATGGACGAGGATGCAGAGGTTTCGGCCGTTGATATCCGCTACGAGACGACGCGCACTCATTTCACTTTGCGACAGGCGGGTGTCGATGACCTTGAGATCACGCTGAACCTCTCGGGTGCGCATAATGTGCGCAACGCTTTGGCAGGCATTGCGGTTGCCCGTGAGCTCGGAGTGCCCGACGTCTCTATTCAGGCGAGCATGTGTGAGTTTGCGGGTATTGCGCGTCGTTTTCAGGTCTACGGCGATCGGCGATTGGCCGAGGGTCGCATCTTCATGATCGACGACTATGGTCATCATCCGAGTGAGGTTCGCGCGGTCTTGAACGCGATTCGTTCGGGTTGGCCGGGCCGCCGTCTGGTCATGATCTTTCAGCCGCATCGTTACTCGCGCACCCACGACCTCTTCGAGGAATTTGTCAAAGTCTTGTCCGACGAGCCCGACGCGTTGATCTTGCTCGACGTTTACTCGGCCGGTGAGGCACCGATTGCCGGCGCGGAAGCGAAGGACCTTAGTCGCGCCATTCGCGCCCGCGGCCGTCTCGATCCAATCTTGACCGGTTCGATGGTCGAGATCGAGACTCTTCTGCCCGGATTGTTGCGTGACGGCGATGTCCTGTTGACCATGGGCGCCGGTGACATAGGCAACGTCGCGGTGCGGATGGCGGAGATCCTTCCGACGGCAGGCGAGGTGGGCGCGTGACTGCTGCCGCCATGATTATCGATGTCAGGGGCCTCAGGGGCCGCCTGACGCTTGATGAGCCGATGGCCCGCCATAGCTCATGGCGCGCAGGTGGACCCGCTAAGCGTTTCTATATCCCATCCGATTTGCAGGACTTGGAGTCTTTCTTGGTTCGCTTGCCTGCTGGAGAACCCATTTTTTGGGTAGGCCTTGGCAGCAATATGCTAGTTCGGGATGGCGGCCTCGATGGCACGGCGATCTGCACTCAGGGCGTGCTCGATTCGGTCTCGGTCGAGGCCGACGGCGTCATCCTCGCGGGCGCGGGGCTCTCAACAGCTCAACTGGCTCGATATTGTGCCCGTGAGGGGCTTTCCGGTTGCGAGTTCATGGCGGGTATCCCCGGCACCGTCGGCGGCGCGTTGGCAATGAATGCCGGGGCGCTCGGTAGTGAGACCTGGGATTTCGTGCGGGCGGTTCAGGTCATCAATCGCCGCGGTGAGGTGTGCTGGCGGGATGCCGACACCTATCATCCGACCTATCGTCATGTCCCCCGACCTGATGACGAATGGTTCACCGCTACCCGTCTGCGTTTTTCGGCAGCGAATCCCGAAACTGTCGCTGGTGCGATCCGTGAGTGCCTCAAACGCCGTGCCGACAGCCAACCGACCGGGCAATCGAGCTGTGGTTCCGTCTTCCGCAATCCCCCTGGCGATTTTGCCGGGCGCCTGATCGAGGTCGCTGGCCTCAAGGGCTATCGCGTGGGTGGGGCGTCGGTCTCGACGAAGCACGCCAATTTCATTGTCAACGATCAGGATGCGAGCGCCACCGATATCGAGACCTTGATCGGAAGCATCCAGGCCGTGGTTTGGGAGCGCTTCAAGGTTGATCTCATTCCCGAGGTCCAGATCGCGGGCGCCGCCCTGGTCCGCAATGCCGGAGGTGCGGGACGATGACCGGGAAGTCCATTACGGCGAGCAAGGGCTATGGGCGGGTCGCAGTTCTGATGGGCGGGAGTTCGGCCGAGCGAGCGATCTCGCTCGAGAGTGGCGAGGCCGTCTTGGCAGCCCTGATCCGGCACGGTATCGATGCGCACGCCGTGGACCCCAAGGACGGTCTTATTGAAAGGCTTTTCGGCAAGGGTTATGACCATGCCTTTCTCATGCTGCATGGTCGGGGTGGTGAGGACGGCACCATACAAGGGTTGCTTGAGTTGTTGAGAATCCCCTACACCGGGAGCGGCGTCCTGGCTTCGGCCTTGGCCATGGACAAGCTGCGCAGTAAGCAACTGTGGCGTGGATTGGGGCTCGCGACTCCGCCGTTCATGGTGTTGGGTTCGGAAGCAGACCTCGCGCCAACGGTGGAGTGTCTCGGCCTGCCGCTCATGATCAAACCGGCCCGCGAAGGGTCGAGCATCGGCATGACGCGCGTAGAGAACGCGACCGATATGGCGGCCGCTTGGAAGCTGGCTCGCGATTGCGACGACGATGTCATTGCCGAGCGATGGGTCACTGGTCGGGAGTATACGGTTGCGATCCTCAATGGGCGGGTCCTTCCCGAGATCCTGATTGAGACCCCGCATGGCTTCTATGACTATGACGCCAAATATGCCGCCGAAGATACGCGCTTCACGTGTCCGTCCGGACTGGATCAGCCTACGCAGGAGGCGATGCAGGACTTGGCGTTGAATGCTTTCGAGGCTCTGGGGTGCCGTGGTTGGGGGCGGGTCGATCTGATTCGTGATAAAGACGGACGCTTCTGGTTGATTGAGATCAACACCATTCCCGGCATGACAGATCATAGCCTCGTACCTATGGCGGCGCGGGTTGCCGGCATGAGTTTCGACGATCTCGCCCTGGCCATCCTTGACGATGCCGGGCTGGAGGTGCGTCTTGACGCGTAAATGGAGCTTCTCGCGCCTTACACCTCCGGGCCGAGGCTGGTTCCTTGCGCTTGGTCTGATAGTCGTGGCTGGTGGCGCCGGGGCTTGGTTCGGGTCGCATCCGTTGAGCGCGGGGATCAGCGCGGATATGGCGGGCTACTTCCCCCTCCGGAACCTGCGCGTCGAGGGACCTTTCGAACATGTCTCGGCGAGGCAGGTCCGGCACGTGGTGATTCCTTTTGCGGGGACAGGCTTCTTCGGCGTTGACTTGGTTGGGGTTCAGTCGGCGTTGACGGCTATGCCCTGGGTTCGAGAGGTTCGTCTGCGCCGCCAATGGCCGGATATCTTGATGGTGCATGTCGAAGAACAGCACGTAATCGCTAACTGGCGAGGCAAGGGTTTGATCAACGCGCAAGGTCGTCTGTTTTTTCCGGCAGATAGCGGGGCGACTGCGGCGTGGCCGATCGTGGATATAGCGGCCAAGGACGGGGGTGTTGACGTTGAGGCCTTCCTACAGCTGACTCGATTCGTCGACCAGTCGGGGTTTCAAGTCCGCACCTTCACTCAGGACTCGCGCGGCGCCGTGTTGTTGACACTGGATAACGGAGTGGAGTTGCGACTTGGGCATCAACAGCAGATGCAGCGTCTGCAGCGTTTTTTTGGGTTTCTTCCCACGATAGATGATGCGGGTCGGATTGCATCGGTGGACTTGCGATACAGCAATGGGTTTGCGGTGCGCAGACGACATGGGGTGGTACATGGTTAACGTTTTTAGGGGGCGTGATGTCCAGGAAAGATGAAAAAGAACTCGTTGTCGGACTGGACATCGGCACATCAAAGGTCGTGGCGATCGTTTGTGAGATCTCGGAACAAGATGAGGTCGAGATTATCGGTCTCGGTTCGCATCCCTCGCGAGGTCTGAAGAAGGGGGTCGTCGTCAATATAGAATCGACCGTGCAGTCCATACAGCGAGCCGTCGAGGAGGCCGAGCTCATGGCCGGCTGCGAGATCCACTCGGTGTATGCGGGGATTGCGGGTAGTCATATTCGAAGCCTGAACTCGCACGGCAATATTGCGATTCGGGATGGGGAGATCACGGCGGCAGATGTCGAGCGCGTGATCGATTCCGCCAGCGCGGTCGCGATCCCGGCGGATCAGAAAATCATTCACGTCCTGCCTCAGGAGTTCATCGTCGACAACCAGGACGGCATCATGGAGCCCATCGGAATGTCGGGCGTCCGGCTCGAGGCCAAGGTGCATATGGTGACAGGGGCGGTTAGCGCCGCCCAGAACATTATTAAGTGTGTGCGTCGCTGTGGTCTCGATGTGGACGACATCATTCTCGAGCAATTGGCCTCCAGTTATTCGGTCTTGACCGACGACGAAAAGGGTTTGGGTGTCTGCCTGGTCGACATCGGCGGGGGCACGACCGATATCGCCGTGTTTGCCGATGGCGCCATCAAGCATACGGCCGTCATTCCGATCGCAGGTGATCAGGTCACGAACGACATTGCGGTCGCGCTGCGGACGCCTACGCAGAACGCCGAGGAGATCAAGATTGGCTACGGTTGCGCCCTAACGCAACTGGCCAATCCGGAAGAGACCATCGAAGTTGCCAGCGTAGGCGATCGTAGCGCGCGGTGCCTCAAGCGGCAGACTTTGGCCGAGGTTATCGAGCCGCGTTACGAGGAGCTATTTACGCTGATCCAGGCCGAGTTGCGGCGTAGCGGTTTTGAAGATCTGATTGCCTCGGGTGTGGTTCTGACCGGGGGCAGTTCCAAGATACGTGGCGTGATCGAACTCGCCGAAGAGGTGTTTCATATGCCGGTGCGGCTTGGTACGCCGCATCATATTCGCGGTCTGACAGAGGTCGTGAGCAGTCCAATTCATGCCACCGGTGTGGGTCTGTTGATTTATGGATATCGGCAACGCAGTAAACGGTTATATGGCAGGGGCATGGGCGAAGGCCGAGGTATTTGGGTGCGAATGAAGAGTTGGTTTCAGGGCAATTTTTAGCCCTTGAGACATGGTTTCGGTAATCGATAAACACATATTCAATTTAAGAGGAGAATGACGATGTTCGAACTGATGGATTCAATGAGTGATCAAAACGCGGTGATCAAGGTCATTGGCGTCGGCGGTGGCGGTGGCAACGCCGTCAAGCACATGGTGTCGGCGGCCATTGATGGTGTCGACTTCATCTGCGCAAATACCGATGCGCAAGCCTTGAACGCGGCCGGGGGCTGCTTGACGCTGCAGTTGGGTTCCAATATCACCAAGGGTTTGGGCGCCGGCGCCAACCCCTCGGTCGGTAGGGATGCGGCCTTAGAGGCCCGCGAGCGTATTGCTGAGGTATTGCAGGGCGCCGATATGGTCTTCATCACGGCCGGCATGGGTGGCGGCACGGGCACCGGTGGTGCGCCAGTCATAGCCGAGATCGCGAAAGAGATGGGTATCCTGACAGTAGCCGTCGTGACCCGACCTTTTCCATTCGAGAAGCGTGGCAAGGCCGCTGATGAAGGCATCAACGAGTTGCGTAAGTACGTCGATTCGCTGATCACGATCCCGAACGAAAAGCTCTTGGCCGTACTGGGTAAGGGTACGACGCTGCTAGATGCCTTCAAGGCCGCCAACGATGTGCTGTTGGGTGCGGTTCAGGGCATCGCGGAGTTGATTACGCGGCCGGGCCTGATAAACGTCGATTTTGCCGATGTGCGCACAGTGATGTCAGAGATGGGTATGGCCATGATGGGGTCCGGGTGTATGCGGGGCGAGAACCGCGCCCGTGCCGCTGCTGAGATGGCGATCGCGAGTCCCTTGCTCGAAGATGTGAACCTTTCCGGGGCAAAAGGCGTCCTGGTTAATGTCACAGCGGGTATGGATATGACCATCGACGAGTTCGAAGAGGTCGGTGACATCATTAAGAGTTTCGCATCCGATGATGCCATGGTTGTCGTTGGCACCGTCATCGATATGGAAATGTCCGAGGATCTCCGGGTCACGGTTGTGGCTACGGGTCTGGGCGGCGCCGAGCCGGTCGCGGTGGAGAGTTTGCCCGAGCCTGCGATTACGGTAGTTCCGAAGACGGCCGTTGGCGACGGTGTGAGTTACGAAGGCCTGGATAAGCCGACCTTCATTCGCAATGAACCCAAGCATACTTATGGTGGGCTAGGTACGGGTGGCGATCTGGATTACGATATTCCTGCCTTCTTGCGTAAACAGGCCGACTGAGCCCAGGTAGCGATGGGTTACCTAGGCACTCGGTAGGGGCTATGCTAATATGCGCCCCTGTTTCGGGCTGATGGCCCTGAGAGTATTGAGGTATAAGACATGATGATCAAGCAGCGGACATTGAAGAACATCATCCGTGCGACGGGTGTCGGGCTGCATTCCGGTGAAAAGACGGTCATGACCTTGAGGCCTGCGGCCCCCAATACAGGGATCGTATTTCGCCGAGTCGATATTCCGTCTCCGGTCGAGATTCGCGCCAAGGAAGAAAACGTCGTTGACACTCAGCTCTCGACTACCCTAGGTTGTGGCGAGGTGCGCGTGGCGACGGTCGAGCACCTGTTGTCGGCTATGGCCGGCCTCGGGATTGACAACGCCTATATCGATCTGAGCGCGCCCGAGGTCCCGATCATGGACGGCAGTGCCGGCCCATTCGTGTTTTTGTTGCAATCGGCTGGCATTGAAGAGCAGATGGCGCCCAAGCACTTCGTGCGCATCAAGCAACCGGTGCGGGTCGAGGAGGGTGACAAGTGGGCACAATTCGAACCCTTCGAAGGCTTCAAGATATCCTTCTCCATCAATTTCGATCACCCCGCGTTCGTGGACAGGAGCCATGCGGCACAGATCGATTTTTCAACGACATCCTTCGTCAAGGAGATCAGTCGGGCGCGGACCTTCGGGTTCATGCGCGACCTCGAACAGCTTCGGGAGCGCAACCTGATCCTGGGTGGTAGCCTCAGCAACGCCGTTGTGGTCGATGATTATCGGGTGCTCAACGAGGATGGCTTGCGCTACGAAGACGAGTTCGTCAAGCATAAGGTCCTTGACGCCATAGGCGACCTATATCTATTGGGACACAGCCTGATTGGCGCTTTTACCGGGCACAAGTCCGGGCACCGCCTGAATAATCACCTGTTGCGCGCCTTGATGGCGGATCAGGCGGCCTGGGAACTGGTCACCTTCGAGGACGGCAATCCCGCGCCCATCTCATTTATGAAACCCGTTTCAGTCTTCTGACGAAGACCGGATAGGGGGAGCGCTTTCGATCGCGGCCGCAATGCTCTCGAGCGAGCGTTGGATGCGCGGATCTTGGGTGCCATGTCGCGCGAAGTCGCGTAAAAACCGTACACATTCCGGGCCGACCCTTGGCCGTTGTGTACCCGGAACTGGCCGCTCGTCGGCCGTGAGGCCGTAGGCTGGGATCGGGGGCCTGGTCTTGATCTGGAGCTCGCGGAGTTCCTGGAGTCCGGCCTCTTGACGCAGGCTTGAGAGAATGGCGGCCTGTTGAAAGTGCAGGCGTGTTCTCCATACGGCAGAGTTGGCGTGGAGTGCTAGCGTGCCGTTGGTGTAGTTGGCCACTTTGATGTGGCCCTTGAGTGGAGGGGGCAGAATCGACCGCAGGAGGCTGTCGATCTTCTTTATCTGAGCGCAATGCGCCGTCAGCTCGGACAGTTTTCCGCCTTTTCGTTTCAGGTGTCGATTGACATTGACTAACATGGGTGGCTGACCGTTTCCTGCCTCGCGTTTAGAATCTATCTCAAAACTACTAATCGTCGGACCCATGCCCGGTCGGCCTGTCCAGGCAGATGAAAGCATAACAGTATTACTAATTGTTGCGAAATAAATGAAGCTGGTCATATATAAATTGGCGGATGGCCGTAAAGCGCGTCTGCGAATCAGAGGAGGCGCTGTTGTGGCGCTTTTTGGGATCATGCTCGCGGTCACCGCCACGACCTCCTGGTTTGTGTTCAAGTATGGGCAGGAGACCCGTCGTCCGTATTCCGAGGAATGGCGGCAGGAGCTGGCTCATTATCGTGACCAGCTTGGGCTGTCCGAGGACAAGGCTCGGACCAAACTCAATGCGCTGGCATCAAGGCTGGGGCAATTGCAGGCACAGGTGATACGTCTGAATGCACTTGGGGGCCGCCTAGTCACGGACGCGGGTCTTGAGCAAGGCGAATTCGATTTTTCGCAACCGCCCGGTGTCGGTGGCCCGAGCCCTGCGATCGTGGACAACAGTCAGATTAGCGAGATCGATTTCGTTGCCGATATGGAGCAGTTGTCCAAGGCCTTGCAGACGCGAGAGACTCAATTGACGGTGCTCGAGTCACTCTATTTGAATCGAGCATTGGATCAGGATGCCTCGCCGACGGGTCGTCCAGTTCGGCAAGGCTGGATCTCGTCTTACTTTGGTAAACGGGTCGACCCGTTTACGGGGCGCGAGGCCTTTCATGAGGGACTGGATCTCGCGGGAAAAATGGGTTCGGACGTGTTGGCAATCGCCGATGGGGTTGTGACCTGGTCGGGCTGGCGCTACGGTTACGGCCGGATGGTGGAGGTCAAGCATGGCAATGGTTATGTCACACGATATGGGCATAATCAGCGTAATCTCGTCCAGGCAGGGGATGTGGTTCGCCGTGGTCAGACGCTGGCGCTCATGGGGTCATCCGGGCGCTCCACGGGACCGCATGTCCACCTGGAGGTTTTGAAAAATGATCATCATATCAATCCGTTGCAGTACGTCTTGCGTCGACGGCACAATGAATAAACTCAATCAAGCGGGACCTTTGAACTATGGCTGGTAAATTCTTCAGTAAGATCTTTGGTAGCAGGAACGATCGACAAATCAAGAAGATGATGTCGGCCGTCAAAAAGATCAACGACCAAGAGGCCGCGATCCAGGCCCTGAGCGACGAAGAACTCAAGGGCAAGACCGGGGAGTTCCGGCAAAGGCTCGCGCAAGGCGAGACTCTGGATAATCTGCTCGTCGAAGCCTTCGCCGTGGTTCGCGAGGCCGGACTGCGTGTCTTGGGAATGCGCCACTTCGATGTGCAACTTATCGGCGGCATGGTCCTGAATCTAGGCAAAATCGCCGAGATGCGGACCGGTGAGGGCAAGACCCTGGTCGCAACGCTACCTGTCTATCTGCGCGCCTTGGCCGGCAAAGGCGTCCACGTAGTGACCGTCAACGACTATCTGGCCAGCCGTGACGCCGAGTGGATGGGGCAGATCTATCGCTTCCTGGGTCTGACGACGGGCGTCATCCTTTCGGGTCAGGAGACCGAAGAGAAACGTGCTGCCTATTCCGCGGATATCACCTACGGGACCAACAACGAATACGGTTTCGA
Source organism: uncultured Gammaproteobacteria bacterium (assembly GCA_964487925.1). GTDB lineage: Bacteria > Pseudomonadota > Gammaproteobacteria > SZUA-140 > SZUA-140 > RI-283. Next base: position 32,179 of record CAZASZ010000012.1, read on the forward strand.
CTATCTCCGAGACAACATGGCCTTTCGGCCCGAGGACCGCGTTCAGCGCGAACTCTATTTCGGCGTCGTCGATGAGGTCGATTCCATCCTGATTGATGAGGCTCGTACGCCGCTGATCATCTCGGGTCCGGCCGACGACAACGCGGAGCTCTATCGCAAGATCAATAAGCTGATCCCCGAGCTCGTCCGGCAGGCGGAGGAGGACGGTCCCGGTGACTATTCCGTGGACGAGAAGATCAAGCAGGTCTACCTGACCGAAGAAGGTCATCAGCATGTCGAGGAGCTGCTGGGCAAGCACGGCCTGCTGGGAGAATCCGACAGTCTCTACAGCGCCGCTAATATCAGCTTGATTCATCACCTCAACGCGGCCTTGCGGGCGCACGCATTGTTCAATCGTGACGTTGAGTACATCGTTCAGGATGGCGAGATTGTCATTGTCGATGAGTTCACGGGGCGGACGATGCCGGGCCGACGCTGGTCCGAGGGGCTTCATCAGGCTGTCGAGGCCAAGGAGGGTGTGCGGATCCAGAACGAGAACCAGACCCTGGCCTCGATCACCTTCCAAAACTTCTTCCGGCTCTATGACACCCTGTCCGGCATGACTGGCACGGCCGACACCGAGGCCTATGAGTTTCAGCAGATCTATGGGCTTGAGGTGCTCGTCATTCCGACCCATCGACCCATGGCGCGAAATGACATGGGCGACCTTGTCTACCTGACCGCCGACGAGAAGTTCGAGGCCATCATCGAAGACATCCGTGATTGTCACCAGCGCGGCCAACCGACGCTGGTCGGTACGACCTCGATTGAGATCTCCGAGTTACTGTCCGGCAAGCTCAAGAAGGCCAAGATTGCCCATGAGGTGCTTAACGCCAAGCAGCATGCCCGTGAGGCCGAGATCGTGGCCCAGGCGGGTGCCGCCGGGGCGGTCACGATCGCGACCAATATGGCCGGTCGTGGTACCGACATCGTCCTTGGCGGGTCCCTGCAGAGCGCGCTCGACAAGCTCGGCAACAATGCCGCCGAGGCTGAGACCGAAAAGCTCAAGGCGGAGTGGCAGACACGTCACGATCAGGTGTTGGCCAACGGCGGTCTCCATATCATCGGAACCGAGCGTCATGAATCCCGTCGTATCGACAATCAGCTGCGTGGCCGTTCCGGCCGCCAGGGCGATCCTGGCTCCAGCCGTTTCTATCTCTCGCTTGAAGACAGCCTCATGCGTATTTTCGCATCGGAGCGGGTCGCCGCGATCATGCAGAAGCTTGGTATGCAGCAGGGCGAGGCCATCGAACACCCCTGGGTGAGCCGTTCGATCGAAAATGCGCAGCGCAAGGTCGAGGGTCACAACTTCGATATTCGTAAGCAACTTCTCGAATACGACGACGTCGCCAATGATCAACGCAAGGTCATCTACGAGCAGCGCAACGCACTGATGGCCGAGGCGGATATCTCGGAGACGATTTCTGAGATCCGTATCGATATTGTTAACGCCTTGATTGACGAATTTATACCGCCAGGCAGCCTCGACGAGCAATGGGATATCCCCGGTCTGGAAAAGGCCCTGGAGAGCAGTTTTGGCGTCAACTTCCCCGTCGACCATTGGCTCGAGGAAGATCACGACCTGCACGAAGAGACCCTGCGCCATCGTATCCTGGACGAGATGACTTCCATCTATGCTGCCAAGGAGGCACTGGCGGGCTCGCAGGTCATGCGCGAATTTGAACGGGCGGTCATGCTCCAGGTCCTGGATACGAGTTGGAAGGACCATCTGGCAGCCATGGATCACCTGCGTCAGGGAATTCATCTGCGTGGATATGCCCAGAAGAATCCCAAACAGGAATACAAGCGTGAGGCCTTCGAGATGTTCACGCAGCTCCTCGAGCACATCAAGACCGAACTGATCAGCGTGCTGTCCCGCGTCGAGGTCGCGTCGCCGGATGATGTCCAGGCCGTCGACGAACAGCGCCGCAGTAACACCGAGATGAACTTCCAGCACGATAGCATCGATGCCATGGAAGGTGAGGCGCCCGAGGTCGGAATAGAGCCGCAACAGCCGGTCGTCCGTAATGGACCCAAGGTGGGCCGCAACGACCCCTGTCCCTGTGGGTCCGGAAAGAAGTACAAGCATTGCCACGGCGTGCTCACCTGAGGCGCTTCACGTGACGGGACGGATCGAGCATACGCCGCTGTCGATTGATGGCGTTCGGCTGGGCGCTACCTGCGCCGGGATCAAGCATGGCAATACCCGGAACGACCTGACTGTCATCGAGCTTGCCGAGGGCGCTACATGTGCCGCGACCTTCACGCGTAATGCCTTTTGCGCGGCCCCTGTCGTAGTGGCCCGCGAACACCTCGCGCACCATGTCGTGCGCTATCTGGTTATCAATTCCGGGAATGCTAATGCCGGGACCGGAACGGAAGGACTGTTGGCGGCCGAGCGCACCTGCCTGGCCTTGGCCGATCTACGCGCAAGCCCTGTCGAGGCCGTACTGCCTTTCTCGACAGGTGTGATCGGCGAATCCCTACCGGCCGACCGTTTGTCCGCCGCGCTGCCGGCGGCCTGCGCGGCCTTGAGCGAGTCCGGTTGGGATCAGGCCGCGCGCGCGATCATGACAACGGATACGGTACCCAAAGTGGCCTCGATACGAGTCGATCTTGATGGAAAAGAGGTCCTGGTGACAGGTATGTCCAAGGGTTCGGGCATGATCCATCCGGATATGGCCACCATGTTGGCCTATGTGGCCACCGATGCAGCCATCCCTCAGGGCGCGTTGGAGGCCCTGGTTCCCGAACTCGTCGCCGCGTCCTTCAATTGCATCACGGTTGATGGCGATACTTCGACCAACGACGCCTGCGTGCTGATGGCGACCGGGCGGAGTCCGGCAGCGGCAATGACAGGGAATGGGGTTCATCACGCGCTTCGGAAGGGACTGCAAGCGGTCTTCGACTCACTAGCCAAGCAGATCATCCGCGACGGTGAGGGCGCCACCAAGCTAATCACGATCGATATTGAAGGCGGTGAGAGTGTCGCTGCCTGTCGTCAGGTCGCCTTTACGATCGCCCACTCTCCACTCGTCAAGACCGCTTTTTTCGCCAGTGATCCCAACTGGGGCCGCATCCTGGCCGCGATCGGTCGGGCAGGCCTGCCGGAACTCGATGTCTCGCGAGTCGAGATCGACCTCGATGACATTGCCATCGCGCGCAATGGTGGCCGCGACCCTGCCTATACGGAGGCAGACGGGGCCGCGGTCATGGCCCGTAGCGATATTACGATCCGGGTCCGACTGGGCAGAGGGGATCAGTGCTGCCGGGTGTGGACGACTGACCTTTCCTACGACTATGTCCGAATCAATGCCGAATATCGTACCTGAGCAAGGAGTCCGGGTTCCCTGTCACACGGGATGCCCTTCGGGGTGAACGAGTCAATGGAGCGCGCCCTCCGGATACTCAGTGAGACCTTCGGCTATTCCGCCTTTCGTCACGCCCAGTCCGAAATTATCGCCGACCTGATTGCGGGTCGAGACGCCTTTGTCCTGATGCCCACGGGTGGCGGCAAGTCGCTCTGCTATCAAATCCCAGCCTTGATCAGACCAGGGGTAGGCATCGTAATCTCGCCCCTGATCGCATTGATGAAGGATCAGGTCGACGCCCTGCGACAATTGGGCATACGAGCCGCGACCCTGAACGCGGCCGAGGACGCGGCAAGCCTTCGCCAGACCGAGCAGGCCCTGTTGAGCGGTGAGCTTGACCTACTATATCTCGCCCCGGAGCGGCTGCTCAACGAACGCATGCTGGCACTGCTGGAACGGGCAGGGATTGCACTGTTCGCCATTGATGAAGCCCATTGCGTCTCGCAATGGGGGCACGACTTCCGTCCCGAATATCGACAGCTCGACTGCTTGAAAACGCGCTTCCCAGGTGTCCCGAGGATTGCTTTGACGGCGACGGCCGATCATCGCACGCGTGACGAGATTGTCACTCAACTCTCCCTGCAAGAGGCCGAGTGCTATGTCAGCAGTTTTGATCGCCCGAACATTCGCTACCACATCGAACCTGAGAGCGGTGGCCGTGAGGCACTGCTGCGTTTCATAGAGCGCGTCCATCCGGGGGATTCCGGTATCGTCTACTGCCTGTCGCGACGCAAAGTCGAGGCCACGACGGATTGGCTCAGTGCGCGCGGACGATTTACGCTACCCTATCACGCCGGTCTGTCCGATGACGTACGGCGATCCAATCAGGAACGTTTTCTCCGTGAAGACGGCCTTATCATGGTCGCGACCATCGCCTTCGGCATGGGAATCGATAAGCCGGATGTACGTTTCGTCGCCCACCTGAACCTACCCCGTAGCATAGAGTCCTACTATCAGGAGACCGGTCGGGCCGGCCGCGATGGTCTGCCCGCAAGCGCCTGGATGAGCTATAACCTGCAGGACATCATGACTCTGAAGAAGATGATGGCGGAGGGCGATGGGGCCGAGGCCTACAAGCGAGTCTCCCATCACCGTCTCGAGTCTATGTTGGGTCTTTGTGAGTCCACGGCCTGTAGACGGCGGACGCTGCTGGATTATTTCGGTGAATCGACCGGCGAGCGCTGCGGGAATTGTGACAATTGCCTTGAGACGATCAAGACCTGGGATGGCACCGATGCCGCGCGCAAGGCCATCTCCTGCGTCTTCAGGACAGGTCAGCGTTTCGGCGTGAACTATGTCGTTGCGGTGCTGCGTGGGGATAGAAATGAGCGTGTCGAGGCCAACGGCCACGACCGGTTGTCGACCTTCGGCATCGGAGCCGAACACGGCAACAGCGCCTGGCGCTCGATCTTTCGTCAACTGATCGCCAGGGGTTATCTGGAAAACGACCTGGATGGCTATGGCTCGCTGCGCCTGACCGAGCGCAGTCGGCCTCTACTGCGTGGCGAGGAGGTCATCACCTTCCGCGAGGAGAGGCCGCGGAGGCAGGCGCAAAGGGTCGCTTCGGCCCGCGATTGGGACGGAGGTGAATATGACGTTCGCCTGTTCGAGGAGCTGCGCGCCATGCGTAGCCGCCTAGCGCGTGATCAAGGCGTGCCGCCTTATGTGATCTTTCATGACGCCACCTTGAAAGAGCTGGCCGCCCGAACACCGGATTCCGTGACCGATATGGCTGGGATTCAGGGGATCGGAAAGCGAAAGCTTGAGCTCTATGGGGCTGTCGTGCTCGAGACAATCCGGAGTCGCAGTGCCGAGCTGGTAGTCTCCTATCGGGACTGAGTGCCTTGTTATCGCGCGGGTACTGGAAGGTTTTACCGCGACAGGCCATAATTTTCACTAACAACCGGCATGTGACGCTACTGACATCTGTATAGACGATGTCCGTATTGGCGCGGAAGGCGAGAGTGCGGCCACCACCATGACACGAAACGAGAATGCTATGATGACTGAAAAGCGAACACTGGCCCTGATTATCTTGGATGGCTGGGGCGTTAGCGAGCAGACCCAGGATAACGCGATCGCCCTTGCCAAGACCCCGGTCTGGAATCGGCTCTGGCAGGAATGTCCCCATACCCTGATCCAGGGTTCCGGCGAATACGTCGGCCTTCCGGATGGTCAGATGGGTAATTCGGAGGTCGGACATCTTAATCTGGGCGCCGGCCGGGTGGTCTATCAGGAATTTACCCGCATCGAGAAGGCTGTCATGGAGACCGGGCTTGCCGACAATCAGGTGCTTACGGATGCTTTGACGCGGGCCAAGGCGGACGGCAAAGCCGTACATGTTTTCGGATTGCTCTCGCCGGGTGGTGTCCACAGCCACGAGGATCAGATTTTCGCGATGCTCAGACTTGCCGTCGCCAATGGCGCCCCGGAACTCTATATGCATGCCTTCCTCGACGGCCGTGATACGCCGCCACGCAGCGCAGTCGGTTCCCTGGAGCGTCTTGATGCTGTGTTCGAGGAGCTCGGCCGTGGCCGAACCGCCAGCATCTGTGGCCGCTATTACGCGATGGACCGTGACCAGCGTTGGGAGCGTACTGAACGCGCTTACCGAATGTTGCGTGACGGCGTCGCGGAGCGCACTGCCGATAGTGCGACGTCGGGTCTGTTGTTGGCTTATGACCACGACGAAAACGATGAATTCGTTGCGCCGACGGCGATCTGTCGTGACGGCCAGGCCCCGGTTCGAGTCGCCGATGGCGATGTGGTGATCTTCATGAACTTCCGAGCCGACAGGGCTCGCCAGATCACGCAAGCGCTTACCGACCCCGACTTCACGGGGTTTGCCCGCGAGCCGGCACCCAGACTGGGCCGCTTTGTCTGCCTGACCGAATATAAGAAGGACTTTGGGCTGCCCGTAGCCTTCCCGCCCACGGCTCTCAAGAATAGTCTCGGCGAATACATCTCCGATCTTGGCATGAAACAGCTACGCATTGCCGAGACAGAAAAGTACGCCCACGTCACCTTCTTTTTTAACGGTGGCGAGGAGCGAAGATTCCCCGGTGAGGATCGGGTGTTGATTCCTTCACCGAAGGTCGCGACCTATGATCTGCAGCCGGAGATGAACGCCAGCGAGCTGACCGACCGTCTTGTCGAGGCTATCACGGGCGGCCAGTACGACGTCATCATCTGTAACTATGCCAATCCGGACATGGTTGGGCATACCGGCAAGCTCAATGCTGCAATTCGAGCGGTCGAGACCATAGATGCCTGTCTGGGGCGTCTGGAGGCAGCCGCTCGCCAGTCAGGTGGCGAGCTACTCGTCACGGCGGATCACGGCAATATCGAACAGATGAGTGATGCAAAGACCCATCAGGCGCATACCGCACATACCGAAAATCCCGTACCGCTGCTCTATGTCGGGCGACCGGCCCTACTGGATCAGGGCGGCGGGGCCTTGTCGGACGTTGCGCCGACGATGCTACGAATCATGGGGCTCGACGCGCCGGAGGAGATGGAAGGCCGGCCCTTGGTAACGCTGACTCAATGAACTAGGCAGACTGGCTCAGAGCGGGGAGGACAGGATGAAGCGGGTCAGCCGGGTAGCGGGATTCTGGTTGTGCCTGTTGTCCGTATTGCTGTGCTGCGTGGCCCCGGCGGGGGCGATCGATTCCACGCAACAACGTCTTGATGACGTGCACCGGGATATCAAAGTCCTGCGTAAGTCGATCGATAAAAATGAACGGGAACTGAGTAGCGAAAAGAAGGGACTAAAGGAGGTCGATCGCAGTTTTGGGCGGATTTCCCGGTCGCTACGCAAGCTCAAGACTCGAATCAAGGCCGTTCGGAAACGGGTCGGTGACCTTGAGGCGCAGCGTCTTCTCGAAAAGAAGCGACTGCTTGTGCATCGCGCTGCGCTGCGTGCCCAGGTGTTGGAACGTTATCGTTTGGGCCGCAAGGGTGAACTCCAGTTGTTGCTCGATAAGCGTGGCACGACGCCAGATGGCCGCCTCCTGGTCTACCATCAGTATCTGAGTAAGGGGTTGAGCAGAGAGTTGCTGACCGTCAAGGACACCCTGGCCGATCTCGAAAAGACCGCTGCCGAGAAACGATTGGCCGAACAAAGATTGGAGCGTCTGATTGCCGACCGGGGCCGCACACGAAAACAGTTGCGCAAGGACGAGGCGCGACGCAAGGTTCTTGTCGCACGCCTGGATGAGTCGCTCAAGGATAAGCAGTCGCGACTCAAGGCTGCCGTCGAGAACGAGCGCAAGCTGACCGAGTTGGTCCATCAGCTGGGGCGCGCGAAGCCGGTCCACCGAGCGCGGGCGCAGGGCCGCTTTGTGGATCAAAAGAAGCAGTTACTTTGGCCGGTCGACGGCAAGATCACCGCGAAATTCGGACAGCGCCGGAATCGTGAAGGCCTGCGTTGGAATGGCGTCACGATCAATGCGGCAAGTGGCTCACCGGTGCTCGCGATCTACTCTGGGCGGGTCGTGTTTGCCGATTGGTTGCGTGGCTTCGGGTTGTTGTTGATCGTGGATCACGGCGCCGGTTATATGAGCCTCTACGGGCATAACCAGAGCATCTATAAAACGGTCGGCGACGAGGTTGTTCA
>CAZASZ010000013.1:0-39889 GCA_964487925.1 uncultured Gammaproteobacteria bacterium
AATCGATGTGAAAAGTGTCATGTCACCAGTGGATTTAAGGACGTCGAGTTTTCACTTTGACCGCGTCACGCGTTCGACAGAAGAAATTGAGTAGTAGTGAGGATAGGCTGTGAAAAGATCGAATGATGTTGTTTGTGCCCGGAAACGGGACGATCGGATCTCCCGTTGGGTGATGTTGTCGCTTATGATGACTCTTTGCTTTTCCATCTTATCCTTCGGTTCGGCTTCCGCCGCCCCGGGAAAGGTCTTCGACCACTTGCAGACCGGGTTTCCGCTGATCGGTGCTCACACGCACGTCGAGTGCGAATCTTGCCACCTACAAGGTGTTTTTCGCGGTACACCTCGACAGTGCAAGGGCTGTCACTCATCGAGTGGACTCGTCAAGGCGAGTTCAAAGCCAAGTAATCACGTGCCTAGCAGCGATAACTGCGGCGATTGTCACAAGGCCAGTACGTGGGTCTTCGCACGCTTCAGTCACCTTGGGGTAACCGCGGCATGTGTCAGTTGTCATAACGGCAGAACCGCTCCTGGCAAGGGGCGTGGCCACCCGACGACCTCCAATGATTGCGCGAGCTGTCATAGGACCCGTGGTTGGGCCGGTGCGCGCTACGATCATGCCGGTATTGCCGACGGTTGTGATCGTTGCCATTTGAAGGATCTGTCTCAGCGGCATCCTACGACGAGTCACGCCTGTGTTTCGTGTCATCGCTATCCGAGCTGGTCCAGTCTGCGAATGGATCACAATGCGATCGCCGGTGCCCGTTGCTCCACATGTCATGATGGCAGAATAGCCGAGGGTAAATCACGCAATCATGTTCAGACTGTCAGTGATTGCGGCACTTGCCACAAGGCCAATGGCTGGACCGGCGCGAGTGTCGATCATTCTCTGATCTCTTTCGGTTGTTCGAGCTGCCACCTCAACGACAAGCCGAACAACCATGCTGCGACTCAGCCGACCTGTGAGTCCTGTCATCGCTATCCGGATTGGACTCGGATTAGCATGAATCACAATGCGATCGGTAGTTCGACCTGCACGTTCTGTCACAACGGTAGTATCGCCCAGGGCAAACCGCGTGATCACCCAAGCACATCCGAAGACTGCGGGGAGTGCCACAACACGATAAGGTGGAATTGATTTTGATCCGAGACGCGAGCGAGGGGAGAGAGGTTTTTCTCTCCTCCCGATCAGTCTTCGATGAAATTATCCGGTGCCAGGATGGTTGAAGTCGGCGGCTGGCTTAGGTCGGGAATCGGATAGTCCAGGCTGTAATGTAGCCCTCGGCTCTCTTTGCGAAGGAGGGCGGAGCGTATTATGAGATCGGCGATCAGGACCAGGTTGCGTAATTCAATGAGATCGCCCGTGATCCGGAAGTCGCCGTAATACTGATCGATCTCCTGGCCGAGAAGGCGACAGCGGCGGCGTGCCCGGTGCAGACGTTTGTCGCTTCGGACGATGCCGACATAGTCCCACATGAACCGCCTCAGCTCATCCCAGTTATGTGTAACGAAGACCTCCTCCTCGGAGTCCGTGACCTGACTTTCGTCCCAGTTGGGAATCCGGTATCCGCTATTGTCGTCAGACGCGGGGACACCCTTGTTTTCGATGTCTTGACAGGCAGTCGTTGCGAAGACGAGACACTCAAGCAATGAGTTGCTGGCCATGCGGTTGGCGCCGTGCAGGCCCGTGTAGGCCATTTCGCCGATCGCATACAGTCCTTCGACATCCGTTTGACCATTTGATCCTGTAACGACCCCTCCACAGAGATAATGGGCTGCGGGCACGACGGGTAGCGGTTCTTGGGTCATATCGAAGCCGAATTCAAGGCACTTCTCGTAGATCATAGGGAAATGCGACGTGATGAAAGCCTTGGCCCGGTGGCTGATATCGAGATAGAGGTGATCGGCTCCCAGGCGTTTCATCTCGTGGTCGATGGCCCGCGCGACGATATCCCTGGGTGCAAGCTCAGCCCTTGGGTCAAAGCGATCCATGAACCGTTGTCCGTCCGGTAAGAGCAGGTGCCCCCCTTCGCCGCGAATGGCCTCGCTGAGGAGAAAGGATTTGGCGCGGGGATGATACAGGCATGTCGGATGGAACTGGATGAACTCCATGTTCGCGACTCGGCAACCAGCCCGCCACGCCATCGCAATGCCATCGCCGCTCGCGACATCCGGATTGGTGGTGTAGAGATAGACCTTACCCGCGCCTCCGGTAGCCAGGACCGTATGGTGTGCGCTGAATGTCATGACGGTGTCGTTCCGAACATCCAGGACATAGGCCCCCAGGCAGCGATTATGACTCAGTGAGAGCTTGTCGCCGGTCACGAGGTCAACGGCGAGGTGATATTCGAAGATTTCGATGTTGGGGTGCGCTTTAGCTCGCGCTACCAATGTGTTCTCGATGGCCTGGCCAGTGGCATCAGCGGCGTGAATGATGCGCCGATGACTGTGCCCACCCTCGCGAGTGAGGTGAAAGTGAGTCTTGCCGTCCGTTCCTTGCTCCTGGGTAAATGGCACTCCGCTGTCAACCAGCCATTGAATACAGTCGCGCGCGCGCTCCACGGTGAAGCGCACGACCTCCGGTTCGCAGAGCCCAGCGCCGGCGTCCAGTGTGTCGGCGATATGGGATGACGTCGAGTCGTCCTTGTCGAGTACCACGCTGACACCGCCTTGGGCGTAATAGGTTGCGCCTTCCGTTAGCTTTTCCTTGGCGATCAGCGCGATTCGGTAGTGTCGAGCCAATCTCAGGGCCAGCGTTAGTCCCGCTGCGCCGCTGCCTATGATGAGGATGTCACTAAGGTGTTGTTTGCTCACGTTGTGCCTCAAGAAAACGGGATTTAATACGATATAGATTTAGTCTGCTATTCAGATCAACCGCATGTGATACCTACAAAAAATAATAAGGAGTAACAATGCGACCCCCTCACAAGTTTCACGAATTCGATATCTTGGAGCCTCTCTCTGAGATAGGCAATTACTATGAGCGGGCGGTGCTCAAGCGGCTCATGGAGTCCACCGAAGATCTAAGCGCGGCTCAAGTTGCCGATGCCGCTTGTATCGCGCTTAATCGTTTACCTGCATGGTATATCCGGAATGCGGTTGATGCCCACTTCTACATGGCGGAGACCACCATTGTCGCCATGGAACGTGATATCGATGACGCTATTAAGCTGGCCGTCGCCAAGGTCACCCTCCCAGACTCAAAAGCATAACAGCTCCTCGGACCCCCTTCCCCGATTATAAAGCGCTTTTGCGCAAGCGATGCTATCATTGCCAGCTTTCCATTCATCCACATCATTGATCATTTGGATGATGCCCAAGGGCTGGATAGCATCTGTAGATGAAATTTTTTGGAACTAATTCCGGGAGTGCCTGTCTATTTTCATGTACGCAGGGACATGGGCCCATGCAGGGGAGATTAGCCTGAATGGGTGACAGTCATGTCGATCAACAGCTTGTAGAGCGGGTTCAGCGTGGTGACAAGAAGGCTTTTGACCTGCTTGTCCAGAAGTACCAGCATCGGCTAGTTAAATTGATCTCGCGTTATGTGCACGATTCTGATGAAGTATTCGATGTTGCCCAGGAGGCCTTCATTAAGGCATATAGGGCATTGCCGAGCTTTAGAGGGGAGAGTGCCTTTTATACTTGGCTCTATCGGATAGGCGTCAATACAGCAAAGAATTACCTGATCGCCCAGGGCAGGAGACCGCCGGGGGTAGATATAGATGCCCATGATGCCGAATATATTGACGGTGGAACCGAGCTTAAGGATATGGCGACCCCGGACCGTATTTACGATCGGGATGAGGTTGAACGAGTCGTCATCAGCGCGATTGAGCGCTTGCCCAAGGAATTGAGGGACGCGATCATGATGCGCGAACTCGAAGGGTTAAGTTATGACGAGATTGCGCAGCGAATGAATTGTCCTGTAGGGACGGTGCGATCTAGGATCTTCCGTGCCCGGGATGCGATACAGAAAAAACTGGGCCCCTTGTTGGATTGACCGTGAGTATTTGGAGTATGGCGATGACGAAGCATGATCCTGAAATGTTGTCGATGTTGATTGATGGCGAGTGTGATGCTGATAAGGGCGCAGCGATCTTGCGCGAGATTGGCCAGACTGGCGATGGGCTTACTCAATGGCATGGCTATCACCTGATTGGAGATGCCTTGCGAAAATCTTTGCCGGATCGCATAGACACCTCTTTTTCCTCACGCGTCTCTATGGCGCTGGAATCCGAGCCCGCCTACCTATTGCCCGGTCATTTCTCCAGTCACTCCTCGGTTACTAGAGAGCAACATAAACCCACGAGTCAACCGAAGAAGACAGTCGCCCGTGAGCATGCGCGTTTTCGTTTTGGCGCTGCGGCAGGGTTTGCCATGGCGGCCTCATTATCGGCGGTCGCGGTTTTTAATCTGGGCCAAACCGATTCCCCTGTATCAATTGCGCCTATTGTCACGGCAAAGGTTGAACAGCCAATCGCTGAGAGCAATGCGGCGCCTGGCAATCTGACTCGTTCCAACCGGCCAAGCTTGGCATTGGCTTCCACGGGGAGCGCACCCTCCTCAGTAGCGCGCCCCATGTTGACCTCGATGGGTGGAGCTAGCACATTGTCCCAGTTTGATGATGGCTCTAGTATGAGCTATCCAACGGAAGCAGCGGACCTATATGACTATCTCGTCAATTATGGCCGTTATTCCGCGGGCGTGGGGCAGAGCGATATGTTGGCGCATATCAGCCTTGCCACATACACGTCCCCACGTTAAGCATAGCCAACCAGACCCTATTTCAATCGTACAAACGTGTTTCGGCTATTGCGAGACGGGCAGAATTCGGCTGTGGGAATTCACTTCGGTATGTTCTCTAATTAATCTGGGTTGTCCAAGGGAGGCTGTCGTTCCATGCTGACGGAATCCGCTCGTGTCACCGACCTGGAAGGTGGCTACGCCTGGGTCGAAGTTGAGCGCCAAACCGCCTGTGGGCAATGCTCGGCTAACAAATCCTGTGGTAGTGGCATCCTTTCCCGGGTCTTTTCAACACGGCCATTGCGACTGAAGTTGGAAAATCGGTTGTCGGTATCTGTCGGCGATCAGGTCCTGGTCGCGATTGAGGACGGTCTTCTAGTCAGGGGATCCGTAGTCGCATATGCATTCCCTTTAGCTCTGATGATTATCGGAGCTCTGATCGGTGAGTCTCTTCAACCCCATGTTATGAGCGCCGAGGGAGAAGGCGCCAGTATCCTGGGCGGGCTGGTGGGGCTAGGTCTGGCAGTCATGGGCCTGAGGCGATATTCCCGACATATGTCCGCGGATCCGCGTTATCAGGCTCATATGGTCGAATTGACTCGCGCTGCGGGTTTTTCTCAGTGGACTATTCATAAGGAGTAAAGTCATTTTGACTCAGTTACTACGAGGTTACATCAGGCAGGATGTTGATTTGAACCGCACCGGGGTCCCGGTTTCACAAAGGTTTCTCAGGGGTATGCTGGCCTGCTGCCTATTGTTGGTGGGATCGATTTCAGTTGTTCATGCGCGTTCCTTGGCCGGGTTGCCTGATTTCTCGGACCTGGTTGAGAAGAGTAGTCCTGCCGTCGTTAATATCAGTACGACGCAGAAGGTCGATGAAAGCAAGCTCTCCATTCCGCACGGGATGAATCCGTCGATGGAGGATTTTTTGAAGAAATTCTTTGGTGACGGGGGCCCGATGGGCCCTCACGGTGACCAGGATCGCAAGTCTCTGGGCTCCGGTTTCGTGATCTCTACAGACGGCTATATCTTAACGAACACCCATGTCATCAAGGATGCCGACGAGGTCACCGTGCGGCTTCCGGACCGCAGGGAATTCCCTGCCAAGATCGTTGGCTCGGATGATCGCAGCGACGTGGCATTGCTGAAGATCGATGCCGATGACCTGACCGTGGCGCGTATAGGAAAGTCCTCGGAAATGAAGCCTGGCAACTGGGTGCTAGCGATTGGGTCACCTTTTGGCCTGGACCATTCAGTGACGGCGGGTATCGTCAGTGCGATCGGCCGTAGTCTGCCGAATGAGAACTATACGCCTTTCATTCAGACCGACGTGGCCATCAACCCCGGTAATTCGGGCGGTCCTTTGTATAACCTGGACGGAGAGGTTGTTGGCATTAACTCCCAGATCTATAGCCGGACCGGTGGTTATATGGGTTTGTCGTTCGCCATTCCTATAGATCTGGCGATGAATGTGGTTGAACAGATTAAAGAGACCGGGCATGTCACGCGTGGCTGGTTAGGCGTCTTGATCCAGGACGTGACGCGAGAGCTGGCGGAGTCTTTCGGTATGGACAAGCCTAAGGGCGCCCTGGTGGCCAGGGTCATGCCCGATAGTCCTGCTGCAAAGGCCGGGTTCAAGGTGGGCGATATCATCGTCAAGTTCAATGCGGGTGATATTCCTCGTTCGTCAGCTCTGCCGCCCATCGTCGGCAGCAGCAAGGTGGGCAGTCGCGTGGATGTCGAGATCATCCGTGACGCGAAGCCAATGACCTTGTCTGTAACACTGAGCGAATTGCCAGCTTCTGAGGATATTGCCTTGGCGGGACCGGACGGACATACGGAGCGTCGGATAAAGCGTATAGGCATCGTTGTTTCAGAACTGACGCAAGAGCAAAAAGACAAGTCCACGCTGGAGAGCGGGGTCTATGTTGAGCGTGCAGATGAAGGGAGCGCGGCTCGAGCCGGTATCTCGCAGGGTGATGTGATTATCCAAGTGAATGGCGAGGACATCTCATCGACCGATCAGTTGGCGAAAGTTATCGATGCGCTACCTGAGGGCCGCCCCGCGCGAATACTGATTCAACGTGATGGCAGTCCGAGGTTCCTGGCCCTGAAAATTGGTAAGAGCGAGTAGACCGAGTCAGGATGATTCTCATTCCGCCACGATGCGGGTAGAATGACGTATTAGACAGGGGGCATTATATGCCCCCTGTATCTATTACGGGGATACTCGAACCTATCTCAGCTGTAGCGGGTGCAGTGTTGAGGTAGGTTCTCGCCATTGGCCTGAGGCATCGTGCAACATATTCGAAACTTTTCCATTATCGCTCATATTGATCACGGCAAGTCCACGTTGGCCGATAGGCTGATCCAGTTATGTGGGGGGTTGAGTGATCGCGAGATGTCTGCACAGGTCCTCGATTCTATGGATTTGGAACGGGAGCGCGGGATCACCATTAAGGCACAGAGCGTGTCTTTAAATTATCGGACACGGGATGGAAAAACCTATCTGCTGAATTTCATCGATACGCCGGGACACGTGGATTTTTCCTACGAGGTTTCGAGGTCTCTGGCCGCCTGCGAGGGGGCCTTGCTCGTGGTCGATGCTTCTCAGGGTGTCGAGGCCCAGACGGTCGCCAACTGTTATACGGCGATAGAGCAGGGACTCGAGGTCATTCCGGTCCTCAACAAGATCGATTTGCCCACGGCTGATCCGGACAGGGTCTGTCAGGAGATCGAGGAGATCATCGGGATCGATGCCAGCGAGGCCATGTCGGTCAGCGCCAAAACCGGTGCGGGGGTGGAGGACCTTCTCGAGGGGCTCATCACTCGCATTCCGGCGCCAATAGGGGATTCGGATGGACCATTTCGTGCACTGATCATTGACTCCTGGTTTGATAATTATCTGGGTGTGGTTTCACTGGTCAGGGTCATGGATGGTTGTCTGAACGTTGGCGGTAAGGTCACTGTCATGTCGACGGGCCGTAGTTACCCCGTGACGCAGGTGGGGATTTTTACGCCCAAGGCCTTGGCGACAGGTAAGCTTGGCGCCGGTGAGGTCGGGTTTGTAATCGCTGGGATCAAGGAGGTCGATGGTGCGCCGGTTGGCGATACTCTGACCTTGACTCAGAACCCAGTCGCGGAACCATTGCCCGGATTCAAGGAGATAAAGCCCCAGGTATTTGCCGGACTCTTTCCGATTAGCGCCGAGGACTATGAGTCCCTGCGCGAGGCCTTGGCCAAGCTGAGGCTAAACGATGCCGCCCTATTCTACGAACCGGAAACCTCTCAGGCCCTAGGCTTCGGATTCCGTTGTGGTTTCCTGGGGATGCTCCATATGGAGATCATCCAGGAGCGCCTTGAACGGGAGTATGATATTGATCTGATATCAACGGCGCCGACCGTTGTTTATGAAGTCATGCTGACCTCGGGGGAGGTTGTGCTTATAGACAACCCATCCCGTCTCCCCGAAGTGGGGCGTATTGCTGAGATCCGGGAGCCGATTATTCAGACCGAAATCCTAGTGCCACCTGATTATCTGGGTGCCGTCATTACACTCTGCATCGAGAAGCGTGGCGTGCAGAAAAAAATGCTTTATCACGGCCAGCAGGTGGCCTTGAGTTTCGAGCTGCCGATGAGCGAGATGGTCATTGATTTTTATGACCGCCTGAAGTCGGTTAGCCGCGGATACGCCTCGCTAGACTATAACTTTCAGCGTTTTCACGCAGCCGACCTGGTGCGTCTTGATCTGTTGATTAATGGCGAGCGGGTTGACGCTCTGTCTTATATCGTACACCGTGACCGGGCGAACCAACGTGGTCGCGAGTTGACGGCAAAGATGCGAGAGTTAATCCCCAGGCAGATGTTCGATGTCGCCGTTCAAGCAACGATCGGCGCCAAAATCATCGCCAGAGAAACGGTTAAGGCCTTACGCAAGAATGTGACGGCTAAGTGCTACGGTGGTGATATTACGCGAAAGCGAAAGTTGCTCGAAAAGCAGAAGGCCGGCAAGAAACGAATGAAACAGTTGGGTTCGGTTGAGATACCACAGGACGCCTTTCTGGCGGTATTACACACAGGAAAAAAGACATGAACTTTGATTTTCAGGCCATGATGCTGCTCGCCCTTATCCTGAGTGGTGTTATTTGGGTAGTCGATGCGCTGGTATTTGCGCGACACCGGACGGCTAGGGCGCCTGAAGGCGCTATTGAACCGGAGGAACGCACACCGGTCCTTGTCGAGTATGCCAAGTCCTTTTTCCCGATCATACTTGTGGTGCTCATCATCCGATCCTTTCTCGTCGAGCCTTTCCGGATACCGTCGGGCTCGATGTTGCCCACGCTGTTGGTTGGGGATTTTATCCTCGTCAACAAGTTCTCGTATGGGGTTCGGCTGCCGTTGTTCGGCGTCAAGGTGATTGAGGTCGGCGAGCCCGAGAGAGGTGATGTTGTTGTTTTTCGTTATCCTCGGGACCCGTCCGTTGATTACATCAAACGGATCGTCGGTCTTCCCGGTGATCATGTGCACTATGAGAACAAGACGATCTTCATAAATGGTGAACGCGTTCCGCAGAAGTCTTTGGGGGTCTATACTGGTATGGGCCAGGGCCTGCAGGTCACGGGTGCGAGCCTACGCGAGGAGCATCTCGGAGAGGTGAACCATCAGATTCTGATTCAGACCAGCAGGAAACTCGTTGAGGGTGATTTTGAGGTGCCCAAGGGGCGTTATTTTGTGATGGGCGACAACCGGGATAACAGTAACGACAGCCGTTTTTGGGGTACTGTACCCGAAGCAAACCTTGTCGGCAGAGCCTTCATGATATGGATGAATTGGGACAAGACTAAAGGCGGCGTTACCTGGGGACGTCTTGGCTCGAGGATTAAATAGAGGAAATGCCAATGCCACAACCTACTCAGCGAGCCACACAGTCCGGTATGACCTTATTGGCTTTACTCGGCGTGCTGGTGGTATTAGCCCTGATATTTAGCGTGGTTATCAAGCTTGTACCCGTCTATATTCAGCACTACAGTGTCGTGTCCTCCCTCAGGAACGTCGCTGCGGAGAGAACCCCCAATTCTAGGGTGACCAAGGCGGGTGTTCGCGCCCGACTATTGCGCCAGTTCAACGTGAATGACATCGATCTCAGCAAAGATACCATTTCGATCGAGATGGAGGGCAAGCGTGCCAAGCTTAAGGTCGAATACGAGGTGCGCAAACCATTCGTAGGCAATATCGACCTGATAGTTCACTTTGACAACAGTGTCGAGTTATAGCATTCGTCAGATGTCACTGCGGCGCTTATGCTCCCGGCTAGGCTATACCTTTGCCGATGAAGCTCTATTGAATTTGGCGTTAAGCCATCGGAGTGTGGGTAGCCGAAACAATGAGCGGCTCGAATATTTGGGCGATGCCGTACTTGGCTACGTGATCGCCGCAGACCTCTACCAACGTTTTCCAGATCAAGGTGAAGGGGCGCTGAGTCGCTTGCGGGCACATCTCGTTAAAGGCGAGAGTCTCGCTGCATTGGCGCGTGATCTCGAGCTTGGCGAGAGCCTGCTCCTAGGGCCAGGGGAACTGCGCAGTGGCGGCGTTCAGCGCGACTCTATTCTGGCCGGCGCACTGGAGGCCATTATTGGTGCTGTTCATCTGGATAGCGGGGCTGTCGCCAGTCGCGCATTGATTCTGGAGATATTTAAATCCAGGCTGGCCGGATTGACGGTCGAAAAGGCTCGTAAGGACCCTAAGACCCGCCTCCAGGAATTGTTGCAGTCGGGCGGCGACGGGCTTCCAGAATACCGTCTGACCGAAACCGAAGGGGCACCGCCGATGCAGGAGTTTTATGTGAGTTGTCATCTGCCCGGTATCGCGGAACCCGTTAAGGGGCGGGGCAGCAGCCGCCGTCGAGCGGAACAGGATGCTGCGGGCCACGCCCTTGAGCTATTACTGAACAACGCGGGATTTGATCGTCGTGACTGACTCGAGCGTACAAGCGCTGATGCACGTCGGTTATGTGGCGCTCGTGGGGCGTCCAAATGCGGGTAAATCGACGCTGCTGAATCGTATCCTTGGTCAAAAAATCAGCATCACGACCCATAAACCTCAAACGACACGCCATCAGATCATCGGAATCAAGACTGGGGACGACAGTCAAGTTATCTATGTAGACACCCCGGGGATTCACAAACATGGTGGGCGCGCCATCAATCGCGCGATGAACCGTGCGGCCCACAGTGTGTTTCACGACGTCGATGTTATCGTGATGATTGTTGAAGGCGCCAAATGGGGCGAGGAAGAGGAACTGATACTGGGGTATCTGAGCGACGTCAGTAAACCTGTGATCCTTGTCATCAATAAGGTGGATCGTATCGCCGACAAGCAAAAACTCCTACCCGTGCTGGAGCGGCACTCAAGCCGCTACCCATTTCATGCCATGATTCCTATTTCGGCCCGCCAGGGCAAGTATGTTGACGAACTCGAGGATATGGTTACACAGCTTCTACCGCAAGCACCGGCGTTATTTCCCGATGATCAAATCACCGATCGAAGCGAGCGCTTCCTGGCCGCCGAAATCGTACGTGAAAAACTCATGCGGCAATTGGGTCAAGAGTTGCCCTATGCCCTGACCGTGGAGATCGAGAGCTTTCAGGATGGCGCGGAGATAATTGAAGTCTCGGCCCTGATCTGGGTGGAGCGGGCTGCCCACAAGGCCATGGTGATCGGCAATCAAGGGGCCCGACTCAAGGATATTGGTATTCAGGCAAGAAAGGACATGGAGGTCATGTTCGGTAAACAGGTGTTCCTCCAACTCTGGGTTAAGGTGCGGGAGGGTTGGACGGACGACGAGCGTGCCCTGAGGCGATTTGGTTACGGTGAACATGGATAGCATGCTGCGGCGATATCGGGGTCCGCTGATATGATCCGCGCACCCGTCGTCTGACGATGGCGAGTAGGGGACCTGATGCGTCGACGCTGGAGGCCGCCTATGTCCTGCATCGGCGACCTTATCGGGATTCCAGTCTGATCGCCGATCTGTTGACCATGGACAACGGCCGAATTGCCCTTGTGGCTCGAGGAGCAAGGCGTCCGCGTTCAAGGGCCGCCTGCGTGAACCAACTTTTTCAACCATTGGCGGTGAGTTGGTGCGGTAAGGGTGATATGGGTACTTTGAACCGTGCCGAGGCCACACTGCCACCCTGGCTTCTTCAGGGGCAAGTATTATTTAGTGGCCTGTATATCAACGAACTGCTTGTACGTCTCCTGCCCCGCCACGCCCCTTGTCCCGAGATATTTTTGCTATATGCCGAAGTCATGGCGGGTCTGTCGGCGGCGGATGCCAATGATACCGCGATACAACAACGGCTTAGGTGGTTTGAAGTCCAGTTGCTGCAGCGTATGGGGTATGGGCTGGATTTGGAGCACGAATCGGATACCGGCGTACACGTTGACGGGAATGGGTCCTATCTCTATCGTCATGATATCGGTATTGTTCGGAGCGCAGGCCCGACTGGGGGCGCTATCGCGGCCCACGAAGGTGTCATGGTTTCAGGCCGTACGCTGATAGGTCTGCGTGCGGGCCAAATGGTGCGGGAGCCGGATCTGAAGGAGGCAAAGCGGTTGATGCGCTTTATCCTGTCCGAGTACATTGGTCACCGTCCATTGAACAGCCGGGAGGTGTTCAAGGCCTTTTTACATCATCGAACCCGTGCGGGGTAACTCGTCGTGCCAGTTCGTCACTATGCTATTTAAAGTACATTGGAGAAGTCTTCGTTGAGTGCAGCAAAACAGATTCGGTTAGGCGTCAATATCGATCATATAGCCACGGTCCGGCAGTCCAGGGGAACCCGTTATCCTGACCCCGTTCAGGCCGCCATATTGGCCGAGCAGTCGGGTGGGGACTCCATTACGCTACATCTGCGCGAGGATCGTCGTCATATCCAAGAACGCGATGTGCATATGATCAAGTCTGTGCTGCAGACCCGCATGAATCTCGAGATGGCGGTTACCGATGAGATGTTGGCCTTCGCAGAAGTCCTTGCACCGCATGATTGCTGTCTGGTTCCCGAGCGACGTGAAGAGCTGACGACCGAAGGCGGACTCGATGTACTGTCTCAGATCGATCGAATTCGGTCGGGTTGCGAGCGACTGGCGAATGCCGGTTGCGTGGTCTCCCTGTTCATCGATCCCGACCCTGCTCAGATCAAGGCCGCCGCAGAGACCGGATGTCATTCGATCGAACTGCATACCGGGCATTACGCCGATGCCGCAAACCAGGAGATTGAGGCCAATGAGCTTGAACGTATCGTTATGGCTGCGGAACAGGGACGAAAGGCCGGGCTACAGGTTAACGCCGGCCATGGACTGCATTACCACAATGTAGCTGCAATCGCCGCTATCCACGGGGTTGAGGAGCTTAATATTGGCCATGCAATCATTGCTCGCGCCTTGTTTACCGGCTTGGGCGAGGCCGTTGCCACAATGAAACGTATTATGTGCGAGGCGCGTCGGTGATTCACGGGATCGGAACGGATATCGTCCACATCCCTAGAATTACGGCTGCACTGCATCGTTTTGGCGATCGATTCGCACGTCGAATCCTCAACAGCGGGGAATTCCGGGATCTTGACGGCGTCAACAGGAAGGATGTCTTTCTGGCTAAACGTTTTGCTGTCAAAGAGGCGGCGGCCAAGGCAATGGGGACCGGTTTCCGCAAAGGTATCGCGATGTGTGACATCAGTCTCGATCATGATGCCCTGGGACGACCTATACTGTCGTTCCATGGGGCCGCAGGAAAGATGTTGGCCGACCTGGGTATTGGGGAGGCGCATGTGAGCGTCTCGGACGAACGCGAATATGCCTTGGCCTTTGTGACGTTGATACGGGATGGAACCTTTATGGGCTCAAAAACATCACATATCTAAAGTGGGTATGAATCAGTAACTAATGGGTGCTTGCATCATCCCTGACTGCAGGTATTATAGCTTTAATGATCAAGAGATTTAGTCCTTCGGTAAAATGGGACGCGTCTGTTATGAGAAAGGCCTATGAATATTAATATCAGCGAGATATACGCTGACATATACGCGTACGCATTTGGGAATCGAAATATGAATCACATGGAGGCGTGCTTGTGACGGATGATGCGAAAAATATTGTGAAGTTGTCTCGGAAGGGGTATGCGTTGCTCAACAAACGACGCTACCGTGATGCCGAGGCGGCCTTTCTGGAGGCATATGCGCTGGCCGACACCAATGCCTATGTCTTGGTTGGCCTAGGGGATGTGTGCCGGAAATTGAAGCGTTTTGACGACGCGATCAATTATTACGAGCAACTCCTCGAAGTTGACCCCGAGAACGTCTTCGCGCTTCGCGGTATGGGTAATGCCTACCGCGGATTGCAGCGGCACGATCATGCCGTATCGTTTTGGCGGCGCTATCTGGAATGCAAGCCGGGCGATACCCTTGTCATGGTGCGCCTGGCGGACTCCTTTCGTCGCCAGGATCGATTGCAGGAGGCCGAGCAGCTCTATCGCAAGGCGCTGTCGATGGGTGGGAACGAGCTATACGCCAATCTCGGTCTGGGCAACCTGTGTTACAAGAAGGGCGACGATGAGACCGCCATGGAGTGTTTCAGGTCTTACTTGTCCATCAACGGGGGCAATGTCGCCGTTTTGACCATGATGGGTAATATTCATCAGCGCCATAAACGATTTGAAGACGCCTTGCGCTATTACAAGCGCACGCTTGTCTATGATGCCAATAATCCCTTCGCGCTCTACGGCATGGGTAACTGTTATCGCGGTATGCAGCAGCTCGATCAGGCGATTGAGTGCTGGCTGCGGGTCCTAAACCTTGAACCCGAAAACCAGAATCTCTATACCCGCGTGGGTGATGCTTGTCTCGTCTTGGGGCGATTCGATGAGGCTGAGCGCTATTACCATCGGAGTCTAAGGATCGGATTTGATCTATATGCCCATCTCGGCCTTGCCAAAGCATATCTGTCGGATGAGAAATTCTCCGAGGCTGAAGTAGAGTGTCGCGCCATCATCGAACGCATGCCTGATAATCGGCGTGCCTTACTTACGATGGTGGCTATCTGTGAAGCGCGTGGGGATGTCTCTTTGGCTGAACAGATCAAGGAAAAATTGGTGCTTTCCGCCTAAGCTGCCGTAAACAATATTGGGTCTATACGAAACGAGATAGTCTGGAGGGTGAAGTGTCGGCATGAAAGTTGCCTTCGCGTAAGAGAAGACTAGCAGCGGCGACAGAAAGCATATGGATGATAAATCAAGTCATGGCCCCCTTTCCGTTTCTTTGGACCCTCTGTCCGGAGTAAGCGTAGACTATCTCGAGGCACTTTATACGACCTATCTGGCCACTCCGGATGCGTTACCGGCATCGTGGCGTGAGTATTTTCAAAAGGACTTGTCAGGTGATGCAGGTCTCTCAGCCACTGTGCCACAGGTTGATCAACATGCCCCCGTATCCGGTTCGCTTCATCAATGCAGTGAGCCCGACAGAACGTCAAATATCCCTCCTGAATCTCTATGGCGCGACCTATCGGTTCGCCAACTGATTGACGCCTACCGTGAACTCGGTCATCTGATGGCGGCGATCGATCCTCTCGGGCTACGCGATATTCCCGACATCGTGGAGCTCGGTCTCGAATACCATGGGCTTTCGGAAGATGATCTTGAGACGGAATTTAATGCCGAAGGTCTCGGTAGGCTGGATCGTGCTCCCCTGAAGGACATCATCGCGCTGCTCCGAGAGGTCTATTGTGAATCCCTTGGTGTTGAATACAAGTTCATTCCCGATCGCAGCGAAAAACTATGGTTGCGTCAGCAACTCGAACAACATTTTCTGGCTCGTGATCCGGGTGAGCAGGAACAGCGGGACCTCCTGTTTCGCCTGACGGCCGCGGAAACTTTAGAGCGTTATCTGCACAGCCGTTACGTGGGGCAGAAGCGATTTTCCCTCGAAGGCGCCGAATCCCTGATACCCATGATCGATACCCTCATCGGTCGGGGAGCGCTTCTTGGCGTACAGGAGGTCGCGATCGGTATGGCTCATCGCGGTCGCCTGAATGTGCTGGTCAATATTCTTGGTAAGTCACCTGCGGATCTATTCCTCGAGTTCGAGGGCAAGATCGACGATCAAGAGCGTTCCGGCGACGTCAAGTATCACCAGGGTTTTTCATCCAATATTGAGACCGAACATGGCGTCGTCCATCTGGCCCTGGCTTTTAACCCGTCGCATCTGGAAATTGCCTCGCCGGTGGTTGAAGGTTCTGTCCGCGCCCGCCAGGTCAGACGCAAGGACGGCAGCGGCGATCAAGTTGTACCCATTTTAATCCACGGCGACGCAGCCTTTTCGGGGCAGGGCGTCGTCATGGAGACGATCAATATGTCCAAGTCGAGAGGCTATTCGACCAAGGGCAGTATTCATATCATTATCGATAATCAGATTGGATTTACGACGAGCAATAAGCGGGATGCGCGCTCATCCCTATATTGCAGTGATGTGGCCCGGATGGTGAACGCCCCGGTGTTTCACGTCAATGGTGATGATCCCGAGGCCGTGGTCTTCGTTGCCGGCCTGGCCCTCGAATATCGCATGCGTTATCGCAAGGATGTTGTCATCGATCTGGTCTGTTATCGGCGGCATGGTCATAGCGAGGCCGATGAACCGTCGGTGACCCAACCGATGATGTATCGGACCATACGCGCCTTGCCGACGATTGGTCAGCAATATGGGCGACGTTTGATCGAAGGCGGTGTCGTTAATGATCAGGATTTGGAGGTCTTCATCGACCGCTACCGGCAGTCTTTGGATGACGGCGAGTGTGTCGCGCCGCAACTGGTCGTTAATATGCCGCCCTGGGACACCGGTAGTCAGCAATGGCAGGCCTTCCATGGAGACATACCGATGACGCCGGTAGGGACTATGGTCGATCTGGAGAGGATCCGCGAGCTGACGGCTCGGATGCTGCGTCTGCCCAAGAAATTCGAACTGCATAAGGCTGTCGCAAAGATCTTTGACGACCGTCGGAAGATGGTCGCTGGAGCCCTACCTATCGATTGGGGCTGTGCTGAAAACCTTGCTTACGCTACTTTGCTCGACGAGGGATTCCCGGTTCGCTTGTCGGGCCAGGATACGGCGCGCGGCGCTTTTTTTCACCGCCATGCCTCGGTCTACAACATGCAGACAGGCGGCGTCTATGTCCCGTTACGGCATCTGCGCGACGACCAGCCCGAGTTTATGGTGACCAACTCGCTGCTTTCCGAGGAGGCGGTTCTGGCCTTCGAATACGGATATGCAACGACGGACCCCGGCACGCTAGTCATCTGGGAGGCCCAGTTCGGCGACTTCGCCAACAACGCCCAGGTCGTGTTTGATCAATTTATCAGTGCCGGAGAGCAAAAGTGGAATCGCCTGTGCGGGCTCGTTGTGTTTCTGCCGCATGGCTATGAAGGGCAGGGGCCCGAACACTCTTCGGCTAGGCTCGAACGCTATCTTCAGCTCTGTGCCGAGCACAATATCCAGATCTGTATTCCCACTACGCCGGCCCAGATGTTTCACATGCTGCGCCGCCAAATGCATATCGACTGCAGAAAACCTCTGATAGTCTTCACGCCCAAGAGTCTGTTGCGTCACAAGCTTTCGGTCAGCAGCCTTGAGGATTTGACCCAGGGTGGATATCAGAACGTTATTCCGGAAATTGACGAGGTCAATGCCGACGAAGTGTCGCGGGTTGTTATCTGTAGCGGCAAGGTCTTTTTCGACCTGCTCGAAAAGCGTCGTCAGGACGGCCGTAAGGATGTAGCCATCGTTCGAGTCGAGCAGCTCTACCCATTTCCAAGCGTAGATTTGAAGACCATCTTGGATAGCTATCCGATGGCGCATGACATCGTGTGGTGTCAGGAAGAACCGATGAATCAAGGGGCTTGGTATTCCAGTCAACATCACATCCGTTCCTTGCTGGGGTCTGATGATCGGCTGGTCTATGCTGGTCGGCCGTCCTCGGCTGCGCCTGCGGTGGGCTATCCGATGTTACATATTCGCCAGCTCTGCCAATTGCTGGAAGATGCGCTGGGAAGCACGCAGCAGGCGAGACAAGTGGACGGCGACGAAAATATTCAGGTAGACAGGGCCCGGACCGCATCTTGATCACGGCCATGGCCGCAAGCCAAACCTCATAAAAGTGTAAAATCAAGGCGGAGGAGCATGACGAAAGAAATCAAGGTGCCGAGTTTTCCAGAGTCTGTCGCAGATGGGCGCGTGGCCGCATGGCGCAAGCAGCCCGGTGATACCTTCGACCGCGACGAGGTCATCGCCGAGGTCGAGACCGATAAGGTGATGTTCGAGGTGCCGGCGCCGAGCAGGGGACGACTCACGAATATTCGCGCCGAGCTTGGCGCTACCGTGTTTTCCGGTGAGATCATGGGCGAGTTCGAGCCTGTGGAAAGCCTTGATACTCCCGCTGCCGATGCTGAATCTGCCGCAGCGCCGGAGCAGAGCGATAAGGCCCCATCCATGACCCCATCGGCACGTCGGCGCATCGAGGAGCAGGGACTTGATCCCAATGCCATTGTCGGTACCGGCAAGCAAGGGCGAATTCTCAAGGAGGACGTCATGCAGACGCCCACCGGGACCGCACCTGCGCCGCAGCAAGCCGCTACTGACCGGATTGATACGACAGCCGCGGCTGGACAAGCCTCCGGACGGCAACCCAGACAAGATAGAAGAGTCCCCATGACGCGCCTGAGGGCTCGTATCGCGGAACGACTCGTCGAGGTTCAGCATACGGCAGCCATACTGACGACCTTCAACGAGATCAATATGGCGCCGGTTATGGAATTGCGTAGCCGCTACAAGGAATCATTCGAGAAGCGTCATGGCGTCCGCCTGGGCTTCATGTCCTTCTTCATCCGTGCCGCCACCGAGGCTCTGGCGCGTTTTCCCGAGATCAATGCGTCTATAGATGGTGAGGATATCGTCTATCACGACTACCACGATATTGGTGTTGCCGTGGCATCATCACGCGGCCTCGTGGTCCCGGTGCTCAGGGATGTCGATGGACTCTCTATGGCGGAGATCGAGGGCAAAATCTCTGATTTTGCGACCCGGGCGGGCGAAGGCAAGCTCGACATGGAGGAAATCAGTGGCGGCACCTTTACGATCACCAATGGTGGTGTCTTCGGTTCGCTGCTTTCGACACCGATCATCAATCCGCCTCAGAGTGCCATCCTGGGCATGCATAAAATCGAACAACGCGCCGTTGTCATTGATGGCAAGATTGAGGCGAGGCCCATGATGTATCTCGCTTTGTCCTATGATCACAGGATTATTGATGGCAGTGGCGCCGTGCGTTTCCTTGTGACCATCAAGGAGCTGCTCGAAGACCCCGCGCGCATATTGTTGGATGTCTAAGGAAATGGCCGATAAAATCGATGTCATCGTGATCGGGGCGGGACCTGCGGGCTATGTCTCGGCGATCCGTTGCGCTCAGTTAGGGCTCAACACCGTATGTATAGACGACTGGCGAAACGATGCCGGCAAGCCCGCGCTCGGTGGAACCTGCCTGAACGTGGGTTGTATCCCCTCCAAGGCCCTGCTCGAATCCTCCGCCCTTTATGAGCGAAGCCGTGGTGAGTTTGCGCAACATGGCTTGGTGATCCCCGAGGTCTCGCTTGATCTGTCCGCCATGATGGCTAGGAAGCGCAAGATCGTCGAGACGCTCAATCAGGGGGTGTCGGGCCTGCTCAAGGCCAACGGTGTCGACTTGATCTGCGGTCGTGGGCGTTTGTTGGCAAATCGGCATGTCGAAGTCCTGGGTGACGACGGCGAGGTTACGCAGATGCTCGAGGCCGAAAACGTCATCCTCGCAATCGGCTCACGTTCCACGAATTTGTCCGTTGCCCGCCTAGATGGAAAATACATTGTCGATTCAACAGGCGCCTTGTCATTCGATTCCGTGCCAGAGCGTGTCGGTGTTATCGGAGCCGGGGTCATCGGCCTTGAACTCGGCAGTGTCTGGCGTCGCCTGGGCAGCGAGGTTACTTTGATTGAGGCCCAAGAAGAATTCCTTTTCATGGCCGATCACCAGATCGCCAAAGAAGGATTGCGCTATTTCACGAAGCAGGGCCTGGATATCCGGCTTGGCGCGCGAGTGGTCGGCAGTCGCGTCGAGGGTGAGGAGGTCGTGCTGCATTATCAGAATGCCGAAGAAGGCGATCACGAGATGCGTTTCGATCGTCTAATAGTCGCAGTGGGACGCGAACCGAACAGCGAAGGCGTCCTGGCCGTGGATTGTGGCGTCAGCATGGGCGCACGTGGCATGGTCATTGTCGATGACACCTGCCGGACCAATATCCCAGGCGTCTACGCCATCGGCGATCTCGTGCGCGGACCTATGTTGGCCCACAAGGGCTCGGAAGAGGGCGTTATGGTCGCCGAGATCATCGCAGGGAATAATGGCCAGGTCGACTACGGCACGATCCCGTCCGTGATGTATACCGATCCTGAGATCGCCTGGGTGGGGCGCAACGAAGAGGAACTCAAGGGCCTTGGCATTGAGTACCGAGTTGGTAGCTTTGCCTTTGCAGCCAACGGTCGAGCCCTGGCCCACGGCGACACTCGCGGCATGATTAAGGTCCTGTCTGACGCCGAAACGGATCGCGTGCTTGGGGTGCATATGATCGGACCGGATTGTTCGGAACTGATCGCACAGGCCGTACTCGTCATGCAATATCAGGGCAGCAGCGAAGACATCGCCATGACGATGTTCGCCCATCCGAGTCTTTCCGAGTCGTTACACGAGGCCGCGCTTGATGTCGCCGGTATCGCGATCCACAAGGTGGGGCGGACGCAGCATTGAATTTCCTGCGCCGCAAACCGCGTCGCCTTCAGGCAATATTGAATTAAGCACAGGACCCTATTCATGAATCTTCACGAATATCAGGGAAAGGCACTGTTCGCCCGCTATGGACTGCCGGTGCCCGAGTCGAGACTGATCCGAGAATCCAGCGAAATCAATGCCGCCCTGGATGCCTTCCTGGACAGTGGAAGCTGGATCATTAAGGCCCAGGCTCACGCCGGCGCCAGGGGCAAGGCCGGCGGCGTCAAGCTGATCGAGGCCCGCGCGGAGGCCGTGACCTTCATCAACGATCTGCTCGGCAGCCAACTCGTCACCCATCAGACCGACGCCGCCGGCAAGCCTGTCAATGAGGTTCTGGTGGAGCGTCCCTGTGGGATCGCCCGCGAGCTTTACCTCGGCATCGTGATCGACCGCTCGAAACAGAGAGTCGTGCTCATGGCCTCGACCAAGGGCGGGATGGAGATTGAAAAGGTTGCCGACGAAAGCCCCGAGAAGATCCTCAAGATCGAGATCCATCCCCTGGTCGGCCTTCAGCCCTTCCAGTGTAGGCAACTGGCATTCGGCTTGGGCCTCGAAGGCGGCCAGATCAAGGCCTTTGCGGCGCTTGCGACCGGGCTGAGCAAGCTTTTTAAGGAGCAAGACCTGTCGCTCGTCGAGATCAATCCCTTGGTTGTGACTAAAGACGGCGAGCTGCTCTGTCTCGACGCCAAGGTCAATATCGACGACAACGCCCTGTATCGCCACAAGGACCTTGCCGAGCAACGCGACCTGCGTCAGGAGGATGACCGCGAGGTAGAGGCTAGTCAATGGGGCCTGAACTACATCGCCTTGGAAGGCAGCATCGGCTGCATGGTCAATGGCGCCGGGCTTGCAATGGCGACCATGGACCTGATCAAGCTCGTCGGCGGTGAACCGGCCAACTTCCTCGATGTGGGCGGCACGGCTACGAGTGAGCGGGTCGCCGAGGCCTTTAAGATCATTCTGTCCGACGGTAACGTGCGCGGCATTCTCGTCAATATCTTCGGTGGTATCGTGCGCTGTGACCTGATTGCCGAAGGCATTATCACGGCCGTCAATGAGGTCGGTGTCGAGGTGCCCGTGGTCGTGCGACTCGAAGGCACCAACGCCGACATCGGTCGCGATCTACTTGATAACAGCGGCCTTGAGGGTATCCATGCCGCCAGTGGCCTGACCGAGGCCGCCGAAATGATTGTCCAACTAGCCGGGGAGGAGGGCAGATGAGTATCCTGATCGACAAGGACACGCGCGTCATCTGCCAGGGTTTCACCGGAAAGCAAGGCACCTTTCATTCCCAACAGGCCATCGAATACGGCACTTACATGGTCGGTGGCGTGACGCCAGGCAAGGGTGGCGGTACTCATCTCGATCTTCCGGTCTTCGACACGGTCCGCGATGCCGTAGATACGACTGGCGCAGAGGCCACCGTGATCTACGTACCGGCGCCTTTCTGTAAGGACGCCATTCTCGAAGCTGCCGACGCCGGCCTGCGCCTGATTGTCTGTATCACCGAGGGCATCCCGACGTTGGATATGCTGGAGGCCAATCTGGTCGTCCGCGAACGCGGCGCCGTCCTGATCGGCCCCAACTGCCCCGGCATCATCACGCCGGGCGCCTGCAAGATCGGTATCATGCCGGGCTACATCCACAAACCCGGCCGCATCGGCATCGTCTCACGCTCCGGCACGCTGACCTACGAGGCCGTCAAACAGACTACAGATATCGGGGTGGGGCAGAGCACCTGCGTCGGTATCGGTGGCGATCCGCTACCGGGCACGAACTTCATCGATTGTCTGCGCTGGTTCCAGGACGACCCCCAGACCGAGGCAATCATTATGGTCGGCGAAATCGGCGGCACGGCCGAGGAAGAGGCCGCAGCCTTCATTATGGATCACGTCCCCAAGCCCGTCGTGGCCTACATCGCCGGAATAACAGCGCCCAAAGGCAAACGCATGGGGCATGCCGGGGCGATTATCGCGGGAGGTAAGGGGACGGCCACCGAGAAACTCGCGGCGCTCAAGGCGGCCGGTGTGCGTACCGCTGATTCCCCAGCCGAACTCGGTAGAGCCATCGGCGAGTATTTCTAGAGTCGAACCCATCTTCTTGAGGGCGACCGACCGTGTCCAGAGGTCCCGCTTCGCGTATGGGTCACCGAGTTGCCAGGGTAGGGGGGTTCCCGTTCTCGGCTGGAGCTATTTCAAGCCGATGCCGTTCGCTTAGATGTCGAATCTGTTGCGGTCTTTAACGAATCCGCATTCGAATGCCGCCTTTGCCTCGACATCGGAGACAGCCGTTCTTGCCTTTACCCGAGTCTTGAAGGGATACATTGCCGGGCTCGTGGCACTATTGGCGATATTCCACAGCTGAGCGATTTCCGTTCTCAGGGTTGCGCAGGTCTTGTCGTGTTCTTCCTGGGTCTTGGGGGCAGGGATTTTGGCCAGGTTTTCAAAGTCGCTTGGCTGGAGCGGCGATTGCGCGCAACCCGAGACAGTGAAAGCGGCGATGAGGCCCAAGGCGATGCTCGTCGTTTTCATGATTCCCCTGTGAGTCTTTAGCCTTAATGATTTAACCGATGTCCATTAGTGGTGTAGCCTGCCTGAAAATCCGCTCATAAACCCGACGAGCGTGAACCAGAGTACCATGAGTATGATTAAGGCGGGAATCGCGGGAATCGACCACTTGACCATGAATGGATGACCAACCTTAGATGACAATCCGACACAATCATATATTATTGAATTTAATGGGATATTGAAAATATCATTCCAACTAAAGTCTTCATTTTAGCCTTAATTGACCCGGCTATCTGGATTTTAATTGGATTTCAAGAAAAATATTCATTTTGGATGCCGGCCAAGTCCAACAAGAGTAGTGTGTTGGGGGGTTACTTACTTGATATCAAAGGGTTAGCCAAGGGCCGGAGTCGACCCTAAAATGACATTCGTAAAATTTTCCCGAAACCGGACGTTCGCCCGGGCAATGAGGCGGGCGAACCCCGGAAAGCAGGCATAATCCGTTTCGCATTTGGTCCAACGGACTGCGCACATGCTTATGATCTGGGCTGATGTGTGTATAGATCATCGTGGTTTCGATATTCCTGTGGCCCAGCAGCGTTTGAATCGTTCGTATGTCGATGCCAGCGGACAGGAGATGGCTGGCAAAGCTGTGCCGAAGCGTATGCGGTCCCACGTGTTTCATAATCCTGGCTTGACCAACAGCCCGCTTTAAGGCGCGCCAGCGTGTGTCCCGCCAGGGACGTACCTGCGATGACGGAAATACAAACTGCCATCGCAGGGATTGCGACGCAGATGGATGTTTGCGATACAAGGCGTTTGGCATCGGTGCATAGCCACTTTCCTGAAGCAGATCTGTTTTGTGTAACTGGGCGACTTTCGTTAAGTGGTTGCGTAGCTGAGGGATCAAGGCGTCCGGTAAGCGTGTCGCCCGGTCCTTGTTACCTTTACCGGCTCGCACCGTGATTGAGCGAAGATCAAATTTTGGACTCCCATTATCGGGTTGCTTTAAGAACAACCAGTCTCTCGTTTAAGGTGAGGGGAGTCCAATTATCTCTCCATGGCGAGTAGCGTATGTATGATTTACTAGGATCAAGTGTGTTGACTCCTTGATCCTCCTGGTTATGTCAGACTGGGATATGGATCGAGAATGAATCGCTTTCTCATCGATTTTGATATAATAACCCGGCTTGGTCGGCGGGAAGGGCTTTAGGGCACGCAAACAAGGCAGAAGGAATATTGGAAAATTCCTCGCGAGAGGGCCTGCCTTAGGGATGCTCCAAGAGAAGAAGGGACTAGCCATGCGTTCATATTTGAGACAGCTTAAAACCGCGATAGAAGCGAGCGGGATCGTTTGTATTATCTTGGCATTCGCGGGCTGCGGGGGCGGTGGAGAAACCACTTCACAAACCACGATATATGTCCCTGGCTCGTTCACAGCAACGAGCGGAGTCGCGCAAAAAGGACCTTTGTTAAAGGGATCCCTCGTAACTGCGCAAGAATTGGATGCCAATCTTTCTCCCACAGGAAAGCAATTTACTTTCCAAATCGATTCCGATCTTGGTACTTTCTCCCCAACCTCCACGTTTAGCAGCCAATACATTGATCTGATCGCCAATGGCTACTATTTTGATGAGGCAACAGGCGATATTTCTGGTGGCCAACTTACCCTGACGAGTGTCGCCGACTTGAATGTGAGCGGGGAACTCAATCTT
Source organism: uncultured Gammaproteobacteria bacterium (assembly GCA_964487925.1). Classification (GTDB taxonomy): domain Bacteria; phylum Pseudomonadota; class Gammaproteobacteria; order SZUA-140; family SZUA-140; genus RI-283. The sequence continues at coordinate 24,866 of CAZASZ010000013.1, forward strand.
AATTTGCTCACCACGCTGTCGTATCAACGTATAAAGCGGCTCGTCACTGATGATGGCATGAGCGTGGAGGCCGCGCGAGACCAGGCTGAAGGCGAGGTGCTGGCTGCTTTCCATATTCGCGATGCTGGCCAATATAGCGACTTTGGCAGCTTGGATCTCAGCAAGAAAAGAGATGGGGACAATATTCTTGCCGCAGCTTCCAGCCTTTTTGTGTATGGCAATACCTCGGGAAGCCTAAGCGCCCTGATTTCCAATTTTCAGGGCGACCTTGCTGACAATGGTGTAATCGATGACACCACGGTCAAAGACGCACTGGCAAATGCGGCACAGCACATCAATCCGGCGGTTGTTGCCACTAACCTGAGCGCAAAATACAGCGCCATCGGCGTTAGTTTTTCAGCGGCGGGTATCAGTGGTTGGATCGATCAAGACGGCGACGGCATGGTCGGGACATTCGAGTATCAAGTTCCCGATGCTACCCCTACATCCATCTTCACCTTTCCTTCCTCTGTGGTAGATCAGGTAGTCGGTTCGGATGTTTCCCTGACAGGGGGGAACCTCTATATCAATAGTAGTCCGGTATCTGGCGCGGCTACTATCGGTGAAGGCGATGTAATAGCCGCAACGCCGACCACCGGAGGCGCGTTCCCCAACGGCGTGGTCACAGCGGTCCTGGTGAGCGGGGGTGTGAAAATCGCGAAGGTTGCTTTCGTGAGCAGTCTTCAGTCCATCGTGGTCACGCCTTCAACAGCAAGCCAGCCGAAGGGCCTGACGCAACAATTTACGGCGACCGGGCATTTCAGCGATACCAGCACGAGTGATTTAACGACAAACGTCACCTGGGCATCCAGCGTGCTTGGCGTTGTCACTATCACACCCAGCACGGGACAGGCCTACGCCGCGACCCCCGGTGCCACTACGATCACCGCGACATCGGGTTCGATTGTTTCGAACTCCATCACCTACACCGTTACTCCAGCGACGCTGCAATCCATTGCAATCAGCCCTAATCCATCGATCACCGGAGTCGGTCTAACCAGGCCGTTGAAGGCCACGGGCAGTTATTCCGACAGTAGTTCGGTGGATATCACGTCGAGCGTCATCTGGTCGTCGGCGGATCCTAATATTGCCACGGTGAACACGGCCTCCGGTCTGGCGACGGGGGTTGCGTTGGGCACGACGGCGATTGCCGCTATCTCCAATGCGGTTACCGGTAATGCGACGATAAACGTCACGGCCAACACTTGGACGCTGGCGGCTGATTCGGAGGTTATTCGTAACCTACATACCGCGACTCTGCTGACCAATGGCAAGGTATTGGTAGCGGGCGGTTCCTTTCCAGGCGCGATACCTTTTTTTCCAGCGGAAGCCCAACTCTATGATCCGAATACCGATTCGTGGGCTTCCGCCGGAAGTTTGTCAATAGGTCGGGAGTTACATACCGCTACCCTGATGGCTGACGGAAAGGTATTAGTAGTAGGAGGGGGTAAGTTGCCCTATTGGCCAGACGTCGATCTGTACGACCCGGTGGCCAATTCCTGGACGTCTGCTGCTCCTCTTTCTGCTGGACGTAGTTACCATACTGCCAGCTTGCTACAGAACGGTAAGCTGTTTGTTGTTGGCGGGTTTGGCGGCGGAACTGGTTACTATTCAAGTACAGAGTTATACGATCCGGTCACTGGGTCATGGTCGCCGGCCGCAAGTCTTGCCGATGGACGTTCATGGCATACGGCAACGCAGTTGCCAAATGGAAAAGTACTGGTTGTTGGTGGCGTAAGCAATAATAGTAGGCCAAATGCTACTTCAAGCGCAGAACTATATGATCCGGCAACCGATACATGGTCCGTAGCGGCGAATCTTACCACCGGGCGTTCCGGACATACGGCAACACTTTTGGCAAACGGTAAAGTGCTGGTAGTAGGAGGTAACGGGATTCCAAGCGCAGAACTATATGATCCGGCAACCGATTCATGGTCCGCAGCGGCGAGCCTTGTCACCGCGCGTTCCGGGCATACGGCAACGCTTTTAGCAAACGGCAAGGTGCTGGTAGTAGGAGGTAGTCAGTACTTCTACAGTTCTGTTCTATCAAGCGCAGAACTATACGATCCGACAACGGATTCGTGGTCGTCTGCCAATAACCTCGCGTTGGACCGCACGGGTCACGCGGCAACCTTATTGCCCAACGGCTCGGTGCTGGTGTCCGGTGGGCGCGGGCAGTCGCTCGGACTATCCAGCGCTGAGTTGTATTGGTAATAAATGTCAATTGGCGTTGTTGGTAGGTAGTACCCGACGTAAAGATGATCCGCATCAAGATAATCGGGGTCAGGTACAAATTAGCGATCTATTTGTATCTGATCCCGATTATTGGTGATTGATCTTGGCAATCGCTTAGATAACCCGATCATTCCCCCCATCTATTGGCACCTGAGCCCCCGTCGTACAGGCAAACAAAGGCCCACACATCGCGGCGGCGAGGTTGGCGACATCGCTTGAGGCGACTTCGGTCTTGAGGACGTTGCGGGTTTTGTAATTCTCGACCGTCATGCTGTAGTGCTTGGCGCGGGAGGTGAGGACCTCTTCGCTCCAGATGCCGGTGTCGAAGACGGCGTCGGGGTGCAGGAGGTTGATGCGGATACCTTCCGAGCCCCATTCTAATGCGGCGATGCGGGACAACTGGGTCAGGGCGGCCTTGGAGGCGGAGTAGGCGGCGGCGCCGGGGCCGGGGGCCGGGACGTTGCGGGAGCCGATGACGACGACTCGGCCGCCGTTTGGCGAGCACTGGAACAGCGGGTGAACCAGCTGCATTAGGGTCAGGTTGGCGTCGAGGTTGACCGAGAAGACCTTGCGCCATTGATCCGTGGGCAGGTCGGCGATTTGGCAGCCACCCGGGAACATGCCGGCGTTCAGTATCAGCATGTCGATACCGCCAAAATGGGTGACGGCGCCCTCAACGGCTTGCTCCAGTGCGGCTTCGTCGGTGATGTCGCACTGAATCCCTAAGAAGGACTGGCTCTTGAAGGTCTCCTTGATTGAGGGGCTGAGGTCCAAGCCGACGACTGCCGCGCCCTGGGCCATGAGGCTTTCGCAGCAGGCCTTACCGATGCCGGAGGCCGCGCCCGTGACAAGGGCGACTTCTCCGGTGAACATGGGCGGCTTGCCGCCTTTCTTGAGCTTGGCCTGTTCGAGGTCCCAGTATTCCATTTCGAAGATGTCACTGGAGGGCAGGGCCTGCCAGCCGCCGAGGGCCTCGGCGCGCAAAATGATATCCATTGTGTGCTGATAGATGTCGTAGACTATGTCGGCGTCCTTGGCCGTGCGACCCATGGTGCAGAGGCCGAGTTCGGGATCAAGCGCCAGACGAGGCGCCGGATCGAGCATGGTGCGTTCGACCTTGGAGTGGGGCGCGTGCTTCGCGAAATAGGCGTGGTACTGATGGGCGTAGGTCGCAGTATCGGTGCCGATCAGGGGCAATTGCTTGGTGCGGATCACGTGGTCCGGCGTGGCGGGGCCTTGAGTCGCAATCTTGGCCAGGTCGGGGCGCGCGACGAAGTTCATGCTGCGCTCATCGATGTGACGGCTCATGACCATCGGAAAACCGGCTTCCTTAGAGGCGGCCTGGCGCAGGCGGGCAATTTGCAAGCGCTTGGAGTCCGTGTCTGCCGCTTTTGGCTGATAATCGATCTGCCAGGCCTTGTTGTGCTTAATGTATTCCTCGGCGCGGTCAACCAGCGCGATCATGCGCTCGTAGGACTCGCGGGCGTTGTCGCCGAAGGAGAAGATGCCGTGGTTCATGAGCACCATGCCCAGGGTGTTGGGTCCGGCTTCGTCCGCGAAGCGCGCCGCGCAGTCTCTCGCTAGATCGAAGCCCGGCATGATGTAGGGGATGATGACGACATCGTCGCCATAGATCTCCTTGATGCGTTCCAGGCCCTTAGCCGTGTTCGTGATGGTCACGATGGCGTCGGCGTGGGTGTGGTCGACGTACTTGAAGGGCAGCGTGGCGTGCAGGATGGCCTCGACCGACGGTGTCGGCGCGCTGGCCAGCGTCATGTGGGCGCGCAGCTCGTTGACCATGTCGAGGTCGCTGAGCTGGGGCAGGTCGGCCAGACGGATCAGATGATCCAAGTGAACGGGTGAAAACCCAGGAGCCTCGATGGTTTCGAGGTCCCAGCCGCTGCCTTTTACATAGAGGATGTCAACCTCGTCACCTAACAGATTCTTCTCGCGGATCTTGACCGAGGTATTGCCGCCACCATGCAGGACGAGCGACTTGTCCCGGCCCAGCAGACGGGAGGTATAGACGCGCTGACCAAGGTCGCCGGGGTAGCCGGCGGCCTCTTCGTCATTCCAAAGTGATTTCATGGCAATGCTCTCTCTTATATAAAGTCTAGAGTTAATCCCTGATATCAAAATCCTATACGCGTAGCCTCAATCGCTCTTTTCAGAGCTGGTGGAAGCAGGGGCGGGAGTGGACGCTGAAGCTGGTGCCGTAGCAGCAGGGGCTGGCGCGGGTGCAGGTGCTCGCTCTTCCTGCCGAGGCTTTCCGGCGGACTCATTTGACGTAGAGCTTCCAGCCCCGCCTGCGACTGCGACCGGTTCGGGACGGACCGCAGCAGCCGGAGTCGAAGCTGGCGCTGGTGCGGCAGCAGGTGATGGGGCCGGAGCCGTCTCGGACTTGGGCCGTTGGGCGGTCTCGGGTTTCGGCGCTGGGGCCGGAGCTGAAGCCGGTGCAGGGGATGAGGCTGAGCTCTCCTGAGGCTTAGACAGCGGCGTGACATTGGTCGGCTGAGCTGGCGTCACAGGAGTAGATTCGGGTTTGGTATTAGCGACGCTATCATTTGTCCGGGCATTTGTCTGGGTACCTGCCGGGGCTGGCGATGTGGACACGGATTGGTCATCGCTCGAGCCAGCGTTCGTTTGTTCTGATCTGCCTTCACTGCGCCGTCCTCTACCACCACGGGAGCGTCGTCCCCTACCGCGGCGGCGAGGCTGCTGACCGTCCTGACCTCGATTCTCCTCGTTATCAGTGGATGCGGTAGGTCCTTTATCTTGAGCTTGATTTTGAACGGGTGCTTCCTGATTGGCTGCGGGCGTTTGAGCATCGTCACGAGGTGGTTTGTTGCCCCTGCCTCGACTGCCTGGACCCCGTCGATTGCCGCTTCTCCGACTGTTCCTGCCCTGCCGGGTCCTGCCGTTTGAATCCTCCTCGGCGTTAGAAGGTGGTGTTTTCTTTTCCTCCTTGTCCGTCTGCGCCTTAACGACAGCTGGACGCACCTTCTTGGTCTCGGTTACAGGCCTTTCTTCCCCTGTCCCGAAGAGATTCGACCATAGGCGTTTGATGAATCCGGTATCAGCAGTCTTCTCGGGTGCATTCCTCGGGATTGGGGTGCTAGGCCTAATCCCCGAAACAGCCGGTTTTTCGATCTCGCTCTTGGTTGGCGCCAACAGTTGTTCGATGTCTTCTCTAGGCTCATCCTTACGCAACTCATAGCTAGGAATATCATCATTGGGAACTTCGTCGATACGCTGGCGCGTAATCTCATAGGCCGGTGATTCCATGCCTGGGTTGGCGATCAGAAAGATCTTGATCCCACGCCGTTTTTCCATTTCGCCCAACAGCTCGCGTTTTTCATTGAGGAGAAACGTTGCGACGTTGACGGGCAATTGGGCCAGTATTCGCATGGTGCCGTCTTTGGAGGCATGTTCCTCGATGATGCGCAGGATCGATAGCGCCAGTGACTCGACGTTACGAATGACACCGAGGCCGTTGCATCGCGGGCAGACATCATGGGCAGACTCACCCAGCGACGGGCGCAGGCGCTGACGAGATAGCTCAAGCAGACCAAACCGCGATATGCGGCCAATCTGAATGCGCGCGCGGTCTGCCTTGAGGGCGTCTTTGAGACGCTTTTCGACCTCGCGTTGATTCCGCGAAGGCGTCATATCGATGAAGTCGATCACAATGAGGCCGCCCATATCGCGCAGGCGGAGCTGACGGGCGATCTCATCGGCCGCTTCGAGGTTGGTCTGGAGCGCAGTCTCTTCGATATCGCCACCCTTGGTCGCTCGAGCGGAGTTGATGTCGATAGCGATCAGGGCCTCGGTGTGGTCGATAACGATGGAACCGCCCGAGGGTAGGCGCAGTTCATGTTGGAAGGCTGCCTCGATCTGATTTTCGATCTGGAATCGCGTGAATAACGGGGTATGGTCATCATAGAGCTTGAGCTTGCCGAGATTGTGCGGCATGACGCCCTGCATGAAATCCTGGGCCTTCTCATAGAGCTCGAAGCTGTCGATGATGACCTCGCCGATATCAGGCGATAGATAGTCACGAATGGCTCGAATGATGACGTCGCTTTCCTGATAGACAAGGAAGGGCGCCGCTCGCTCATTGGTGGCTGCCTCGATGGCGCTCCAGAGTTGGAGCAGGTAATTGAGGTCCCAAGTGATTTCTTCGCCGCTCTTCCCGACGCCGGCGGTCCGGATGATGACCCCCATGCCTTCGGGGACTTCCAAATTGGAAATGACGTCGCGAAGCTCGGATCGATCATCTCCCTCGATACGCCGGGAGATACCGCCGGCGCGGGGATTATTGGGCATCAGCACGAGGTATCGTCCGGCCAAGCTGATGAACGTGGTTAGGGCCGCGCCCTTGTTGCCACGTTCCTCTTTGACGATCTGGACAACGACTTCCTGGCCTTCGCGCAGCGCGTCCTTGATCTCGACGCGTTTGTTCGTATCAGCGCCTTGGGCTAAGTAGTGTGGCGAGACTTCCTTTAATGGGAGGAATCCGTGACGCTCGGCGCCGTAGTCAATGAATGCTGCTTCGAGGCTCGGCTCGACTCGGGTGATACGGCCCTTGTATACATTGGATTTCTTCTTCTCGTGAGATGGGGCCTCAATGTCCAGGTTGAACAGGTGTTGGCCATCGACCATGGCCACACGCAGCTCTTCGGGCTGCGTGGCATTGATTAGCATTCGCTTCATGTGGGCTGAATCCTTGTGGATATGAGGTGTCATCGACACACCGCCCCCAGGGACTCGATCCGTTCTCGTTATTATGAGACGGCAGACGCGCCATGCGCGTTTGGCCGCTCAGGTTGGATGCGAAGATCCAGAGCCTGAAAATGATCATAATTATCCTGTCAGACATGACGTAGCCTCGTCACTTCCAAGGGTTCGGGTTACGTTCGTAACACCTTAATATTATTGTCAATATGGTGATTCCTCGTGCCTTTTGGCTGACGGAGGCATCTCCGGTGTATTTTCCTAAAAACGCCTGCGCGAAAAGCCGCAGCAGGCTATAAACAAACCCAGGTCAGTAGTGGCCGGATATCATCATTTTCCGTCCGTCTCGGCGCCTCAATCTCGGTTAGAGTGGGCGTAGCTTAACGATCTGGGTACATCCTTTGACCTTCAGGCCGCCTTGAGGTTCAGATGGAGGCTCCGAGCAGGTCTCAGGGAATGTTCAGCAAAGGTATGACGTGAGTACTACTGCTCGTGGCGCGTACCACAGCCGGGAAGCCTTTGTTCCGGTAGGCTCGGACATCATCCATCGGATGACTATTTTTGTTGCCCGAACAGAGCCTTACTGGGTAGTAAGGAGCCTAGCAGAAGTTCCTGTCGTTGTCCAAAACTGTTAGTTCCATAAGAGCATTGGCTTAAGGGCGCCTCTAAAAACTCGATCAAGGCGATGAAGGCAAGGCGTAAACGAGCGAAAAAGCGCAGTTTACACGGCGTGAATGAGCATTTTGAGCGCGTTTACAACGCGGCCAGCGCGGTTTCAGCGAGTTTTTAGAGGTGACCTTAAGTCGGGTGTTGCGGTTCAAGGCGGTCGGCTCAGTTTCGTACGCGTAGCGCGGCGCCGATTGCCACGATGCATTGAGCGAGTTTGGTTCGGTCAATAGAGTGCTCGACGTCAACGACCTCTGTGATATCCAATTCTCTGACGCCAATACCCAGGGAAGCTTGTATGTATTCAAATAATCCGGGGATTGGTTCGGGGAGTGGCGCGAATATGACGCCCGCGATTGGCGGCTGAGAGAAGTAGCGATCGTAGTAGTCAAGCGAGCGTTGAATCTCAAGCACGATCCGGTCAAAGGCATCGTTATCCGCCAATGCTAACGATCCAACCATTGGCGCCAACTCGTTCAAGGCGTTGATACCGATATCCATGGTGCGTGCGAAGTAGAGTTGCTTTTGACGGCTAATCAGGACCATGCCGCGTTCGGAACTAAGATGAACCATTGCTAAGCCAGCGTCGTCTTCCGATAGCTGTGCGGCGATGTTGCGAAGGGCGAGTTCCGGAACATCGATAATATCCAACTTTGTTTTTGCGTGGGTAACCAGTTTGGCGAGTGTTTTGAGAGTTTGCTCTCGCGTAACCACTACATATAATTGCTTCTTTTGTTGAACACCGTTTCCTTGCGGGGCAGGAAATATCTCGATAACCGCTTCATCTATATCAAAATCAATCATGCCGCGGATTTGCCAGCGTATTGCTGACGGAATCTCTTCATCGGGGACGTTTGGGGCCTCAATGCTGAGAATGCTGTAGTCCGTCGCAGGCAGTACGGATGAGCAAGGGCGGTTTTTGAGCTTCAGGTCCGCCGATCGGGTGATCATGACGTCCTCCCTGGATGCCGCGCCCTCCCAAGGCGTGAATTCGCACAGCTTCAAACTTGGATGGTCCGTGCCCGGCTGCAAGTCAGCGATGGCTAGACCATAGTCGCTGGGGGCGATGGCTAGTCGGCCGTTCTTGGGGACCACGTGACTCAGGTTTAACATAATTGGCTCCGTTCAGGTGTATCTCTAGTAATTATCGGAAGGATGGGTTCAGGGCATAAATGTGACATTCAGGCGGCGTTGGCTCAGCGGGTCGGTTACCGCTCCCCCTGCTTTTCCGGTACTCGTAATTTGGTACAGTGTCTTACCGCCAATGGTGGTCGTGGATACGGAGGTATCGACCCAGGACTGATCAGTGATGACGCTGTTATTGGACGACGCCCCCGACCCGCCGTTGTACAGCAAGTCCCAGACTGCCCATTCGACGCCGCTTTCGGCCGAGTAGAAGGCCTGAGCCGAACGCCATTCATCGATCGTATCGGCGCTGCTGATCACCATCATCCGGGTCATGGATGCGCCCAGTACAGCAAGTGCGGTGATCAGGAAAATCGCCACGATCAGCGTGGCGCCGCGTTGGCGTTGGAAGGGAGGGGCGTTCAACGTCTTCATGGTGTGTTCCTAATATGTACTTCCCGATACAGCCGTAGCGACTCGTTGTTGCCGGCGTCGGCCAACTCGAGGTCGATGCGTACGACCCCGGTGGCTTGTGGCGTACCCGGTTGAAAGCTGAAGTGTACGGAGCGAACCTGATCGAGAAGGATAGGGTCGGATATCGACCAGTCCGTGGCGGTGTCCAGATCGGTGAGCCCCGAGGCACTATGCCAGCGCAACGTGGCTCCCAAAATTCCGATTTCTATAGTCCGGTCGGCGATCAGGAAGTGTCGCCCCGGAGAGTTGATCGGGAAAGCGTGGTTTCCCGAAAAGACTATGATCTGTCCTTGATCCGTGCCGTCGCCAAGGGGCCAGGGTAGGGCGACAGTCGGCAACACGTCGCTTAAGTCCACTGATGATCCGGAACTGCTCGCCGTGAGGTCTGACGGCGCGGTATTGCCAATCACAAGCACGTCGCCGGTGTTTTTGCTTAGCCCCGTTCCCAATGCATAAATTCGGCCTATGGTCGCTGCCTTCGCCAGTCGAGCTGCCGGATTGGCGAAGGCTTCGCCGAAGTTGTCGAACTGGTCCACATAGCGACCACCGGTGCGTGCGTGCAGGAATTCGATACCTTGGTCCCCATTTAGCACGGTGATGCTGTTGGGCACGGCCTGTCGGATGCTCCTGGTCATTCGTTCCAGGGCGAGATCCCCAATGGTCAGCAGAGTGTTGCGGATACGGATCTGGGCATAGGCCGTTGTCGCATGCTGGATGAACGGGGTCAAAATGCCCGCCAATACGCCTAGTATTGTGATGACGATGACGAGTTCGATGAATGTGAATCCCCGCTGTCGATGGTGTCGGATCATTGCCTTGGCACTTATATATTGATACGGAACGCGGTCAGCGTGACCGTTTCCTGGGTAGGTGAGGTGACCTGAACCCGGATCCGCTTCACGTCTCCTGCCAGGATACCGTTCCAATCGCCACCTTGGTCGACGAAAACGGATAGCGTATATCCATCGTAGCCGGTGATGGCCTGATCCTCGGCATTGTGTGGCGGCGATTGGTCGCGAATGATGTTGTAGTCGTCGATATCGTCATATTCCGCCCGGCTCGATTCTTCGCTGCCAATGCCGGCCGCTGAGGGGCCGCCAGGGCATAGGCCGGTTCCGGAGTTTACGCAGCCGCCTCCCAGCGGGGTGTTCTCATCCCAGGCCTTGTCGAAGATCTCGTCCATGATGGCCGTGGCCGTGGCCAGGGCCTTTTGCCGCAATACCGGTTCGTGACTGTGTCCAATCGTGCTGACGAATACCTGCGTCATGCCGCCGATCATGATGCCGACCAGCACGACGACGATCACGGTCTCGATCAAGGTGAACCCGGCTTGCGAAGCATTCCGCTTTATCATTCGACGAACCCGGTCTCGTTTTGGATGACGATTTGGGTGTTCTCACTGCCTTCGTTTAGCGTCAACGTCAAGGCTGAGCCCAGACCGGGGGCACCGTTCCCGTCAAAGGCGATTGTGGCGGTCGGAGAGATCGTGATATTCGGCCAGGTTTGCCCGAAGCCGGAGGTCCCGGTCATGGGGTCCGTCATGGGATTGCCGTTCCGCAGAATCGAGTAGCCATGCGATTGAATCACGATTGAAAACGTGTCGATACCGGAGTGGCTCATAGCCTGCCCCTGAGTGTGACGGATCGCCCCGATCAAGTCGTCCGCCGCGCCGCGCAGTTCGAAGATGGCGGGATTGAAACGGAAGTACGCGGCCGTCGACAGGATGCCGATGACGATCATCGTCATAACCATTTCAATCAATGTGAAGCCCCGTTGTCGGGTCACTGCGCCTCGCTCCAATGGATACGCCGGTCATCGCCTCGAAACAGACCGAACGAGGCCGTGGCGCCGGTCTGTCCGTTCAGCCAGGTGGGCCAGGTCAGATCCAGTGAGGTCTTTCCACCGGGCGAGTTTGGATCGGCCGTCAGGGTCAGCGTGACGTCGGCAAGCCCGGCGTTAAGCGTTGTGGGGCTGATCGGAACGATGCTTGTGGAGATATCTGAGTCGGTCGCGGTGTACGCCACGACGCTACAACTGTCGGCGGTATTGGGGAGCCATCCTCCTGCCAGGGAATCGTAGTACTGGCTACCCAACGTGATCGGCAGGCTGTCGTTGATTTGTGCGTAGGTGCCGTAGGCATCTTTCGCATAGCCTCGGCCGGAGCGGATTTCTCCCCCGAGATCGAACGCAATGCCCGGAATCGTGAACGGGTTTCCGGTATAGGCCGCGCCGTCGCTGTCGATGATCGAAAACGCAATATCGAGTGCGCCGACGAAAGGGTCGGTCTTGGCCGATGAGGCGCTGTAGTACAGCGTGCCGCCAAATTGAGTCGTCGTCGATCCGGCGCAGCCAGCACATGTCGGCGCTGTGTGGTCGAGACTGGTGCTGTTGAGGGCAGCGGTCGCCGGGATTGCTCCGTTATGCGCGTAGTTTTCCGAGAAGTCCGCGAGTTTCCACCATGATCCCTGGTAGTTTTGGGTGGTTTGGCCGTCGGCCGCCCTAGCTGTAATTGTAACCGTCGGGGCGACGGCATAGTCGATGGGTTGACCCAGATAGCTGAAATTGCCGCACTGCGTGTGCAAGCTCGGGGTTGCCCCGGACAACACCTGAAAGTTGGCGGGGATGAATCGGCCTACGGCGGTGCTTACGGTGCCCGTGACGTTGCCGCCTCCAAGGTAGTCCGCGTCATTTACCGAAGGCGTCAACGTAATGATGCCGACCTCGGCCCAACTGAAGTCGGTGCCAGTCGCCACGCCGTTGACGAAATGTCCATCGAATCCTTGTGTCGAAGTGATTGACGGATTGTGTCCGCCCGCCGGGGCGACCAGGGTCGGCGTCAGGCGTACCGATTCCGCAGGGGATTCCTGTCCGAAATTGGGGGTCGCCGCGCCATTTGCATCAACTGCGGTTACCTGAACGCTGAAGGGCTCGCCGGCACCGATGAAGACTGGCCCCAGCACGTCCGTGGCGCCGGGATTGGTCTTCGCATCGGTCGTGCGGCGAATATTGGCGAGCACGAAGCCAGCGGGTTTGACGACGATCCCGGCACTGCTGCCCCGGATACCATTAGGGAGATCGGGGTTGCTCGTATCACCGTCCTTGAGATCCATCTCAAGCATGCCGACATCCGAATATTTGACGCCGATGTCCGCCTGTCCCTGGACGAACGAGACGTTGAGCGAGCCGGCGCCGGCCTCGCTGGTCGCAATCGCTTGATTGTTCACCTTCATGATCATCGTTCCGGAGGTCGGGTTCAGGTACTGGCTCCAGAACTTGAGCTTGTGGTTGCCCGTATAGGTCTCGATGACGCCGCATTGGCTGTCGCTGGCGGTCTGGCCGTAGGCCGTCAGGTAGAGTTGAAAGCTCTGCGCCGCAGTCAGGGCCGGAATGGAGGTATCGATCGGTGTGGTAGGCGGATTGGTTTGCTGCGAGGCGGTCACAAGCAATCCGCTTGGCGAGAAGACCAGATCGCCCTCGCTGTCGTCGTCGCTGACGGTGCCGTCCGTCGCGTCGACGTTGACCACGGCCGATCCGCTTCGATAGGTCAGGGCGAACTGCGCCTGTCCCTGGTCGCCGGCGACATATTGATAGCTCGCTTGGCCGTCGCCCGAGGTTGGATCGCTGAACGTACCCTGACCGCTCAAGAGCGACCAGTCGCCCGTGCCGGTTCCCGTATCGAGTGTAATCTGTCCGGTATAGGTCGTTTCCACCTGACCGTCGGAGCGTATGGCCTGAACGGTTACGGGTTCGGCAAGACAGTGGATACCCTGCCCATCGTGACTGATCAGCAGATGGTCGGCATTGCCGCCCGACCCCGAACAGCCGACGCTGATGGTGACGTTGTCGATATAGACCCGGTAGTCCTCGTCGTAGTGGGAAGAACTGATGAAACGGATCTGAGTGGTCGCCGACAGGTAGCTTAGGATGTCGACGCTGAATGGCTGAAAACTGCGATCCGATCTGGAACCGGATATTCGACCGAGTTCCGTCCACTGTGTCCCGTCCGTGGTGACCTCCACGGCAACATAGTCGCTGGCCCGGCGAAGTTCCGAACGCTTAAAGTCGAAACTCAAGGTGGCCGAGGTCGCGTTTGCGTAGGGGCTGAGGTCGACCACCCGTTGAACGCCGCGTTGCCGGCGACCGAAGACGCCGATTTGCAGGGCATATCCGGGGCTGTTCTCTCTGACTCGAACATCGCCTTCGCTGGCACGGTTGTCGTCGCCGAATTCCTGCCAGTCTCCTGACCAATTCTGCGTACCGTCGTTGCCGCTGTACGCGCGGGCGTTGAATTGGTCACCGAAGGTCTCTGAGTAATTGCACGTGCCGCCGCTTCCGCCGCCGGTGCAGCCGACGGTAACCGCGACGTCGTCGATATAGACGCGCGCATCTTCGCTGCGATGTCCCGAACTCAGGAAACGGATCCGGGTGTTGCCGGAAAGATAGCCACTGATGTCGAGCGCGAGGTCCTGGTACTGGGAATCCGAACCCGGCCCGGCGATGCGGGTCAGGGTCGTCCAGTGGGTTCCGTCGGTCGAAACGTCCACCGAGACGTAATCGTTGGATCTTCGCAATCTCGACCTTCGATATTTGAGACTCAGTACGGCCGAGCTCGCGTTCGTATAGGCGCTAAGATTCAGAGTGCGGCTCGCGCCGCGCTGTGACCTGCTGTTGAGAGATATATACAGGGCTTGGCCATACCTGCTCGACGATCTGACTCGGATATAGCCTCGGTTCACGCGACCGTCATCGTTGATTTCCTGCCAGTCGCCGGACCAGCTCTGGCTGCCGTCGTTTCCGCTGTAGCTGATCGAATTGAATTCGTCGCGAAAGGTCTCGCTATAGGGACAGGAGACGGCCCAGGACTGGGCCGAGCACAGACAGCCCGCCAGCGCGAGCAGGAGAGATGGGATCAGGCGATTGGGCATGGTGCTGAGCGCTCGGTCATTCACGAAAAAAGCCAGAGGACGAGGGGCCGTGCTCTGGCTTTTCGGGTAAAGAGCCCGCCCTAAGGGCCATGATGGCGCGTGAAACGCGGCAACCGGCCCTTAGGGAAAGCGACCTACTTGGTGGCGGTGATAATAAACGTTGACGTAACGCTGGTATCGTCATTGTTCGTCAACGTACAAGACCGGGTATCGCCGATACTGGCGTAGGTGCCGGTCGTGCCGGAAACCGCGTAAGTGCCAGCGCCACTGGCTGCAAAGGAGACGCCGTCGACCAGATTGCCTGCGACCGTATTCGTACAACCGCCGGTCGTATCGGCGATACCCGTCGTGGCCGATGCTGAAGCAAACACCTTGCCGTTGATTTGGCCCTTGGCTAAAGAACCCGAATAGTTGACGGCGCTGCTGGATGCGAGTCCACCAGCCACGCCCTTCGTTGCGGCGGCGCGCGCCTCGCTACTAACATCGACGAATTTGGGTAAGGCAACGGCGGCCAGGATACCCAGTATGACGATGACCATGACGAGTTCGATCATAGTGAAACCAGTTTGTCTGCGCATGGAATAAAATCCTCGTTTACAATGGTAGAGCTTATATGTTTCTTCTCTTTCGAAATAACGGACAGACGGAGAAAAACTTGAACCGTTTCTAAAATATTCATGTGAACCATGATTGCTGAAGTTGGCTCTATGGATGGATGAGGCTATTAGTGTCTATACGTGAGATGGGGATAGCGGCGCGATGGAGCAATGGAGCGTTGACCGAAAACGGACTTTAGCGACACACAGAGCCAGTCAAAATCAATTAC
>CAZASZ010000014.1:0-38305 GCA_964487925.1 uncultured Gammaproteobacteria bacterium
CGTGCAGCTAACCAGTACTAATTGACCGTGAGGCTTGACCATATAACACCCAAGAAGCTTGGGTATGGTTAAGTAATGTGACAATACCCGTCTTTAACACTTTTCGGCGGAAGGCACCGTCTTCCGTTACGTCGCGACAGCGGCAAACCGTTTTCCTGGCGGCAATAGCGAGCAGGTCCCACCCGATCCCATTCCGAACTCGGAAGTGAAACTGTTTAGCGCCGATGATAGTGTGGGGTCTCCCCATGTGAAAGTAGGACACCGCCAGGTTCTAAATACGAAAGGCCACAGTGACGTCACTGTGGCCTTTTTTATTTCACGTATATTGTTGTTTTTATTCGGGAAAAACGTGTTGAAAACACGATTAGGCATGGTTGACTCTTATCGCTTGTACTGTATAATCACCGCCTTAGAATTGCAGGCGCGTAGCTCAGTTGGTTAGAGCACCACCTTGACATGGTGGGGGTCGTTGGTTCGAGTCCAATCGCGCCTACCAATCATTCTCAGGCACTGTTGTTTTGCAGTGCTTTTTTATTTGGCAGGTCGCCTCAGTTGGTCGGTTTTACCCTGTCCTCTGGGCAAGCCCTGAATGACGGACAGATAACGGATATGCCGACAGTCACCCTTCCCGATGGTAGTCAGCGCCAGTATGACCACCCAATCAGCATCGCCGATGTTGCTGCCTCAATAGGGGCTGGCCTTGCTAAGGCGACCTTGGCTGGCAAGGTTGACGGTCAGCTGGTCGATGCCAGCCATATCATTGAGGCCGATGCAGCGGTCACGATCGTTACCGATCGCGACCCGGAAGGCGTCGAGATCATTCGGCATTCTTGCGCCCACCTGCTTGCCCAGGCGGTCAAAACCATTTTTCCTAGCGCACAAGTCACGATCGGTCCGGTAATTGAAGATGGCTTCTACTACGATTTTGCGTTCGAGCGCGCCTTTACGCCCGATGACCTGAGCGCCATCGAGGCCAAGATGAAGGCGCTGGCCAGCGCAGATCTGGAGGTCTCCCGCACAGAACGACCCCGTGACGATGCGATTGCCTATTTTGAATCTATCGGTGAGTTCTATAAGGCCGAGATCATTCGTGACATCCCCGCCGGTGAAACGCTTTCACTGTACACGCAGGGCGAGTTTACGGATCTTTGTCGAGGACCGCATGTCCCCACCACTAGTCGTATCAAGGCCTTCAAGCTAACCAAGCTCGCTGGCGCATATTGGCGTGGTGACTCCAAGAATGCGATGCTGCAACGCATCTACGGCACGGCTTGGGCGAATCCCAAGGAACTAAAGGCTTATCTTCATCGTATAGAAGAGGCCGAGAAGCGGGATCATAGACGTATTGGGCGGCAGCTCGACCTCTACCATACCCAGGAAGAAGCTCCTGGTATGGTGTTTTGGCACAACAATGGCTGGATTATCTATCGTGAGGTAGAAGAATACATTCGTTCTCATCTGCGCGACCATAACTATTCTGAAGTACGTACCCCTCAGGTCGTTGATCGCAGCCTTTGGGAGCGTTCAGGCCATTGGGAGAAGTTCAAGGACGATATGTTTACGACCAGTTCGGAAAGTCGTGACTATGCCATCAAGCCCATGAACTGCCCGTGTCATGTCCAGATATTTAACCAGGGACTCAAGAGTTATCGAGATCTGCCGTTGCGCATGGCTGAATTCGGCTCATGTCTTCGAAACGAGCCCTCAGGTACGCTTCACGGTCTCATGCGGCTGCGCAATTTCGTGCAGGATGATGCCCATATTTTTTGTACTGAGGGACAGATTCAAAGCGAGGTTGCGGCCTTTATCGATCTGCTCTTCGAGGTCTACGCCGATTTTGGGTTCAACGAGATTATTATCAAACTCTCGACGCGCCCTGAAAATCGTGTTGGAGATGATGCTTCCTGGGACAAGGCTGAACATGCCCTTGAGCAGGCCTTGAACGGTAAGGGGTTGGCATGGGACCTACAGCCGGGCGAAGGCGCCTTCTATGGGCCGAAGATCGAATTCTCGCTGAAAGATTGTCTGGGTCGGGTTTGGCAATGTGGTACGATTCAGGTCGATTTTTCGATGCCTGGTCGGCTTGACGCTAGTTACATCGCTGAGGATGGTAGCCGCCAGGTCCCGGTTATGTTGCACCGGGCCATTCTCGGTTCACTGGAACGCTTTATCGGAATTCTGATCGAGGAATATGCTGGATTATTTCCGCTTTGGCTGGCGCCGAAGCAGGTCATGGTCATGAATATTACCGATCAACAGGCCGGTTTTTGCGATGAAGTTGTTGAATTTCTCCGCAAGGACGGAATCAGGGCCGATAAAGACTTGAGAAATGAGAAGATTAACTTTAAAATCCGCGAGCATACGTTACAACGTGTGCCCTACCTCCTGATCGTGGGCGATCGGGAGGTTGAGGCGCGGACTGTGGCCGTGCGCATGCGAGACGGTAAGGATCTTGGGACGATGTCGCTCGACGATATCCTCTCGAGGTTGCGTACCGAGATCGCCTGCCGCGGCCGTGTCACTATGGAGGAATAGAAATCGCCGCGGACAAGCAACTGAGAATCAACGAGGCCATTGCGGTCCCAGAGGTACGATTAATTGGTGTCGATGGCGACCAGCTTGGCATCGTCAAGACGGATGCCGCCATGCAGACCGCGGAAGAGGCGGGAGTTGATCTGGTCGAGATATCGCCAAATGCGGAACCTCCCGTTTGTCGACTAATGGACTACGGCAAGTTTATTTTTGAAGAGAATAAACGCAAACAGGCCGCAAAAAAGAAACAAAAGCAGATACAGGTCAAAGAGGTCAAGTTTAGACCCGGGACCGACGAAGGGGACTATCAGGTCAAGCTGCGTAACCTGATGAGGTTCCTGGCCGCTGGCGATAAGGCCAAGGTTACATTGCGTTTTCGGGGTCGCGAGATGGCCCATCAACAGCTTGGTCTCAAGCTGTTGAAACGTGTAGAGGCCGACCTCGAGGAATTAGGGCAGGTAGAACAGTTCCCTAAGCTCGAGGGCCGGCAGATGGTAATGGTTCTTGCGCCCGTGAGCTCAAAGACCAAAAAGGGCTGATTCAGTCAGCCAAAATGATTTGATGATAAGGTGAAACGATATGCCTAAAATGAAGACCCATAGTGGCGCGGCCAAGCGCTTTAAACGTACGGCTTCCGGTGGATTCAAGCGTAAGCAGGGGTTCCGTAGCCACATCCTGACCAAGAAGAGCACCAAGCGTAAGCGCCAGCTACGTCTCGGCGCAACGATCAGTGACGCGGATGTGGGGCTGGTCAAGCAGATGTTGCCTTACAGCTAAGGAACTCCGGATAAGACGGCCTCAGGAGACGCCTTTCGTGTTGCTAATGTTAGGCCCGAGGGGTTATCTCGAAGTGAAGTTATCCATCCGGATTCCGAAAATTTAATGACGATCTCTCGTCAGGAGTAGAGAAAGATGCCAAGAGTCAAAAGAGGGGTTACCGCCCGCGCCCGTCATAAGAAGGTGCTGGAACAGGCCAAGGGTTACCAGGGCCGTCGTAAGAACGTCTATCGCGTTGCTGTCCAGGCCGTCACCAAGGCCGGTCAGTACGCTTATCGCGATCGTCGCCAGCGTAAGCGTCAGTTCCGTACCCTGTGGATCGCGCGTATCAATGCCGCGGCCCGTGAATGCGGTCTGTCCTATAGCCGTTTTATGGATGGTTTGAACAAGTCTTCCGTCGATATTGATCGTAAGGTGCTAGCCGATATCGCCGTTTTTGACAAGACCGCGTTCGCCGCTCTTGCCGAACAGGCGAAGCAGGCACTGGCGGCCTGAGGTCGCTGTTCACGCCCGGCTTTCTGTGGTTGAACGGCGGAATAGGCGACACCAGTGACCGACGGGTTCGACGACGGTCAATCGACATAGGGAAAGGCCTCGGCCTTTCCCTTTTTGTTCATGCAGGGGGGATCGATACCTCCTTGGTAGTAGGGCGCAGGGCTAAGTCTGTTCCTGGCGCCGGACGCATTCTTTTCGTGGGGTTAAAGTGCAGGGGCTAGAATCACTCATCGATCAGGCGGTTCGGGATATCGGTGCGGCCGGTGATCCGGCGGTGCTTGACGACCTCAGGGTAAAGTACCTGGGTAAGAAGGGGCTGGTTACCAGCTACCTGAAGGGATTGAAGGATATCAGCCATGACGAACGGCCAAGAATCGGTCAGGCGGTAAATCAAGCTAAAGAGCGACTTCAGGTCTTGATTCGTGATCGTCAAAAAACGATCGATTCCGCCCGCATGGCTGCTCGTATTAGGAGCGAGCGTGTCGACATCACGCTGCCTGGCCGCGGTCAGGAAAGGGGCCATTTGCATCCTGTCACCCAGACCTTGGAGCGAATTGAGTCCTTGTTTCGGCAGGGCGGGTATCAGGTTGTTCGTGGGCCCGAGGTCGAAGACGACTTTCATAACTTCGAGGCATTGAATATCCCCGAGGATCATCCCGCGCGCGCCATGCACGACACGTTTTATTTTGATGCCCATACCTTGCTTCGGACTCATACCTCGCCGGTGCAGATCCGTACTATGAAGGAACAACAGCCGCCGCTAAGGATTATCGCTCCGGGGCGGGTATACCGCTGCGACTCCGATGTCACGCACACGCCCATGTTTCACCAAGTCGAGGGTTTCATGGTGGATGAGGACGTCAGCTTTGCCGATCTCAAGGGCGTTCTCAGTGATTTTCTGCGTCATTTTTTCGAACGCGATGGGTTGGCTGTGCGTTTCCGCCCATCTTATTTTCCGTTTACCGAACCTTCGGCCGAGGTGGATATCGGTTGCGTCATTTGCGCGGGCAATGGTTGCCGTGTATGCAAAGATACCGGTTGGATCGAGATTATGGGTTGCGGCATGATTCATCCTCGGGTGCTCTCCAATGTGGGTATCGACGATGAGGTCTATTCAGGGTTCGCCTTCGGTATTGGTATTGAGCGTATGGCAATGTTACGCCACGGTGTTAACGACTTGAGATTGTTTTTCGAGAACGATTTACGGTTCTTGCGACAGTTCTAGATGGTCTCGAAGTACTTCGAAGCAATCATTCCGAATCAATGTGTTAAGGAAGAGTAGGTCCAATGAAGTTCAGTGAGCTTTGGCTCCGAGAGTGGGTGAATCCGGAGATCTCCAGTCGTGCACTAGGGGATCAATTGACTATGGCGGGCCTTGAGATAGATGCCATGACGCCCGTTGCGGCCGACTTTTCGGGCGTGGTTGTCGGGCGTGTGCTCACTATTCATCCACACCCCCAAGCAGATCGCTTGCAGGTCTGTTCTGTCGACGTCGGCGCTCAGGAGCCGCTGCAGATCGTTTGTGGCGCTAAGAACGTGGCCGTTGATATGTGCGTGCCTACGGCCCGGATTGGGGCCAATTTACCGGGCGGGTTGGTTATTAAAGAAACTAAACTGCGCGGTGTTAGCTCGCTCGGTATGCTATGTTCCGCACAGGAACTCGGGTTGGCCGAACAGGCAAATGGCCTCTTGCCGCTTGATACAGATGCTCCGGTAGGCGTTGATGTTCGTGAGTATCTGCAACTGAAAGATTTCACAATTGAGATCGGCCTGACCCCAAATCGGGGCGACTGCCTGAGTATTACAGGGATCGCGCGGGAGGTAGGCACGCTGAATCAACTGTCGGTTTTCGCCCCCGATTGTGCGGCGGTCGCGGCCGCCTGTGACGATTGCCTGCAGATCCAGTTGGACGCTGGCCAGGACTGTCTCCGATATGCTGGCCGCGTTCTCAAGGGGATCGACACCGGGTGTACCACGCCACTCTGGATGCAAGAGCGCCTGCGTCGTTCAGGGGTGCGTAGCCTCGGACCCGTGATCGATATCACCAATTATGTGATGTTGGAGTTGGGGCAACCGATGCATGCCTTTGATCTCGGCCAGCTGAAGGGCCCGGTAAGGGTATGTTATGCCGAGCAGGGTAGCGAGGTGTCGCTGCTTGATGGTCGAAATATCCGGATCGATGATACCGACACGCTGGTCATCGCCGATGCCCAGCAGAACCTCGCTTTGGCCGGAATCATGGGCGGACAGGAAAGTGCGGTCCTGGATGATACTGTGGACATCTTCCTTGAGGCCGCTCACTTCACGCCTAGTGCAATTGCTGGTAAGGCGCGGCAGTACGGCTTGCATACCGATTCTTCCCATCGTTTCGAGCGCGGGGTTGATCCCGAGTTGCCAGTCCGCGCGATTGAACGTGCCACGGCGCTGCTGATCGAAATCGTCGGCGGATACCCTGGGCCGGTGACTGATTTTCAGCAGGAGGGTGCGTCTGCAAAGACACCGTCAATCTATCTTCGCTCAGCTCGAGCACGAAAGTTACTGGGGATAGAGGTCACTGACGAGGAGATTGAGGAGATCCTGAGTCGTCTCGGGCTGACACTGGATGCGGTTAGAGAGGGCGAGTGGCGGGTGGACGTGCCGAGCTATCGCTTTGATTTGCGATGCGAGGCTGATCTGATCGAGGAGATAGTCCGCATCAAGGGCTACGACCGGCTGCCCGATTGCCGGCCTCTGGTCCATTCGGGAGTGCCGCCCTTGCCCTCACTAGTCGAGACAGGCACCGCTCATGTCCGGCGAGCTATGGTCGATCGTGGTTACAGCGAGGCGATCTGCTACAGCTTCATTGGAGAGGATCAGCAGCGGCGCTTTGATCCGGATTTAGCACCGCTCACGCTGGCCAATCCACTGGCGGCAGACCTCTCGGTCATGAGAACCTCGCTGTGGCCTGGCCTGGTCGCTTCGGCACTATATAATCAGCGCCGTCAACAGCCTCGTATCCGGCTGTTTGAGATCGGGCATCGCTTCCTGAAACTGGACAATCAGACGGTTAGCGAAGAGGACATGCTGGCCGGTATCGTATGGGGTCCGGTGAATCCCTCCCAATGGTCTTCCGATGGACGCACAACGGACTTTTTTGACGTCAAGGGCGACCTTGAGGCATTGTTTCCTAGCTTGAACTATATACCTGCCGAACGTCCCGCGCTGCACCCAGGGCGGACCGCGAGGATTGTAGGGCCGGATGGTGCCGACGTCGGTTGGTTGGGGACCATGCATCCGGAGATTCAGCGCGCCAGTGATCTGGCGACCGGCGAGGTTGTCCTGTTCGAACTCCGCCTATCGGCGATCTTGAGGGACGAGCAGGTAATGTTTCACGAGCTGTCACGTTTCCCATCTGTGCGGCGGGATTTGGCGCTTATCGTTCCCGAGTCGGTTCTTGCAGATCAGATCCGGACGGTGGTTCATGAGGCCGCGGGTCCCTTGTTATCGGAGTTCGAAATTTTCGATGTTTATCAGGGTGACCGTATCGATTCAGGACTAAAAAGTGTTGCTATCGGGTTGACTATGCAAGAAATTTCACGCACTCTCACGGATGATGAGGTTGATGGGTGCATGCGCGATGTCATTGATCGTTTGCAAACAGAACTTAAGGCAAAGTTGAGGGATAGGTAATGGCTTTGACCAAGGCAGATATGGCGGAGCGACTTTATGAGGAGTTTGGCTTTAACAAACGAGAGGCCAAGGACTTGGTTGAGATGTTTTTCGAAGAGATCCGCCTAACCCTGGAGCAGGGGGGGCAGGTCAAGTTGTCCGGTTTTGGAAACTTCAACTTAAGGACCAAGGGCGAGCGGCCTGGCCGCAATCCAAAGACGGGGGAGGAAATTCCGATTTCCGCCAGGCGGGTCGTAACTTTCCACCCCGGTCAGAAACTCAAGGCAAGAGTCGAGGCCTATGCAGGAGCCGAACGGCGCGAATGAGCTGCCGCACATCCCCGGAAAACGCTATTTCACGATTGGTGAGGTTGGCCAGTTGTGCGATGTTAAACCGCATGTATTGAGGTATTGGGAACAGGAATTTCCGCAGTTGTCTCCAGTCAAGCGTGCTGGAAATCGCCGTTATTACCAGTATCAGGACGTCCTTCTGGTGCGCCAGATTCGCGCGCTGCTGTACGATCAAGGTTTCACGATTGGCGGTGCTAGACAGCATCTTAGCGGTGAGGACCAAAAGGCGGATTGCAGCCGTAGTCGGCAGATCGTGCACCAGATACGGCTCGAGCTAGAGGAGCTATTGCAGGCGCTAAAGGACTAAAATGACGGTATCACGGGTCCGGGGTACGGGAGTCAACCTTTGGTATGTCTTGATTGGAGATGAAGTTCAGGGGCCCTTCGCGGCCAAACTCATCACCCGCTATCTTATTCTGGGGCGAATCGAGCTCTCGACCGAGATAAGTCAGGATCGCCATGCGTGGAAACCTATCTCTAATTATCCAGAGCTGATTCCCAACGCGCTGATGCCGAATGATGACGGTGTGATCGATCAGGACCGACTAGCGGCAGCTCGCCGATGGGAAAACGAGCGCATTAAAGATGATCGGCGTGACATAGATCAACCGCTTGACCAAGCCCTGGGTTGCGTAGAGAGGCGTGAATTGGGCGAGGATCGACGCCAAGCGAAAAAGAGTGGCATCTTCAGGCGGCAATCTGATGCTGGAGACCGCGCAGCTACGCAGCGAGGAGAGCACCGATTGGTGTTGATATCGATGCTCATAGTTGTCGTATTGATCGGCGGTATTGTCGGGGTCGCAGTTAACGAGAGTTGGATTCTCGATTCCGAGTTCCGTGATTGCAATGTTGCACCGGGCCCCGGCGTGAATTGGAATCATTGCAGTCGTAAGGGCGCTGACTTGGCGGAGGCTAATCTGTCCGATGCGACCATGATAAGTATGGACCTCATCTCGGCGGATTTACGGGCGGCGATTCTGGTGAGGGCCGATATGTCCTATGCGAATCTGACGGGTGCCAGCCTGTCCGCCGCCAATATGGGTTACGCTAATCTTGTCGGAGCGGATCTTCGTGATGCCGATTTGACGGCGGCATCATTGCTCGGGGCCAATTTAGCTTACGCCGATCTGCGTGGCGCCAGGATCACCGACGCAGAGATTGCCGGGGCGGTATTTGATCGCGCTATTTGGCTGGATGGGCGGATTTGCGAGGATCTATCCCGCGGTGAATGTCGGCAAGCGGACGCGCCTCCGGAGATCCCTTGATCGGTGGCCCGGCGTCCCAATAAGCTCTTTGGAGGAAACGTTTTTGAGTACATACGGGCACGATAGCGTTCGCGCGCTCAAGTGGCAGAACAATGCGCTGCATCTCCTGGATCAGCGGTTGCTTCCATCACGGACGGAGTGGTTGCTCATTGATAACGTCTCTGCTGCGGCTGACGCAATCCGCAGTATGGTCGTTCGCGGCGCACCCGCAATCGGTATTGCCGCAGCCTTTGGGGTCGTTTTGGCTGCTCGGCATCGATATGACGATAGTCCTTCTGGTTGGCGGCAGGCGATAGAAGCGGACCTACGGTTGTTGGCGGATTCCAGACCCACGGCTGTGAACCTTTTCTGGGCTTTGAAAGAGATGCGACTGGCCATCGGTGCTGTCGTGGAGGCGACGGACCCCGTACCTGAGTTATTGGCGCGGGCACACCGGATCTGGGAGCAGGATATCGAGGGTAACCGCCGGATGGGTGCTTTTGGCGCGGGGCTGATCGAGGAGACTTGCTCCGTGTTAACGCATTGTAACGCTGGAGCGTTGGCCACGGGTGGTTATGGCACTGCTCTCGGTGTCATTCGTTCGGCCTACGCGCAAGGATCGATTAACACCGTATTCGCGGATGAAACCCGGCCTTGGATGCAAGGAGCCCGATTGACAGCCTGGGAGCTCATCGAGGATGGCGTCCCTGTTACTCTTGTGGCTGAAGGTGCCGCCTCGCACCTTATGTCACGTGGTGAAGTTAAGTGGGTTATTGTTGGCTCTGATAGGATTGCGGCTAACGGAGACGTCGCGAATAAGGTCGGCACCTTCAATCTTGCTGTGATCGCCCGCTATCATGGAGTCAAACTCATGGTGGCTGCGCCGACGTCGACGATCGACCTCGAAACCCCGTCGGGAAGGGACATCCCTATAGAAGAACGCTCTGCCGACGAACTCTTGACGATTGGTGGCCAGCGGATCGCTGCAGCGGGCGCGAGCGCATGGAATCCGGTCTTCGATGTAACCCCTGCGGAGCTTATAACCGCTATCGTTACGGAGCGTGGCGTGATACATGCGCCGAACGCTGACAAAGTTGCGGCCTTGATGCAGTCGACCTAGACGGGTCGCGGCGCTATAATCCCGCAGTTCATCAATCAACCATACTTAGGTGCACAGCAAAATCAATGGCGAAGGAAGAACATATTGAAATGGAGGGTACCGTAATGGATACCCTACCGAATACCATGTTTCGTGTAGAATTAGAGAACGGTCATGTAGTTACAGCGCATATCTCAGGTAAAATGCGCAAGCACTATATCCGGATACTGACCGGTGACAAGGTCACCGTCCAATTGACTCCCTACGATTTGACCAAAGGACGCATCGTTTTCCGCTCTCGCTGACAGCCTGCCTTTTCAGGCGGGCTGCATCAACTTTCCAGGATTGCTTCGGAATCCTTCACCTCAATGGTGATCCGGTCATCGAGCAGATCAATCTCGATCTGACCGCCATGGGCCAAACTTCCAAATAGCAGTTCTTCGGCCAGCGGACGCTTGATGTTTTCCTGAATCGTTCGGGCCATCGGGCGGGCGCCCATGGCGGGATCGAAGCCGTGCTCGGCGAGCCAGGCGCGTGCATTCTCGGAGACGGTGATGGCAACGTTCTTCTCGGCCAGCTGTTCTTCTAGCTCGATCAGGAACTTGTCGACAACGCGTTCGATATGTTCGAGCGACAGCGGTTGGAACAGGATCGTTGCATCAAGGCGATTCCGAAACTCGGGGCTGAAGTGACGTTTGATGGCCTCACTGGCGTCGTTGCCGGTATCGGCCGCGGTCGTAAAACCGATTGTCTTCTTGCTCATCCGATCCGCGCCAGCGTTGGTCGTCATTACCAGAACGACGTTGCGGAAATCCGTTTGGCGGCCGTTACTGTCCGTCAGCGTGCCGTTGTCCATGATCTGCAGCAACAGGTTGTAGATATCCGGATGGGCCTTCTCGATCTCGTCGAGCAACAGGACTGCGTGCGGGTGCTTATTGATCGCTTCAGTTAGCAGACCGCCCTGATCGAATCCGACATAGCCCGGCGGTGCGCCGATCAGACGCGAGACCGTATGGTGTTCCATATACTCGGACATATCGAAGCGGACCAGCTCGATACCCATGGCTCGCGCAAGCTGATTGGTTACCTCGGTCTTGCCGACACCTGTTGGTCCAGCGAACAGGAATGATCCGATGGGTTTCCGTACATTACCCAGCCCTGAACGGGTCATCTTGATAGCCGAGACTAGGGTGTCGATAGCCTCGTCCTGTCCAAAGACAACTATCTTGAGGTCGCGGTCCAGGTTCTTGAGTTTCTCCCGGTCGGATGTGCTGATCGACTTGGGGGGGATGCGCGCCATAGAGGCGACAATGTCCTCGATCTCGTGGACCCCGACCCTTTTCTTGCGCCGCGATGCCGGTTGCAGGCGCTGATAGGCGCCAGCCTCATCGATAATATCGATAGCCTTGTCGGGCAGAAAACGATCGTTGATATACCGTGACGAGAGCTCAGCGGCCGTGCGCAATGCGGTCTGGGTATAGCTCACATGATGATGCGCCTCAAAACGGCTCTTGAGGCCTTTAAGGATCTCGATGGTGTCGGCGACACTCGGTTCGGAGATATCGATCTTTTGAAATCTGCGAGTCAGGGCACGATCCTTTTCAAAGATGCCGCGATACTCCTGATAGGTTGTGGAACCGATGCAGCGCAGCTCGCCCGAAGACAAAAGCGGTTTGATCAGGTTGGATGCGTCCATAGCACCGCCCGAAGTTGACCCGGCGCCGATAATGGTATGGATCTCGTCGATGAACAGGATTGCATGGGGGTCATCTCGCAATGCCGAAAGGATGCCCTTGAGGCGTTTCTCGAAGTCACCTCGATACTTGGTGCCGGCCAGCAGCGCGCCCATATCAAGAGCATAGATGGTCGCTTCCTCAAGTACCTTAGGGACCTCATGGTCGACGATTCGTTTGGCCAATCCTTCTGCAATCGCAGTCTTGCCTACACCTGCTTCGCCAGTCAATAGGGGGTTATTCTTCCGTCGGCGACACAGCACCTGTACCAGTCGCTCCACTTCTTGCGCACGTCCGATCAATGGGTCGATATGACCCGACATTGCGCGTGCGTTGAGATTGGTTGTGTATTGCCGCAGCGGACTCTGGTCAGGCTGGCCTTCTTCGGGCTGACCCTGGGCCGGGTCGATGGGGTAGGGCTCATGTTCTTCACTGCCGTCGATTTTGACGATGCCATGTGAGAGATAGTTAACAACGCCAAGCCGGGTAATGTTCTGCGAATTCAGAAAATAGACCGCCTGTGAATCCTGTTCACCGAAGATCGCAACCAGAATGTGCGGAGCATCGACCTCACGTTTTCCTGAGGATTGGACTTGGAACACGGCACGTTGCAGCACACGTTGAAGGCCCAGCGTGGGTTGAGTGTCGCGGCCATCGTCGATCAGCCTTGGTGTGTTCTCGCGGATAAAGACGCTGAGATCCTGCCGTAGCTGTTCGATGTCGGCCCCGCATGAATGCAAGACATCGACCGCAACCGGGTTATCGAGCAAGGCCAAGAGGAGATGCTCTACCGTTGTGAATTCGTGACACTTCTCGCGAGCATCTTGAAAGGCGATATTGAGGGTGTATTCAACATCTTTACTGAGCATCGTCATCACCTAATGGTTAAGAAGCCTTTTACTGTGTTTCGGCCTCAATCAAGTCCGACTTGATCCTTTTCACCTTACACCGGGGCATCATTCGTGTTGCCCTTGAGTTAGTCGACCTTTTCCATCGTACATTTAAGCGGATGGTTATTTTGTTGGGCGTACTGATTTACTTGTCTGACCTTTGTATCGGCAATATCACGGGAATAGATACCGCACTCTGCACGGCCTTGCGTGTGAACCTGTAACATGACCTGGGTCGCTTTGTCGTGATTCATGGCGAAAAAGTTAGTAAGGATATGGATCACAAAGTCCATAGGCGTGAAATCGTCGTTTATCATCAATACCCGATACATCGGGGGTCGCCTTAGACGTGGCAACACCTCGTCTACTTGGGCACCAATATCAATCTGATGTTCCTTATCCATGGGGCGATTATAACTCAGCGAGAGACAGGGAAATAGAAAGGATGACGCTCAACGCCCCAGAAAAAGGAGCTGTACATCGCTTATCGGATAAGCCTGAAGCCGCAATACACTGCGGTTGGATTGGGATAGGAAACGGCCGTCGCTGCCAAGTATCCATACGGGCGAGACGCCCGCATGGATTTTGTATCCGAAATACTTGCGGAAAAACGGTACGACCTACATCTGTTCTATCATGGCCTCGGCAAAGCCCGAGCAGGATACCAGCGTGGCGCCGGCCATCAGTCGTTCCAGATCATAGGTGACCGTGCCGGCGGAGATGGCCCCCGAGATCCCTTTAATGATCAGGTCCGCGGCCTCGATCCAACCAAGGTGACGCAGCATCATCTCAGCGGATAGGATTAGCGAGCCGGGATTGACCTTGTCTTGTCCGGCATACTTGGGGGCTGTGCCGTGGGTGGCCTCAAAGAGGGCTATGGAGTTGGACAGGTTAGCACCCGGGGCGATGCCGATGCCGCCGACCTGTGCGGCCAAGGCATCGGAGATATAGTCGCCGTTGAGATTTAGGGTTGCGATCACACTGTATTCCGCAGGGCGAAGCAGTATCTGCTGCAGGAAGGCGTCGGCGATGACATCCTTGACAATGATTTCCCGGCCGGTCTTCGGGTTGTTGAAACGACACCAGGGGCCGCCGTCGATCTCTGTGGCGCCAAATTCGGTTTGTGCGAGCTCGTAGCCCCAGTTTTTGAAACTGCCCTCGGTAAACTTCATGATGTTGCCCTTGTGCACGAGTGTGACCGAAGGCAGGTCGTTGTCGATCGTGTATTGAATGGCCTTGCGAACCAGCCGGAAGGTTCCATCCCGTGAGACCGGCTTGATGCCGATGCCGGAGGTCTCGGGGAAGCGGATCTTGGTGACGCCCATTTCCTCCTGAAGGAAACGAATGATGCGCTGCGCCTCGGGCGTACCTGCTTCCCACTCGATGCCCGCATAGATGTCCTCGGCATTCTCGCGAAAGATGACCATATTGGTCTTTTCGGGTTCCTTGAGCGGGCTGGGCGTACCGGGGAAATAGCGTACTGGACGCAGGCAGACATAAAGATCGAGCAGCTGGCGCATGGCCACGTTCAGGGATCGAATACCTCCACCGATCGGGGTGGTTAGTGGGCCCTTGATCGAGACCACATACTCGCGCAGGGCATCCAGTGTTTCATCAGGTAGCCATTGATCCTGGCCATAGACCTTAGTCGCCTTCTCCCCGGCATAGATCTCCATCCAGGCGATCTTTCTTTCGCCGCCGTAGGCCTTTTCCACTGCGGCGTCGGTCGCAC
Source organism: uncultured Gammaproteobacteria bacterium (assembly GCA_964487925.1). Lineage (GTDB taxonomy): Bacteria > Pseudomonadota > Gammaproteobacteria > SZUA-140 > SZUA-140 > RI-283. The sequence continues at coordinate 14,501 of CAZASZ010000014.1, forward strand.
GGCGCATGGCCGGTGTGATATCGACGCCGATGCCGTCACCTTCGATAAAGGGGATGATCGGGTTCGACGGGACGTTGAGCGAATAGTCCTCGTTAACGGTAATTGCCTGGCCGATGGTCGGGATCACGATCTTGTTATAGGTCATTAAGTTAGGCTTTCCTGAAGTGGTTGAAGAAATAATGTGTCGCGAGTTGGATCCAGTCTATCACTAAGGATTGAGTTCGGACACGCCAGCTACCGGGATTGTGACGACGGTTCCTGATCACGGTATCAACAGATCATTGCACTCGGGATTGGATTAAAAGGCTACTGTTTCCGGACGCTATCTAAGCAAGCAGAGGGTGTGATGAAAACTTGAGATGCGTAGACTCCCGACGCACCGGGTCAACGCGGCGTCTCAGACATGGGCAGATGTTGAATGGATTGGAAGATACATGTAACCGTTGCGGCGATCGTGGAACGATCCGGTCGGTTCCTAATTGTCGAAGAGACCTGTGGCGGGCGCTTGGTACTGAACCAACCCGCCGGCCACCTGGATCAAGGGGAAACCCTACAGGATGCGGTTGTCCGAGAGACATTGGAGGAGACCGGGTGGCACATTCGCCCCGAACACTTTGTCCTCGTTCAGCAATGGGATCGCCCTGAGCGTGAGGATACCTACGTCCGCTTTGTGTTCAGCGCGAACGCGTTGGCTCAGGACCCCGACTGTGATCTCGACCCGGTAATTGAACGGGTGCATTGGTTGAGCAGGACCGAGTTGGCCGGAATGGCTACACGATTTCGCAGCCCTATGGTCCTGGAGGCGATAGACGCCTATCTTAAAGGGCAACGCTATGGCCTTGAGGTCTTGCACGTTTCCTAGCGGTGTCGAATCACCCAATCACTTGGTTTTCCTCAAATCACTCAAGCAAGGGCTCGGACCTTGTGCTATCCTTTTTGCCAGTTTTTTGACCAGCCTGTAAGAGAACCTTTAGATTGTATCGTCAAGTTGTCGTTGGAATGTCCGGTGGCGTGGATTCCTCCGTTTCGGCCTTGTTGCTTCACCAGGGAGGTGATGCCGTGCACGGGGTCTTCATGAAGAACTGGGAAGATTATCCGGACGGTCCCTGTCCAGCAGAGCAGGACGCGATGGATGCCATGGGTGTTTGTGATGCATTGGGGATCCCCTTTGACGCAGTTAATTTCGCGGAAGAATACCGCGATAGGGTCTTTTCTCTTTTTCTAGCAGAGTACCGGGCGGGGCGGACGCCTAACCCGGATGTGCTCTGCAACCAGGAGGTGAAGTTCAAGGCCTTCCTCGACCATGCCATGGACATGGGTGCCGATATCATCGCCACAGGGCACTACGCCCGGGTCGAGTGCCGCGATGAACGCTATCTGTTGCTCAAGGCAGCTGATGCGAATAAGGATCAGACCTATTTCTTGCACACCCTGAACCAGTACCAGTTGTCGAAGGTTGAGTTTCCCCTGGGAGCACTTGATAAGCCTGCGGTACGACGGCTGGCGCGTGATGCCGCTTTCAGCATCCATGACAAGAAGGATAGTACAGGCATCTGCTTTATCGGTGAACATCAGTTTCAGCACTTTCTGTCTCGTTATTTCGAGGCGGAGCCGGGAGAAATTCGCGAGTTTGACACTGGCGACCAGATCGGAGAACACAAGGGTTTGATGTTCCATACCATCGGTCAGCGGCAGGGGTTGGGCATCGGAGGCCGCGCGAACACCGATGGACGTCCTTGGTACGTCTGTGGCAAGTCGCTGGCAGACAATGTGCTTTATGTCGTTCAGGGGAATGACCATCCTGCGCTCTATCATGACACTATCATGACCTCGTCGCTGCACTGGATCTCTGGCGTAGCCCCTCGGCTACCCCTTTGTTGTCATGCTAAGACCCGCTATCGCCAAGCTGAGCAGCCCTGTATGGTCACGGCGGTTGACGGAGTAAGTGCTACGGTCGTATTCGATGAGCCTCAATGGGCCATGACGCCCGGGCAGTCTGTGGTCTTTTACTCGGGCGAGGTCTGTCTGGGCGGCGGGGTGATCGATCAGGTGGAGGCGAGGCCTGACGTGGCGTTACATCAATATGGTGCCAGCTCATGAGCCATTATTCCGACCAGGACAAGGTCATAGCGCTGGCCGGTCTGTTTCAGGCTGTAACACTCGTGAATGGGCTTGCAAAACGTGGCGAGTTGCCGGAGGACGGACTCGCGGTCAGTATCGGCTCGTTGTTTGAGGAGTCCCCTCGCGACGTTATATCCGTATATGAGGATGTTTCTAGCCTGAAGATCGGATTGGCGACGCTTGCGACCAGTATGGGTAAGACGCGAACTATGGATGACGCCGATTTGCTCGCCTACGCATTGAGCTGCATGCATTTGGAGCGGAAGTTGAACCGAAAGCAGCAAGTGTTCCAGGGTATCCGGACCGGTTTGGATCGGGCTAAGGAGCAGGTGGAGCAGTTTTCACTTCTCCACGAAAACGTCATTGCCAATCTGGCGAATATCTATGTGACCCATGTTAGTACCTTGAAGCCGCGCATCATGGTCAAGGGGGAGCATACTTACCTTTCCAACCGGCGCAATATCAACCGAATTCGAGCACTGTTGCTGGCCGCGATCCGGTCCGCGGTGTTGTGGCAACAATGCGGAGGCGGCCGAATGGATCTCTTCGTACGTCGCAAGAAGATTGCAGTGACGGCGGCCGAATTGCTGGGAAAATGAGCCCAGTCGGAACGATAGTTTCAGCATTAATTTTCAGGAGTAAGCGATGGATTTTGAAGAATTAACGGTGATTTCCCCGATCGACGGGCGGTATGGGAGTAAGACCGAGAGCTTGCGTCCTATCTTCAGTGAGTTTGGCCTGATTCATCAGCGTGTTCGGGTGGAAATTGAATGGTTGAAAGGACTCTCTGATCTCCCCGGAGTCATTGAGGTCCCCACGCTCAGCGAGCACGGACGTAATGTTCTGGACCGGATCGTGGAACGCTTCAATATCGATGATGCGCGTAGGGTCAAGAACATCGAGCGGACGACCAATCACGACGTCAAGGCTGTCGAATATTTTCTCAAGGAGAAGGTATCGGGGAACAACGAGCTTGAGGCCGTGGCCGAGTTCATGCATTTCGCATGTACCTCGGAGGATATCAACAATCTGGCCTATGCCCTGATCCTGGCTGATGCTCGGGTCCAGGTGATCCTGCCGGCCATGGATGAGATCATCGATACTCTCACTGCTATGGCGCATACGCTCGCGGATGTCGCCTTGCTGTCGCGCACCCACGGTCAGACCGCCACACCGACCACGATGGGTAAAGAGATCGCCAATGTCGTCGTCCGCCTGCGCAGACAACGTGAGCAACTCGTCGATGTCGAGATTCTTGGCAAGATCAACGGTGCGACCGGTGGCTATAACGCCCACTTGATCGCGTACCCGGAGGTTGACTGGCCGAGTGTGAGTCAGTCCTTCGTCGAAGCTCTTGGGTTGACCTGGAACCCCTATACGACCCAAATCGAGCCCCATGACTATATCGCAGAGTACTTCGCCGCTGTAGGCCGTTTCAACACCATCATGATTGATCTGTGCCGGGACATCTGGGGTTATATCTCTGTGGGTTATTTTCGCCAGAAGACTGTTGCCGGTGAGATAGGCTCCTCTACCATGCCGCATAAGGTCAATCCGATCGATTTCGAGAATGCGGAGGGTAATCTCGGGCTTGCCAACGCAATTTTTCATCATCTATCGGAAAAGCTTCCGATTTCGCGGTGGCAGCGCGACCTTAGTGATTCAACGGTCTTGAGAAATCTTGGTGTCGGTGTTGCGCACGGCGTAATCGCATATCAATCCTGCCTAAAGGGGCTGGGGAAACTCGAATGCAACGAGGACCGGATCGCTACGGATCTCGATGCTGCCTGGGAGGTCTTGGCGGAGGCTGTACAGACCGTCATGCGTCGTTATGGGGTCGAGAGTCCTTACGAAAAGCTCAAGGAGCTGACACGGGGGCGGGGTATTGACGTGGAACGCATGCGTGCCTTCATCACTACACTCGAGATCCCGGAGGAAGCGAAGGCTCGGTTGCTGGCGCTTACTCCGGCCGGTTATATCGGAAGAGCGGCGGAGCTGGCGCGGGAAGTGTGAACCCGGTCACAGCATGGTGTGATGCGACTGTGGAGAATAGCGGTTGTAGGGATAGATCGTGATGCAGCTGCACCGTCCTCCTCCGGTGTGTCACGCACCCTCTCTTCGAGCCCGGGCTACCATCTCCTCCTCCATGGTAGCCCGGGTTTTTTATTGTCCCATCGATTTATATTCTTGACGGCCCCGGCGGGCCAATAGATGGTAGCCATTCAGTCACGACTGAGTGATAATCTGCGTTTATCCGACGAGTGCCCAGTCTCTTTCCTGGTGTGCTACGTTGCGACTCAAAAACACCTTTAATCGTATTTAAAGAAATTATTAAACAATAAGATGTGCTTATTAGTTGCTGGGGTGGATGAGGTTGGTAGGGGGCCGCTTGCGGGGCCTGTTGTGGCCGCCGCGGTGATCCTTGATCCCTCTCGCCCGATTACTGGGCTCGCTGATTCCAAAGTGCTGACCGAACGTCGCCGTGAGGCCTTGAATGAGGTCATCTTGGAACAGGCGCTGGCCTGGGCGATCGGCCGTGCGGAGGTCGCTGAAATCGACGAGATCAATATTCTTCAAGCTAGCCTTCTCGCGATGCAGCGCGCCGTTGCCGAGTTGATCCATCGGCCGGAGATGGCATTGATCGATGGCAATCGCTGTCCGATTCTATCTTGTCCGGCACGCGCGATCGTGGGCGGAGACCGGATCGAACCAGCGATTTCAGCTGCGTCCATTATCGCCAAGGTCGCTCGTGATCGCGAGATGACGACGCTCGCGACCCTTTATCCGGAGTACGGTTTTGCGCGCCATAAAGGCTATCCGACCGCCGCTCACCTCAAGGCACTTTCTGAATATGGTGTGACGCCGATACATCGTAGGAGCTTTGGACCTGTGCGCAGGTTGTTGTCATGACCGTCGATTCCAGCTTTATTCATCTCCACGTGCACTCGGAGTACTCCCTGATCGACGGCTGTATCCGTATCAAGGAGCTCGTCAAACAGGCTGCGGCCATGGGCATGCCAGCGGTCGCGGTAACTGACCACGCCAATCTGTTTGCGATGGTTAAGTTCTATCGGGCGGCGCAGCAGGCGGGTGTTAAGCCCATTATCGGTGCGGACCTACCGCTGTTTCCCGACGCCGGACAGACCGAGAAGGGGCGTGTTGTATTGCTCTGCATGAATCGTATCGGATATCTCCATCTCACCCGCTTAATCACAAGGGCTTACATTGAGGGCCAGGTGGGTGGCCAACCGGGCATCCGGCGCTCCTGGCTTGAGGATGCCAACGAGGGTTTGATCGCCCTGTCTGGTGTGCAAGGCGATATCGGGCAGGCCCTGACACAGGGGGACCAGGATGCTGCTGACGCGTTGCTACGCGATTGGCTGAGGTTGTTCCCCGGCCGCTTTTATCTGGAGGTTCAGCGCACGTCTCGTCCTGGTGACGAGGATTTTCTGCATGCCGCCCATGCGTTGGCCACCACGCATGGACTGCCCTTGGTAGCCGCCAATGATGTGCGCTTTTTGACCCAGGACGGATTCGAGGCCCACGAGGCGCGGGTTTGTATTCATGATGGTCGGACCCTTGATGATCCCAGGCGCCCCCGGCATTACAGTGATCAGCAGTATCTCAAGTCTCCTCAAGAGATGGCAGAGACCTTCGCCGACTTGCCCGAGGCCCTGCAAAATAGCGTCGAGATCGCCAAACGATGCAATCTTGAACTGAAACTCGGACACAATGTGCTGCCGGAATTTCCAGTGCCCGACGGCATGGACGCGTCGTCCTTCCTGCGCCACGAGGCCGGTCGCGGACTCGAGGATCGCTTGGCCGTGGCTGAGCGGGCCTTGGGCGCGCAGCTCTCGCTTGAGCAGCGTCAAGCCTACGAGGAGCGCCTCGTACATGAGCTCAATGTCATCTGTGACATGGGTTTTCCGGGCTACTTTCTGATCGTTGCCGACTTCATTCGCTGGTCTAAGGAGAATGGGATCCCGGTGGGGCCGGGAAGGGGATCCGGCGCGGGCTCGCTTGTGGCCTATTCGCTCGGGATCACCGACCTGGATCCGATCGAATACGACCTCCTGTTCGAGCGCTTTCTAAATCCCGAGCGTGTATCAATGCCCGACTTCGACGTCGACTTTTGCATGGATGGTCGTGACCGTGTCATCGATTATGTCGCGCAACGATATGGTCGTAATCATGTCTCCCAAATCATCACCTATGGCACCATGGCGGCCAAGGCCGTGGTGCGGGACGTAGGTCGTGTTTTAGGGCATCCCTACGGCTTTGTCGACCAACTGGCCAAGCTGATACCGTTCGACCTCGGTATTACCTTGGACAAGGCCCTGGAGCAGGAGGAGCAACTCCGCGAGCGTTATGAGCAGGACGAGGAGGTGCGTGGACTGATCGACCTGGCCAGGCGCTTAGAGGGCTTGGTCAGGAACGCTGGCAAGCATGCCGGTGGTATTGTGATCGCTCCGTCGGATCTGACGGATTTCTCACCCCTTTATTGTGAAGAGGGCTCTCAGAGTACAGTCACACAGTTTGACAAAAACGACATCGAGGCGGTGGGCCTCGTCAAGTTCGACTTCTTGGGCCTGCGCACGCTGACAATCATCGATTGGGCCGTCCGGACGATCAATCGCCAGGCCGTCGAAACCGACGCCGATCCGCTCGACATTAGTCTGATCCCGCGGGACGATCCAGCGGCCTTCGATCTACTGAAGGCTTGCCAGACGACGGCTGTCTTCCAACTCGAATCCCGCGGCATGAAGGACTTAATCAAGCGGCTGCAGCCGGATTGCTTTGAGGACATCGTCGCCCTTGTTGCTCTGTTTAGGCCCGGACCACTGCAGTCGGGCATGGTCGACGATTTCATCGATCGTAAACATGGTCGGGCGACCGTGGCCTATCCGCACCCTGATCTCGCGCCGGCTTTGAAACCAACCTATGGCGTTATTCTCTACCAGGAACAGGTCATGCAGATCGCTCAGGTGCTGGCCTGTTACACCTTGGGTCAGGCCGATCTGTTGCGTCGAGCCATGGGTAAGAAGAAACCTGAAGAGATGGCCAAGCAGCGCCAGATCTTTCTCGATGGAGCAGTGGCTCGCGAGGTCGATAAAGATACCGCCGGTTCGATATTCGATCTCATGGAGAAGTTTGCCGGTTACGGTTTCAATAAATCACACTCGGCGGCCTATGCCCTGGTTGCCTATCAAACAGCGTGGCTCAAGGCCCATCACCCGGCGCCCTTCATGGCGGCCGTTCTGTCGGCGGATATGGACCATACCGACAAGGTGGTTATGTTGATAGAGGAATGCCGGCATATGGAGATCGAAGTACAGCCGCCGGACGTGAATCGCTGTGAATACGCCTTTTCGGTCGCTAACGAAAAGACGATTCGGTATGGCTTGGGTGCGATTAAGGGGGTTGGCGAGTCGGCGCTCGAGGCGATTGTCGATGAGCGTGAACAGAATGGCGCCTTTGAAGACCTTTTCGAGCTATGTCGCCGAATCGATCTGCGTAAAGCCAATCGGCGTGTCTTAGAGGCCTTGATCAAGGCAGGGGCGCTGGATAGTATGGACATCCATCGTGCCCGGTCCATGGCCCAGTTGACGGCCGCGCTGCAGGCCGCCGAGCGTCAGTCTCGAGACGATGCGGCGGGACAGAATGACCTGTTCGGCCTTTCGCCCACGATCATTGTGCCGGAGCCCTCGGGCGAAGGCAGGACGGCCTTGCCGGATGTCCCCGAGTGGAGCGATGAGGTCCGCTTGCGTGGTGAGAAGGAGACTCTGGGGCTTTATCTGACGGGACATCCCATTGATCGATTTGAGGACGACCTCAAGCAGATAGTCAGCCAGCGGATAGTCGAACTCAATCCGGTTGGCGAACAAAAGGCCACGATCGCGGGCATGGTCGTTGATCTTCGTACGATGAACAGTCGGCGCGGTGACCGAATTGCCTTCGTCACTCTGGACGATCGTAGCGGCCGCCTTGAAGTCGCTTTTTTTTCCGAGGCCTATCAGGAATATCGGGATCTGTTGGCCAAGGATCGTATCCTGGTGGTCTCGGGGACGATCAGTCTGGACGACTATTCCGGTGGTTGCCGGATGAGCGTGGATCTGGCGTACGAGATAGAGCAGGCGCGCGAGCGCTACGCCCGACGACTTGAGATCGACGTGGAGCCCAGTCAGGTGGACGCCGTTTTCAATAAACGTCTGTCCGACACTTTACAGCCTTACCGTGATGGGCGATGCCCGATTCATATCAACTATTTGGGCCCAGATGCTCTCGCTCGGATAGCACTCGGTCCAGAGTGGACCGTACACCCGGCCGAAGAGCTGCTCCTCCGCCTGCGCGAGATCTCGGGCCAAGAGCGGGTTCGGATGGTCTATTGAGGGTAGGTGGTTGCATGGCGGCCGGGACTATGGCAGGTTGTTTGAACACGCGCCGAAGGGTGTATCACTGTGTTGGAAACGATCTCTGAATACAAATGATGCGAACTAATAACAAAATCTAGAGGAAAGCGCCCGAACATGAACCTTAATTACCTTGAATTCGAACGACCCATCGCCGAACTGGAGGGCAAGGTGGAGGAGCTCCGTCAGATGGAGCAGACTCAGGAGCTTCACCTCGGCGAGGAGATACAGCGCCTTGAGGGCAAGTGTCGTAAACTGAGCGAGTCGATCTTTTCCTCCCTGACGCCCTGGCAGGTGTCACAGCTTGCCCGTCACCCGTTGCGTCCCTATACGAAGGACTACATCGAGGCCATCTTCACGGACTTCGAGGAGTTGCATGGAGACCGCCATTACGCGGACGATCCAGCCATTATCGGTGGAGTGGCGCGGATCGATGGGCGGCCAGTTATCGTTATCGGCCAGCAGAAGGGACGTGATACCCGCGAAAAGGTGCGGCGCAACTTTGGTATGCCCCGACCAGAGGGTTATCGCAAGGCCCTACGACTCATGCAGTTGGCCGAGCGTTTCAGACTGCCCATCCTTACCTTCATTGATACGCCGGGGGCCTATCCCGGGGTCGGCGCAGAAGAGCGGGGACAGAGCGAGGCCATCGCCCAGAATCTACTCGTCATGTCGGCATTACGTACGCCGATCATCTGTACGGTTATTGGAGAAGGTGGCTCCGGCGGGGCACTTGCCATCGGTGTAGGCGACCACCTGATCATGCTGCAGTACAGCACCTACTCGGTCATTTCGCCCGAAGGGTGCGCCTCGATCCTCTGGAAGAGCGCCGATAAGGCATCCGATGCGGCTGAGGCCATGGGCATCACTTCTGACCGTCTTCTTGAACTCGGTCTGATTGACCGTATCATTAGTGAACCTCTAGGCGGCGCGCATCGAGATCCGGTCCTACAGGCGGATACTCTCCATCAGGCCCTGAGCGAGGAGCTCATGCGTCTCGATGGCATCGCCATCGATGAACTGATCAAGTCACGTTACCAGCGGCTCATGCAGTACGGTGTCTACAAGGAGTCCTGATCGGTTGCTGCAGGTCGTCGAATCGACCCTGCATTCATTCCCCGATACCAGCTGTTATCTCGTTGCCTTCAGTGGCGGCCGAGACTCGCACGTCCTGCTGTACCTCATGGCCCAATTGCGCGAACGGAATACAACGCCGCTAGCTGCCGTTCACGTTCACCACGGTCTGCAAGATGCTGCCGACACTTGGTGCACCCATTGTGAAGCCGTGTGCCGGAATCTCAATATTCCAATCGAGATTGTTCGTATCAACGCCCATCCTTCGATAGGACAGAGCCCGGAGGATGCCGCCCGACAGGCGCGCTATGCTGCCTTGGCGGAAGGGATATCTCCGGGTGGAATGCTTCTGACCGCACATCACCAGGATGATCAGGCAGAGACGGTATTGCTCCAACTCCTTCGCGGTAGCGGGCCGGAAGGTCTATCGGCCATGCCTATTTGTTCCGAGTTTAGCTTAGGACTTCATGTCCGGCCTCTGCTGGACGTCTCCAGGGAAGAGATCGAGGGCTGTGCCCAATATCTTGGCTTGGATTGGATCGAGGATACGAGCAACCAGGACTGCGCCTTTGATCGCAACCGCCTGCGTCACGATATAGTCCCGTTACTTAAGGCCCATTGGCCCGCGTTTTCCAAAACCCTAGCCCGATCCGCTCGCCACTGCGCCGAAGCGTCCGTGCTGATTAGAGCGATGGCGGCTGAGGACCTGGAGAGATGTGGTCTAGCGGAATTACCCCGTACACTCTCGATCGAGAGTTTGAACACGCTCTCGGGTGCGCGGCAAGCTCAAGTCTTGCGTCTGTGGGTACGGAAGCAACGTCTTCAGTTGCCGACATCCGCCCATATCGAGCAGATACGGTCATCGGTGCTGACGGTCGATCTCGCGCATCATTCTCCTCAGGTTTCCTGGGGGAATGTCATGGTCCGGGCCTGGCGGGGGAGACTTTATCTCGGCGACAAGCGCAAGCTCGGTGATTGTGAACTTCAGGATTTGGCACCGATTGTTTGGCCGATTGGGGTCAAGACACTTCTCTTGCCGGATATTGGATGTTTGAAACAGATCCCGGCTAACGGAGTCGGTGTTCTACGGGCTTGTCTGGTGCAAGGGCTAATTACCGTGCGTTTCCGCAACGGTGGGGAGCGTTGCCGCTTGCCCGGAGAGAAACATCACAGGCGTTTGAAGCAACTCCTACAGGACAGCGATATCCCGCCGTGGGAACGGGCACGTTTGCCCTTGATCTATATTGATGACGAGTTAGCGGCCGTTGCCGACCGTTGGGTATGCGCGCCGTTTGCAGCAAGCGAAGGCGACGAGGGAGTCCGGTTCGTTTACGAGCCGGGGTGAGACGTCGTCGTTCTATGCTTTGCCCTGGAGTTGGAGCAATATGGCCTCATTTTCCAGCGTCGAGGTGTCCTGATTTATCTCCTCACCGCGGGCAATTATCTTGAGCAGGCGTCGCATGATCTTGCCTGAACGGGTCTTGGGCAGGTTGTCGGCGTAGCGGATGTCGTCCGGACGGGCGATCGGACCGATCTCGGTGGCGACCCATTTTCTTAGCTCCTTGGTCAAGACTTCATCGATACCATTTTCTGGGCGGGGACCCTTGAGGACGACATAGGCGAAGATAGCCTCGCCCTTGATGTCATCGGGACGACCGACAACGGCAGCCTCAGCGACCTGGGGATGTGCAACGAGGGCGGATTCGATCTCCATGGTGCCGAGTCGGTGCCCCGACACATTGAGGACATCATCGATACGGCCCATGATCCAGAAGTAGCCGTCCTTGTCTTTGCGGGCGCTGTCGCCGGCGAGGTAGAAACGGTTGTTGAACCTGCGCCAATATGTATCGATATACCGCGCATCGTCGCCCCAGATCGTGCGCAGCATGAAGGGCCAGGGCTTGCGCGCGACGAGATAGCCGCCCTTCTGGGGCTGGGTGACGGAGGCACCGGTCTCGTCGACGATGTCCATCTCAATCCCCGGCAGCGGTTCGGTGCATGAGCCGGGTTTTGTGGCCGTGGCGCCGGGGACGGGCGCGATCATATTGGCCCCGGTCTCGGTCTGCCACCAAGTATCGACGATAGGGCAGCGATCGCCGCCGATGACGTCGCGATACCACATCCAGGCCTCCGGGTTGATCGGTTCCCCGACGGTGCCGAGCAGGCGTAGGCATGACAGGTCGTAGCGCGCGGGGATGTCGTCGCCCTGTTTCATTAGAGCGCGGATGGCGGTTGGGGCTGTGTAGAAGATGCTGACCTGATGGCGCTGGCAGATGTCCCAAAACCGTCCGGCATCCGGGACCGTGGGGGCGCCTTCATAGATCATGACTCGGCCGCCATGGGCGAGCGGACCGTAGGCGACATAACTGTGACCCGTGATCCATCCAACATCCGCCGTACACCAGTAGAGGTCTTCGGGCTGCAGATCAAAGACCCAGCTCAGGGTGACCATGGTGCCGAGCAGGTAGCCGGCCGAAGCATGCTGAATGCCCTTGGGCTTTCCGGTGGACCCGGAGGTATAGAGGATAAATAGGGGATGCTCGGCGTCGACCCAGATCGGCTCGCATTCGGCGGCGACGTTGGCCACGGCCTCATGCCACCAGATATCACGACCGGCGGTCATCGGGATGTCGTGGGCGGTCCGGCGCAATACGATGACGCCTTCGATCGTGCCCGCGGACTTGTTCAGGGCCTCGTCGGCGGCCTGCTTGAGCTCGATGATCTTGCCGCCGCGATGGCCGCCATCGGCTGTAATCAGGAATTTGGCGCCAGCGTCGTCTATGCGGTCCTTGAGGGCCTCTGCCGAAAACCCGCCGAAGACCACCGAATGGATGGCGCCGATCCGGGCGCAGGCCTGCATCGCAATGACGGCCTCGGGAACCATGGGCATGTAGATGACGACCCGGTCGCCGGATTCGACGCCGTGGGCGAGCAGGACATTGGCCAGCCGACAGGTCTCGGCATGGAGCTCCCGGTAGGTCAGGTTGCGGGTATCGCCGGGCTCGCCCTCGAAGACAATCGCGACCTGGTCGCCACGTGCATCGAGATGGCGGTCGAGACAATTATAGGAGACGTTGAGAAGGCCGTCCTGGAACCAGCGGTAATGCGGAGCGTTAGATTCGTCTAGAGTCTCGGTGAACGGGGTTTGCCAACTCAGATATTCACGGGCCTGGCGTGCCCAGAAGGCCTGATGATCCTCGGCGGCCTCGTCGCGGAGTGATTGAAGCGCAGCGGCATCGATTTGGGTTCGGGCGATGAAGTCGGCGGGTGGCGGGAAAACCCGGTCTTCATGAAGCACGGAATCGATCTTGTCGCTACTCATCTTAATCCCTCCTAACGGGTGCTGGCGGTTCCTAAGATTTGGCAAGGCCTACGGGGCGGTCGGCCTTGATCGCCCCGTGGCGGGTGACTTCCGTCTTATTGTTCTTCGCTGACGTGACGCTCGCGGATCTCGTCCAGTGTTTTGCAGTCGATACACAAGGTTGCGGTGGGACGCGCCTCGAGACGGCGAATACCGATCTCCACGCCACAGATCTCGCAGAAGCCGTAGTCTTCGGTATCGATACGGGACAGGGTCTCGTCAATTTTCTTGATGAGCTTGCGTTCGCGGTCGCGCGTTCTGAGTTCGAGCGCGAATTCGGACTCCTGGCTGGCGCGGTCATTGGGGTCGGGGAAATTTGCGGCATCGTCCTGCATGTGATGGACGGTTTCCTCGACGCCACCTTGCAGTTCGGCCTTCCAGCCATTCAGGATCAGACGAAAATGCTTCGTTTGGTCCTTGTTCATGTACTCTTCGTCTTTTCCTGCCTGGTAGGGCGTAACCCCGCCATGCAGATTCGAGGCGCCTGCGGCCTGCTCAGGCTTTTTCGATTTTACCGACATCCAACGCACCTCCCGGTGATCAGCTTATTATCGTTACCGACAAAAAATTAAGCGGCCTTTATAGCAGAAAGGGCCAAGCGGCACAATGTCCCGAGCACTAATGTGCATGCAAGTGCGCGTAACGATGGCCGTAGGGACAAGGTGACGCCGAAAACGCAGCCCGCCAGATCTTTACAGGGTATCCTTCCAATAGCGAAGAATCTTGAATACGGCTTCCGAGCTGTTTGGCTGTCGACCTGCAAAATGGGCAACGCTCGCCTGCACTGCAGGCTCATGGCAGCGCAAGAAGGGATTTATACGGAGTTGCATGCCGATGTCTGTAGGTAGGGTCGGGATATCTCGATTTCTCAGCACTTGGGCCGTTTTGGTGTATGTTTTGAGGTCCGGATTGCCGGGTTCAACTGCGTTCGCGAAGCGCAAGTTTTCAACGGTGTATTCGTGAGCGCAACACACCCTGGTGGATTCCGGTAGTTCGGCTAACCGCTGCAGACTTCGATATAATTGCTCTGCGGTTCCATCGAACAGTCTGCCGCAACCTGCGTTGAACAAGGTGTCTCCGCAGAATAGTGTGTCGTGACCGAAATAGGCGATATGGTCTAGAGTATGGCCTGGCACTGCTAGAACGGATAGCGAGACTCCGGGGAGAGGGCTGATCTCGTCGCCTTCCGCTACCGGTTGGGTGATGCCGGCAATATGCCCCCCCGCCGGCCCGAAAACGGGCAACGAGTAACGGGCTGCCAGCTCAGGAATCCCTTCGACATGATCCCAATGACGGTGGGTGATCAGAATGCCGACGGGGCGTAGTCCCTCGGTCTCGAGCATCTCGATAACAGGCGTCGCCGTCCCCGGATCGACTACGACGACATCGCCGGGGCTTCCCGTATGACTGGCGAGCCAGATATAGTTATCGTCAAAGGCGGGTATGGGACGGATCTCTAACATCGCAACGCTCCCTGAAATGGTTCTAGCTGAGGAAGTATAGATTTCTTCGATGAATAGTCCTAGAAGTACAAAGCAGAGTAGCCGTTCCTCCTGGGCCGGGACTGATTCAATTCAGGCTTTACATGCATGGTATGAGACCTCGGCCGGCAGCCAGCTCCATGAGGCGGAGATCGAGGCAATCGATGAGGCGCTCGCCAATCTTTTTGGCTATCATCTGCTCCAGGTTGGGTGCCCCTCCAATCGGGATCTGTTGTCTTCGACGCGCATTCGCCATGTCATCCGGATGGTAAGCAAGGCGGAACGGTTAGGGGCATTCAGCATGGCTGGCCTCGTGGGTCAACCGGAGAGGGTTCCTGTACTGAGTGATAGCATCGACGTAGTCTTGTTACCTCATACGCTTGATTTGAGCAATGACGCCCATTCGGTCCTGCGCGAGGTGGATCGCATCCTGATCCCCGAGGGGCATGTCGTCATCGTGGGCTTCAATCCGTGGAGCGCCTGGGGTTTCAAACAGCTTCTCCGCGGGCGTCGGCGTCGCGAGCGGGACGGGCTTCATGCCCGTAGCGCGCTTCGGATCCAGGATTGGCTGGCCTTGCTCGGTATTGAGACATGTGTTGTTCGGCATTTCTTTTTCCGACCACCCTTGGCCCATGACGGCCTCATGAATCGCATGACGTTCTTTGAGCGTTTCGGCCGTCGTTTTTTCCCCAAGCTCGGGTCGGCCTATATTCTCGTGGCCAAGAAACGGGTAACGACACTGTCAGTGATCAAGCCTCGCTGGAGGCGAGCTAGGCCGATGCTGGGCGATGGCGTAAATGCCAAACCTGCGGGCCGGATGGGGCGGATACGTTCGTAGATGATTATTTTGGGACAATCTCAATGACAGAAAGTGTGGACATATTCAGTGATGGCGCCTGCCGGGGAAATCCCGGGCCGGGCGGTTGGGGTGCCCTGATGCACTTCAATGGGCGAACAAAGGAGATTTATGGTGGCGAATCCGATACGACAAACAATCGTATGGAGCTCATGGCGGTTATTCAGGCCCTGGGCTCGCTAAAACGGCCGTGCCAGGTGCATATCATGACGGACTCACAGTACGTTATGAAGGGCATCACCGAATGGATCGAAGGTTGGAAACGCCGTAGCTGGAAGACTTCGGCAAACAAGCCTGTCAAGAATGCCGATCTCTGGGTACGCCTGGAGAAAGAGGTATCGGGGCACGATGTACGCTGGTCTTGGGTGCGCGGCCATACGGGGCATCCGGGCAATGAGCGCGCCGATGAACTCGCCAATCAGGGCATTGATGAACTACTGGGTCGTTAGATGAGACAGATCGTATTGGATACGGAAACCACGGGTCTTGAGCCTACTCAGGGGCACAGAGTCATCGAAATTGGCTGTGTCGAACTCATTGGCCGACGCCGCACTGAGAAACATTTTCACCGTTATCTGCAACCCGACAGAGAGATCGATGCCGGTGCGCAGGAGGTTCACGGCATCACAGCGGAATTTCTTGCCGACAAGCCCCGATTCGAAGACATCGCCGACGAATTTTTGGACTATATACGCGGCGCTGAACTGATTATCCATAATGCGCCCTTCGATACAGGTTTTATCCGGCGCGAGCTGAGCTTGTTGGGAATGCCCGATGACACGCTGGGCTCCCTCTGCGCGGTCACGGATACGCTGGTGATGGCGCGCAAGCTGCACCCGGCGCAAAAAAACTCACTAGATGCGCTGTGTAAGCGTTATCAGATAGATAACACTCAACGCACGTTGCACGGAGCGCTGCTTGACGCCGAGATCCTGGCGGATGTTTATCTGGCCATGACAGGGGGCCAGCGTGCGCTCTCTTTGGGTGGTCAGGAGAGCGGTGCCCTGGCGGTTGCGGAGGCGGTTCGGCTGATCGATTCCAGTGCGCGGCGCCCGCTCGTTATCCAGGCGACAGAAGCAGAGCTGGCGGAGCATGCGCACTGTCTGGCCACCATCGACAAGGCCAGCGATTCGAGCTGTCTCTGGCTGCGTCAGGACGAGGCGGAAGTTAGGGCTACATCAGATCGGCATTGATCCAGAGGTGTACGGCAACACTGGCCGCATAACCCAGGGCGACAGCCCAACTCCAGCGCATATGCGCCATGAAGGTATAGGTGCCCCTGGCTTGGCCCATGAGCGCGACGCCCGCCGCTGAGCCGACCGATAGCAGGGAACCGCCGACACCCGCCGTCAAAGTTACGAGCAACCATTGACCATGGCTCATGTCGGGATTCATGTTCAGGACCGCGAACATGACGGGGATGTTGTCGACGATTGACGAGATGACACCGACGAGGACATTGGCTGTCATGGCGCCCATATCGGTATACATGAGGTGGGACGTCATGCTGAGGTAGCCAAGCGTGCCCAGACCGCCGACGCAGAGCACGACCCCGTAAAAGAACATCAATGTATCCCATTCCACGCGTTCGAAGCTCTCGAAGATGTTAAAGTCCTTCTCAATCTTTTTCTTAGCGGCCTGTTCAAGCTCAGGGTCGGCGTTCCCATCGGTGTCGATCGTCAGCAATGGAAGCACAAGCTTGCGTTGACGCATCTTGATGTGGAAACCATAGAGTTTGAGCAGGCCGAGCCCCGTCATCATACCGATGACAGGCGGTAGATGGATGGTGTTGTGAATCGTCACGGTCAGGGCGATCGTGGTGATGAACAGGCCGACCACCATGAACCCGCCCAATTTGACAGTGACATCCTCTGCGGCTGCTTGGGGCTTTATTCGCGGCACCGTCAGTGACATCAGTATGCCTGGCACGATCCAATTGACCAGTGACGGCACGAATAGATCGAAAAATTCGCCGAAGGCTACATGTCCGGACTGCCAGACCATGAGTGTCGTGATATCGCCGAAGGGGCTGAATGCGCCACCGGCATTGGCCGCGATTACAATATTAATACACGACACCGTAATGAACTTCTTATTCCCGTCGCCAACGGCGACCACGACGGCGCCCATGACAAGGGCCGTGGTCAGATTGTCCGCGACCGGAGAGATGAAGAAGGCCAGCAGCCCTGTGACCCAGAATATGCTTCGTAAGGACATCCCGGACGAGACCAGTTTGGCTCGCAGCCAGCGAAAGACATTGCGCTCGTCCATGGTGTTGATATAAGTCATGGCCGCGAGCAAGAAGAGCATGAGTTCCGAAAACTCTAGCAGATGGTGCCGTACCTCGTTGGCGGCCGTATGGGTATCGCCAAGTTCCGCATATGCAATCGCGATAAGGACCCAGATTAGGCCAGCGGCCGTCAGGACCGGTTTAGACTTCCTCATGTGGAGGACTTCTTCGAAGATCACCATGCCGTAGGCAAGCGCAAACAGGGCGAGCGCCGCGATGCCATACCCAGAACCGGTTAGGTCGATCAGGCTTGACGTAGCGTGCGCGGCGCCTTCCGCATAAGCGGCGGAGGGCATCATGAGGAGCAGGCCGATTAGGGTCAAAGGGATGTGTTTGAGCTTATGAAGGCATTGCGGCATGGGTATAGTCGCTGTTAGGTGGCTCGAGAAGGTTCGCAATTATACCTTGATCAAGGACGATGACTACCTGCCTGCGCGACATCCCGCCGATATCCGCTCGACGCCAAGAACATAGTGGCTTCAGGAACTCCGTGATGCGCTGACAGATCCCGGTACGGGCTGATTTTCAAGACTTGGGATGCTATCGTAGCCAAGGTCGCAAGTGATGACGCCCTCGTCTTTACAATTGCGTGAATATGGCTTGATGCAATGACGGTCTTGGCCTCTATGTCCGGTCATATGCATCATGTACTCATTTATTCTCTCCTCATAAGGAGTATTTGTGAATAGAATTTTCGTTCGGGTCGCCGACGACCTGGCTCCTGGTATTGCTCCCCTTTTGAAATCTGGTGGCGCGATCGTGGCCGTTTGTTTTCTAATGCTGATCGCGTGTACCTTGCCTCATCCGGTCATGGCATCCGATCTCAGGGTGAAGGCGCATTCCGTCGTTAAGCTCTATGTCTCTAGCCAAGCCTGGGATATTGGACAGCCCTGGACGAAATCCAGGGTTACGAATCAGGTATGTACTGGTTTTGCGGTCGAGCAGGGCATCCTGACCAATGCCCATTGTGTCACTGATGCCACCTTTATGGAGATCGAGGTGCCCGGGATCGCCAATCGGCTCGAGGCCAAACGTGTCGCGATCAGCCATGATGTCGACCTTGCCTTATTGGCGTTTGCGAACCCCAAGACGGCCCCCAAACTCACACCGCTTAGCCTCGGAGAGCTACCCCATTTGCGGGACAAGGTCGTTACGATCGGTTATCCCATGGGCGGGCTCCAGGTCTCCTACACCGAAGGCGTCGTGTCACGTATCGATGTCATGCCCTACGCCCACAGTCACGTAACGAATCTGCTGGTTCAGACCGATGCGGCCATCAATCCCGGCAACTCCGGCGGGCCGGTATTCTCTGACGAGACAGCCGAGTGTCTTGGTGTCGCAACTCAGATCGCTCGGGGTTCCTCGATTGGATACTTCATCCCCAAGGAAGTCATCTTGCAGTTTCTCGACGATCTCAAGGACGGCCATGTCGATGGTATGCCCGGTCTGGGGGTGCCGTCCCAGTTTTTGGAAAGCAGGGCGTTCCGCTCGTTCCTGCATATGAGCGGCGCGCAGACGGGCGTCAGGATCACCGATATCGCAACTGGTGTGCCATCCTTGAAGCCGCTTGAGACCGGTGATGTGGTCCTGAAGGTGGACGGACACCAGGTCATGAGTGACGGTCAGGTGACCTTTCGTGATGATGGGAGAATCGGCTTCGCCTACTATGTCTCGAATCATCAGATCGGCGATATACTGACGCTGACGATCTTGCGTCAGGGTAAGGTGATGGACTTGCCGATTATGCTGGGCGGGCTTGATTACCGGATGGTGCCGATTGTTCCCGAGTTCGAGCGCCAGCCAGCCTATTATGAGATCGCGGGGGTTGTCTTTCGTCGACTTGAACCGCGTTACATCAACAAAAACAATTACTCTGCCCTCAGGCCCTATATCAATAAAATGCAGGGCGATATCCCAGGGGTTCATGAGATCGTGTTGATCGGTGAGGTCTACCCCTCGGTGCTGACCAAGGGTTATGCTAGGGAATCGAACAAGCGGGTAATGAGTATCAACGGACGCAAGATCGGCGGCATGGAGGACGTGGGGCCGGCCTTTGAGAAGCCAAGTGTACGTGGGTTTCATGAGATCCTTCTTGATGACGGGCATCGTATCGTGCTGGACGCGGCCGAAGTTGCCGAGCAGGAGGCGGCGATCAGACGACGATACGGGATAGTGGCAGCGCCCCATTAACCGACCCGGTAGCGCGCGGATGTGACTATGTAAGTGGTTGCCTAGGGGTTCCCGAATAGACATTTTATGAGGTGTGGTTATATGCAAAAAGACGGTCAATGGTCTCTGGTCTATCATTTGGATCAGGAGGGTGGCGGTACGGTCGGCGTTATTCGTCATAGTCGCGGGGATACGACGGTCAGTCGGCTTGACTCCGTTGACGGTGCGACGGAGACCCAGATGTTCTTGGGGCTCGATGACGACAACTGCTGCCTGATGGCCGAGCGTGGCAAGCAGTCGATCACGCCCCTGGAGGCTTTTCCGGCAGCTGCGCATGCGGCTTATGCCTATCCCGATCACCGCCAGGACCGAATATGGTTCGTGTATGACGGCGATCCAAAGACCGGTTGCGATGCCGAAATATGCGGCGACCAGGGATCTCCGGTAATGATTGTCGATCGCAATGGCGCGAATCCGGAAATTTTGAAAACCCTTTGCGTTGGCAAGGGTCACCACGTGACTGTCCCTCTCTATCCTGATCAAGATTACGGTGACTTTGCGCCCAAGACCTATCTAAGCAATCTGCTTAGCGGTAGCATCTCGATCGTGGGTAACGACCCAACCGATGCCGGCAGCTTCCTCCAGGTCGTCAAGACCATAGACCTTCTCGAGGCGGAGCGTGACCCGGACTCCCAGCCCGGCGCCGACAATAACGCCTTCCCACATGGCATGGTCTACTCGCCGCTGACCGGCCGGGTCTACAGCCTGAACAATGGCTATGGCACGGTCGCAGTGATCGATCCCTCGACCGACGAGATTGAAAGCCGTATTGAGCTAAAGGTGGCCAGCAACCTGTTGTTGTCGCCGGACGGCCGTTATCTTGTCGGCAAGGGCGCCGACCGCAAGAGCGACCCCGAGCACGTGGTCGGTCGTCTGAGCCTGGTCGATGTGACAAAGGGCGAGGTGGTTTGCACGTTGGATCTAAAGGATATCTATCCGAGCACATATCGCTTCAACCCGACTGGTGATCGCCTATACGTGACCTCGGCCGCGACGGGCAAAGGGGTGCAGCGCGATAACATCCGCAAGGACACCCTTCAGGTCTACGATGCCACTAGCTTTCCGAGGCTCGATCTGATTCGCGAGGTTGAGGTCGGCGTCGCCGACTGCAGTCGACGGCCGATTGGCTTTCTGGCCGGTGCGACCGGCGAAGATCAGCGCGTATTCGTGCCGAACCCGACTGACGGAACCCTGACTATGCTGGCGGGAGAGGATGATTCGCCGCAGATCACGCTCAAGATCAGTGACACTCCTATCAAGGAATTCAGTTTCTCGATTTGGTGCAAGGATATTTCGGCCTGCTGAAGATCAGCATCGGAGCTTGTGACCAAGAAACCGGAGGGATTCATGTCTACGATCAAGTATAAAGGAAAGTCTTACCGTTGCGAGGACGACGAGACGGTGTTGGCGTGTCTCCATCGGAAACACGCGAATGTTCCGTCGTCGTGTCACAGTGGGGTTTGCCGGACCTGTATGATGCGCGCCATCAGTGGCAGCCCGCCCCCGGCATCCCAGCAGGGTCTGGAGCCGGAACTCGTCGAGCAAGGATATTTGCTCGCCTGTGTTTGCCACCCGACGGAAGAGCTTGAGGTCGTACTCTCTGGTGACGATGTCCAGTCCTATATCCAGGCCCGGGTTATCGCCAAGGAGCAGCTCTCCGACGAGATCGTGCGCGTGCGGATCGTGCCCATGACGCCGTTCGACTACTGTCCTGGACAATATCTCAATATCCGTCGGGCCGACGGCACGGTGCGCAGTTATTCATTGGCTAGTTTACCTACTGACGACTCCCTGGATCTTCACATACGCGAGATTCCGGATGGGGAGATGAGCTCTTGGTTGGCGAATGAGGTTCGAGTCGGGTATACGATCGACATTGAAGGTCCTCATGGTGACTGCATTTATTCCGAGTCTATGCAACAGGAAAGGCCTTTATTGTTGGTCGGTTCAGGAACGGGGCTATGCCCCTTGTGGGGGATCTTGCGGGACGCACTGGCGCGGGGGCATTGTGGCCCGATCCGTTTATTTCACGGCAGCTATACCCGTGCAGGACTGTATATGGTCGACGAGCTCAAGGCGATTGCGGCTGAAAACGAGAATTTTTCGTATCACCCATGTGTGGATACGGCTGGCGAGGGCGATGATCTCATGGTCGGCAGGGTTGATCAGGTTGTCATCGACGCGATACCGGATCTGCAAGGCTGGGAGGTATACCTCTGTGGTCACCCGGGCATGGTCGAGGCCACGTGGAATGCAGTACTGAAAGCGGGTGCCGATGAGGCCGACGTACATGCCGACCCGTTTACCCCTACGCCGTCGGCGTAGGGGCGTCTCTGCCTTACAAATGCAAACCGCACTCGGTTTTTGGGCTGTTATTCCAGCGTCCCGAGCGGTCTTGTCCGGGCACGGTGCAGTGCGTGCAACCGATCGACATATAACCCTTGGCGACCAGCGGATGGAACGGCAAGTCGTGTTTCTTGATATAGGCATCGCGCTCTTCGCGCGTGACATCGATCAGTGGATAGAACTTGATGATGCCGTTACGTTCCTCGAATACATCCAGCGTTGAACGGTGTTCCGTTTGCCAGCGCATGAGTCCGGATGCCCACACCTTGTAGTTGCTCTTGATCTCGAACAAGGGCTCGACCTTGTTGATCGAGCAGCAGAAGTCGGGGTCTTTCTTGTAGGTCTCATCGTTTTTCGTGAACTCGTGTTTCCAATTTTCAGCGCGGATGTCGACGACCTGGAGATGAAATTTTTTAATCAGTAGCTCGCGATATGCCAGGGTTTCCGGAAAGTGATAGCCGGTATCAATGAAGTAGACCTTCTGCCAGGGTGCGTGCCGTGAAAAGACATGAAGGAAATAGGCCGATGTCGCGGCAAAAGAGGATGTCAGCATGATTTCATCGCGCTCAAAGTCTTCGTAGACCCGCTGAATCCGTTGCTCCACAGTCAAGGGCCGGTAGCGCTCGTTGAGCGCACGCAACCGTTCCTCAGGCAAAATGGTCGCCACACCGGTGTCTTTTGCGTTCTGGGATGTCGACATGATGGTTGTATTCAGACCTCTGGCAGCGTGATTGGTTGGATAGCGAAGAATGTAACCCTACAAATTCTAGCATAGTAGAATGTAGGGCACCTCTAAAAACTTGATCAAGCCGATGATGGCAAGGCGTAAACGAGCGAAAAAGCACAGTTTACACGGCGTTTGCTGCTTCCCAGCCCCGCATTTGAGCGCGTATACAACGCGGCCAGCGCGGTTTCAGCGAGTTTTTAGAGTCGGCGGTTTCAATGACCAAGTGCAAAAAGCGCAGCATGATGCTGCCTGAAATCGAAAGCGTCCGGGGTGAACAGCTCTGCGGGACACCTGAAGCCCAGCGACTTGCGTGGTCGGGTGTTGAGCTTCCAGGCAATCGCATCCAGCTCTTCCTGGGTGAAGCCGCTCAAGTCGCTGCCCTTGGGCAGGTACTGCCGCAACAGGCCGTTGGTGTTCTCGTTGATTCCACGCTGCCAGGGACTGTGCGGATCGGCAAAGTATACCTTCACCCCGGTAGTTTCAGTCAGTCGCTGATGCGCCGCCATTTCCCTGCCCTGATCGTACGTCAGCGACAGGCGCTTTTGCGCCTCGATACGCTTTAGCACATGACTGAATCCGCTCAGGGCCGCTTCAGCACTGGCATTGTCCATCCTGGACAGTACCGTGAACAGGGTGGTGCGCTCGACCAGCGTACCGACAGCCGAGCGGTTATGCGCACCCTTGATGAGGTCACCTTCCCAGTGCCCAGGAATCAACCGCTCTTCAACTTCAGGCGGCCTGTCGTGAATGCTGACCATGTCGGGGATCCGTCCGCGCCGGTCTTCACCACGCGCACGCGGTCGCCGCTTAGCATGCCCAAAACGCAACCAGCCAATGACTTCCGTGCGCAGTTCACCACGCGGCATCGCGTAGATCGCGGTGTAGATGGTTTCGTGAGAAACCTGCAACG
>CAZASZ010000015.1:0-1504 GCA_964487925.1 uncultured Gammaproteobacteria bacterium
GCCTTTCATACGATCAAGGGTGGTGCGGGTTTCCTGGAGATAAAGACCCTCGTGGATGTCTGCCACTGCGCTGAGGACGTGTTCGATGCGTTGCGTCAGGGGCGAAGGGATGTTGACGCACACCTAATGGACGTGATTCTGCGCGCCTATGACAGTCTGTTGGAACAGATGAGTGATATCCGTGACGGCAACGAACCCGAGCCTGTCGATACGGATCTGATTGCCCAGCTTGAACAACTTTTGCATGAAGACGCACCGGCGGCAGGGTCGGTCACGGACACCTCTGTCGTAGCGGAAGCAATACAGGGTGAGAGTGATGAGCCCGATGAGCCCGTAGATGTGGTTTCGGCTGCAGATACTGCGTCGGTGGTTGAAGTCCCATCAGCCGAGCCGGCAGCACCGAGCGCCGAGGGCGAGTTCTCGGACGACGACTTCGAGGCGCTATTGGATAACCTGCATGGTGGCGCGATCCCCGGTGCCGTTCGGTCCGAAGCCGAGGTGGAGACTGAGACTCCAAGTGCATCAGTGACGACCGACAGCACCAATTCATCGGTTAGCTGGGACTATATCCCCGAGCAGGAGACTGCTGATGCGGTGACTGTCCCCACCGCCACCCCGGTAGCTTCATCGGCTCAAGTCGTGGAGCTGAAGAAGCCAGATGCCGCATCCGCGCCAAATACGGCTGCGCCTGGAGGTGCGAGGAAGGCACGGGAGAGTAGTGTGGCTACATCCGAGGCGACGGTCAGGGTCGATACCCGGCGACTCGATGACATCATGAATTTGGTTGGCGAGCTCGTGTTGGTTCGAAACCGTCTGCAGACCCTGCGTTCCGGTACAACCGATGAAGCGATCGGTCATGCTGTCGACAACCTCAACCTGGTGACTGCGGATCTTCAGTCCTCGGTTATGAAGACACGGATGCAGCCGGTCAAAAAGATCTTTGGACGCTTTCCCAAGGTGGTTCGGGATCTTTCCCGAAATCTTGGTAAAGAGGTCCGGCTGGAGATGGCCGGTGAGGAAACCGATCTGGACAAGAATCTGGTCGAGGCCCTTGCAGATCCGCTGGTTCACCTAGTCCGAAATGCGCTTGATCATGGTATCGAGATGCCCGACGAGCGGGAGCGTAGTGGGAAACCACGTTGTGGCGTCCTACGGCTATCGGCTCAGCAGGAAGGTGATCATATCCTTCTGACCATCGAAGACGACGGTGGTGGGATGGATGCCGAGCGTCTCAAGGATATCGCGGTTGGGCGTGGTCTGTTGGATCGAGATGCCGCCGACCGACTGAACGATCACGACGCTTATCAGCTGATCTTCGCCGCTGGCTTTTCGACCAAGGAGCAGATCTCCGACATCTCTGGTCGCGGTGTCGGCATGGATGTCGTCAAGACTAAGATCAATCAGCTGAATGGCAGATTAGATGTCGTTTCGGAACTTGGTCATGGCACGAAGATACTAATCAGTCTGCCGCTGACGCTGGCTATCATGCCGACGTTGATGGTAG
>CAZASZ010000015.1:1604-37168 GCA_964487925.1 uncultured Gammaproteobacteria bacterium
AAGATACTAATCAGTCTGCCGCTGACGCTGGCTATCATGCCGACGTTGATGGTAGCGGTGTCGGGGCAGGTCTTTGCGTTGCCGCTGGGTAGTATCGTCGAGACGACGAACCTGAGTCAGATCAATACGGTAGATGGACAGGAAGTGATCATGGTTCGTCAACACCCCTTGCCCATACTTCGCCTTCAACAGTGGTTTTCCGAACGCAGCGCCGAGCCTGTCAAGGGTGGTCATGTCGTAATCGTGAACTTGGGGACTCGTCGCATCGGACTGGTTGTTGATCACATGTTGGGTCAAGAGGAAGTCGTCATCAAACCATTGGGCGCGCGCTTACATGGACTGAAAGGGGTTGCCGGAGCGACGATTACCGGTAACGGAAAGGTCTCGCTGATTCTTGATATTCCGGGGCTAGTGCAGAAGTACGCGGTCAATATGTAGGGTGTCCTGATGTCGATTCGTGTACTAGTGGTCGATGACTCATCCTTCTTCCGCAGGGTGATTCGCAACATACTGGCCCAGGACGAAATGTTCGAGCTGGTAGGTGAGGCCAAGAACGGCGTCGAGGCGGTAGACATGGTCTCCCGTTTGAACCCGGATGTCGTGACGATGGATGTGGAAATGCCTGTCATGGGCGGGATTGCGGCCGTTCGCGCGATACTGGAAAAATTGCCTGTCAAGATCCTGATGCTGTCATCGCTGACCCAGAAATGCACGCATTTTACTATGGATGCACTAGCGGCCGGCGCGGTGGACTTTTTGCCCAAAGAGATCCGCAACGGGGAACAGATGTGTGATTCGTTTGCCGAGTCATTGCTGGCCAAGCTCCGCGTAATTCACCATTCGAGTGTCCCTCAGTTGAAGAGAGGGCATGTGTCTTCGGCAGCCGATAACAGCATGCAGACGGTCGTTGCTGGGGGCGCCACTCGAGCCAACAATCATTGCGTCAGTGTACACAGTTTCGAAAACGATCAACTGTTGATGATTGGTGCGTCCACTGGGGGGCCGGCGGCACTACAGAAGATAGTACCCAGTATTCCCGCGTTATTTCCGATTCCGGTGGTGGTTGTTCAGCACATGCCGGCCGGATTTACGGCGGCGTTTGCACGTCGTCTCGACGAGCAGTCTGTAATTCATGTATCCCACGCTGAGGATGGCATGAAATTGCTCGGGAGCAACGTCTACATAGCGCCTGGGGGCATGCAGTTGAATGTGACAAATGATGGCGGGCAGTTAAAGGCGCGGATCCAAGAGCCCAATGCGGAGCAGATCTATCGTCCGTGCATCGATATCGCTTTGGCGTCGGTGGCGCGCTCTGTAGGCAGAGGCGCTTGCGCCATCATTATGACGGGTATGGGCGCAGATGGTAGAGAAGGCGCTCGGGCATTGAAGCGGGAAGGCGGGACCATATGGGCGCAGGACGAGGCTTCATCCGTCATCTACGGCATGCCTATGGCTATCGCCAAAGCCGGACTGGCTGACGAGATTCTTTCCCTTGATCGTATTATGCAGTTGCTGAGTAAGGAGCGCGGTCAATGGATATCCTGAGTTTCGTTGGCATCATCGTCGCCTTTGGCGCGATTCTTGGAGGAAACGCCCTTGAAGGAGGGCATCTTTCCTCGTTGATACAGTTGACGGCCTTCGTGATTGTCTTCGGTGGTACGGTCGGTGCAGTCATGGTTCAGTCTCCGATGAAGATCTATTTGCTCTCCCTGAAGATGGCGATGTGGCTGTTTTTCCCCCCCAAGATCAAGTCTGCCGAGGCGATAGAGAAGATCTCGGTATGGAGCAATACCGCCAGAAAAGAGGGTCTTCTCGGCCTGGAATCGGTTGCTGAAGGTGAAGAGGACGCATTTGCCAGAAAGGGGTTGCAGCTGCTGGTTGACGGAAGCGAACCAGAGACTATCCGTTCCATCCTCGAGGTCGAGGTTGGTACGAGCGAGTACGAATTGACACAGGGTGCGAAGGTCTACGAGGGTATGGGTGGCTATTGTCCTACTGTCGGCATTATCGGCGCTGTTATGGGTCTGATTCATGTTATGAACAACCTTGCAGATCCGAGCAAGTTGGGTGGTGGTATCGCGACCGCATTTGTCGCCACGATCTATGGTGTCGGTCTTGCCAACCTGTTCTTCTTGCCCATGGCGGGCAAACTCAAGGCTATTGTTCATCACAAGACCCAATACCAGGAGATGATCGTGGAAGGAATTGTTTCCATCGCCGAGGGGGAGAACCCGCGTAACATCGAGACTAAACTGCAAGGTTATGTCGGGTAGGGTGGTCGTTCCTTATGGCCAGAAAAAAGCCACATGAAGAACATGAAAACCATGAACGATGGTTGGTCTCGTATGCTGACTTCATCACGTTGCTCTTCGCCTTCTTCGTGGTCATGTACTCGATTTCATCGGTCAACGAAGGCAAATATCGTGTGCTTTCAGATGCCCTGGTCTCCGCATTCCGGAGCTCCCAGAAATCCATCATGCCGATTCAGGTCGGCAGCAACGTAAAGACACCCGCCAGCTCAGCGGCCGCTCCGCAGTTCATGCAGGCCCCCAAGTTAATTTCGACTCCCGCAAGTGCCCAGGTGGCCAGCGGTGGGTTGGTCGATGATGACACCGGACGCACCACTAAGGGTACCGGTAGGCTTGATCGTCTATCGCGGAAGGTCTCCAGCGTCATGGCAAAGCTGATCGATGAAGGGCTTGTTGTCATTCATCGGAAGAAGAACTGGGTGGAAGTGGTGATCAAGGACAGCTTTCTATTTTCGGCCGGCACGGCAACGCTGTTAACTCCGGCCAGCAAAATGTTGGACAAGGTCGCCGAAGCCCTCTCCGACGTGACGAATCAGATGCGGATCGAGGGCTATACGGATGATCAGCTCGTAAGCAGCGAAATCTACCCGTCCAACTGGGAGCTGTCTTTGGCACGATCAGTGACGGTGATCAAGCGTTTTGAACAGAATTCAATCGCTTCGTGGCGGATGTCTGCGACGGGGTTCGGGCAGTTTCGCCCGGAGGCAAGCAATTCCACCGCTGAGGGTAGAGCGAAGAATCGTCGTGTCGCGATCATAATCATGGCCTCCCAGGCGACCGAAGGCGACTACCAAACCCAGCAGGCTGCGGAGCGAGAACAGTCCATGACGGGTCAGCAGGTTGCGCTCGACCAATCAAACGTCAATGACTCTGAAACGGCGAACGAGCTCACGCCGGCGGAAGAGACGCTGGATGCGACGAGCAGCGATGCGAAAACGATGACAGCAGGTGCCGCCAAGGACGCATCTCCCGACCCAAGTCAGATAGACGTAGCCAGTGTAGGGTCGTCAAGTATGGCGACAGACTCGTCGCAAACGGCAGCGTTCTCGTCCCCTGGTGCTCAGGGTGGCATGCTTCCGCCACCGATTCGCTTACCACCGCCGATCAAGCTCCCCATCGTAGTATCACCCTGATTACACGATATTGGCACGATGAATGCATGTTATTAAGGGAGTTGTGCTGTACCGTCCAGTTTTTGACGTGCCGGAATGATGGCGTGGATGTGACAGAAAAACAGTTATTAATGCAGAGGGGAGATAGATCATGGTCCAGGTAAATGCTGCGTCGGAAGATGAAGTCATTCAGTGGGTAACATTTTGCATCGGTGAAGAGACCTATGGCATCGCCGTCATGCAGGTCAGGGAGGTCATTCGGGTTAGCGATATTACACCTGTCCCCGGAGCCGACGAGCATATCCTCGGGATTATCAATCTGAGAGGTAATGTCGTGACGGTTCTGGATATGCATCGCCAGCTTGCGCTGCCTCCGTCCGATCTGACTGATCAATCACGCATCATTATTTCCGAGTCCGACGAGCAAGTCATTGGACTGTTGGTCGACAGCGTCGCGGAGGTCGTCTATCTAAAGGCCTCGGAAGTCGAGGTGCGTCCAAATGTCGGGAATGAGGAAGGCGCTAAGTTCATTCGGGGCGTGCATAGCGAAGGCGAGCAGCTCTTGATCTTGGTCGATGTCGACCAGATGTTGATTGAGGAAGAGCAGAGCGAGGAACACGTGGCTTGATTCCGGCCACGTTCGAGCTCCGTTAATAACGTGGACGACCGTAATCCGAGGCCGGCGGTGAGAGGATAGTGATGATGGATGAAATCATGATCGTCCTAATGGCTGCAATAGTCATGCTGCTCATCACCGTCCTGCGTTCGGTGCATGCTGCCAGGTGCGATCAGGCTGAACGAGACCGACAACTGGCCGTCATCTTTGAAGATTCCACGGTCGTGAGCGATTGCGTCACCAAGATTGGCTGTCATCTATCAGGCCTGGAGCGGCAGCTTCAACAGGTCATTGATCAGCAGGAGCGCATGGGGCTACGCGAGGGGGCTGATCGTGAATACGACATGGCGATTCGCATGCTGTCATCGGGTGAGAGTTTAGAACGTATCATGGCGGAGTGCGGCCTTGTTCGGAGTGAGGTCGAGTTGATTCAACGCGTACACGGTGATGGCGGGGAACGAAAGACCGCGAACGGCGATCTATGATATTTGAGACGCAATATCAGGGCCTATTCAGCTCTTTTGTGACAATCCTGTAACAGATTGATTTGTTGGGGGATTTGCCCTTTATTCTTGACAAGTCGACATGATCCGCTCACTATTGCGCGAATGCAAACCACGGCTAAGGTAACCTCCCATGTTGATCAGTTTGAGACGGCCTGTTTTCGGGCCTTTGTTTTTTTTACTTTTCGTGAATCCGGTTTGGGCCGGTAGCGATATTCCGTCCGCGGTCCAGAAACGCCTGACCGAAATCATACCTGACAAGGCACCGGACAGCGTTGAGCGTTCGCCAGTATCCGGTCTGTACGAGGTATCTTATGGGGCTCAGGTGTTTTATCTGAGTGCCGATGGGAAATACCTTCTTCAGGGAGACTTGTTGGATGTCGATACCAGAAAAAATTTGACCGATGATCGGCGTAATGTCTTCCGCAAGGGTTTATTGGAGTCGATCGACCCCAATACGGCCATCAGCTTCGTGCCCAAGGAGACGAAGCACGTCGTCTACGTCTTTACGGACATCGATTGTCCCTACTGCAGAAGGTTGCATAGCCAAATGGCTGATTACAACGCGATGGGCATCGAGATCCGTTACCTCGCGTTTCCCCGTACAGGGATCGACAGCCCGTCTTATGTGAAGGCCGAGGACGTTTGGTGTGCCAAGGACCGCAAAGCGGCGATGACCATGGCCAAGAACGGAGAAAAGGTGAAGCACAAGCAGTGTGACAACCCCGTCAAGTCGGAATACGAGCTGGGGTTGAAGTTCGGTGTTGACGGGACCCCGACGCTGGTCTTGGCCGATGGTACGATCCTGCCGGGTTATATGGAGCCGCTGCGTTTGGCCGGTTACCTGAGTACGATGGGCAAAAAATAATCCGCATCAGGTGGATGACGGTTCTTTAGGGGCGATCTTAAGATCGCCCCTTTTGCTTCCTCAGGAGGGGATAAGCTAGCGCTCTAAGTAATCGAGTTTATCCTTGACCTCAGCCCATTCCTCGGCGTCGGCCAGGGCGTCCTTTTTCTCTGTGATCACTGGCCATTCCTTCGCCAGCTCCGCGTTGAGTGCTATGAACTGTAATTGATGATCCGGCACGTCATCCTCGGCATGGATGGCCTCGATTGGACACTCCGGTTCGCACAGAGTGCAATCGATGCATTCATCGGGATCGATGACCAGAAAATTAGGCCCTTCGTGAAAGCAATCGACGGGGCAAACCTCGACACAGTCGGTGTACTTGCAGCGGATGCATTCGTCGGTGACGACAAAAGTCATGAATTTCTCCAGTTCCGGTTTCAGACGAGCCTATTCTAACCCCTTAATCAATTGTCGTTCCAGCACGTATGATGCTTGTTTGCGCTGAGCGGATGTAGTGGCGCCGGCGCGTGTTCTTCATTCATTGTTTTGACGACCAATCCGAATAAGCTGGCGACGCGCTTTTTTGTCCGGGCGGTGGTCAGGGTGGGGCGCTGAATAGGCGTGCAAGCGCCGTTCCGATATTGCGAGCTCCCGGCGGGCTAGGCTGTCGGGGCTTTCCTCATAAAGCAGTCGCGCTGTTTTGGCCGGACCGCGCTGGTCATTGAGGGCGAGTATCGTCACCGTATACTCCCCGTCGTCTCGGTGTATCCTCAAGGTATCTCCAAGTTCGACGAGGCGTGAGGGCTTACAGTTCTGTCCGTTGAGACGAATCTTACCGCCGTCGATTGCTTTGTGAGCGAGGGATCGGGTCTTGAAAAAGCGCGCGGCCCAGAGCCACTTGTCTAGACGAATACGTGCGGTAATCGGTGTGCCCGGGGCTGCAGCCATCAGCGCATCGTCAGGATATGCGCCCATTCGGTGGCGCTTACCGGTGTGATGGAGAGGCGGTTGCCCTTTCTGAGAATTAACATGTCCGCTAGCGCGTCCTGAGTCTTGAGTTCTGCGAGGCTGATCGTGCGTGGGAAGATCTGTTGTAGTCTGACGTCCACCATGCACCAACGGTTGTTGTCCGAAGTACACTTGGGGTCGTGGTAATGGCTTTCCGGGTCCAATGCCGTGAAGTCGGGGTAGGCATCACGTACGATATCCACGATCCCGACGATGCCTGGCATCTGACAATTGGAGTGATAAAAGAAGGCCACATCACCGCACCGCATACCGTCTCTCATGAAGTTGCGTGCCTGATAATTACGGATGCCATCCCAGTGTTCAATCTGCCCCGGCATGGCTGCGAGATCGGCGATGCCGAAGGTGTTGGGTTCGGACTTCATCAACCAATAATTCATCTCACTTCTCTCGCTTTCGGGGGACAAGGATACCTAGGTCCGTCGCAATGAGCTGCAGTGGGATGTCCCAAGGGCGGGCAGCGATTGGATCGATCTGTTGGAACGAAAAGGCCACGCCCATGAGTTTAGGTCGATGCCAGCGTTTGCGATGCCGTAGAAACGACAAGGTCCGGTCGTAATAGCCCCCTCCCATCCCGATGCGGTTGCCATTGTTGTCAAATGCGACCAGGGGCATCAATATGAGGTCGATAGCGCCGGGCCGGACGAATCGATAGGGGTGGGTATCCGGTTCCGGAATCCCGTAACGATTGAGCTTCAATGGGGTGTCGGGGCCATAGGGCGCGAAAAAGAGTCGTCGCTCGATGAGTCGGTCAAGGACTGGTAGCAGGCAGCGCTTGCCTTGTTTTAGGGCGACATCAATCAAGGGGCTCAGGTCTATCTCGCCATCGTTGGGCAGGTAGAGGGCAATCGATCTCGCTTTGCGGAATGATCGGCTGGCTCTAATATATCGACATGCGGCAGCGGTCAGTCGTCTTCTCTCTTGGAGAGATAGCGTGCGGCGTCGCTGACGCATGGTTCGACGTAAATGGGGGATCGGGATTTGGGGCTGAGCGGTCATTTATAAAGGGACACCCTCCGCAAACGCCGTGGCGTTACACGCCCTTGAACCAACGGTTCAGGTGGGTACGAAGGCCACTTCACAGGCTTTCCGCATAAAGCAGACATGCGCAAAGAAGTGGTCACTATCATTCCCAGGGCAAAGTACTAGGCCCAAGAGCTTTCAGTTTCGCTCACGAGCGCCGCAGGGGGTGCCCAACTCATCATATCTTCGTATCTATTATAACGCTATTTGTCGGCCCTTGCCGAGTTCTTCTTCGACCTGTTTTTGCAGATGCTTGAATCGGGTTGGCAACTGATCCAGCGCTTGAGGCGTCTGGGCTTGTACGTCCTGCCTCGTTTGTAACAGTTCATGAGTAATATGTAGTGCCGCCATCACAGCAATTTTGTCTTGGCCCATGATCCTGCCGGTGGCCTTGATATCCCTCATTTTCTTATCCAGATAGGCTGCGGAGGCGATGAGTGCCTCGCGCTCATTTTCCGGGCAACCGATGCGGAAGTCCTGGTCGAGGACGGATACCGTGACGGGGACGGTCTGGCTGCTCATAGCTCAAGCTCCAGGGCCTTGAGGCGGCTAATGGTTGAATCGAGTTTTTCCCTGGAGCGCGTATTGATCTGCTGGAAATGGGCGCGCTCGGACTGAAGCTGCTGGCAGCGGGTACGCAATTCACTATTTTCCTCGCGTAACCGTGCACAGAGATCAACCAAAGACTCTACGCCGTCGGCAAAGCGTTCGAACTCCTGAGGTAGTTCGACGTGTTGAGATGTTCCTGTCATGGGATGAATATAGAACGCTCCGTAAACCTCGTCAACGGAACCACCTGACTGAGGCACGGCGAGCTGGTATTTGCAGAAAGAATTTGACCTGTCTTACTGATGGCTGCATACGCCAACAGGGGAGACGAACACGCTGTATGTGCTCGTCGCGCTTGTTTCCCATGCTGCGATGCCATCCTCCGTGACAACAGTAATGTGTTGCATAACCGTCTGTTAGCGAGTGTCTTGGACTCATTATTCTAGTATCATGGGTGCACCTGTTATCGAGGAAATCCGATGTCCACCAATAAGCTTGCGTCGAATTACGCAGATCGCCGACGGCGTCTGGCCGATGCCATGGGGCCGGGGAGTATCGCGATTTTGCCGACTGCAGTGGTCAGTCGACGCAACCAGGATACGGAATATCCGTATCGTGGCTCTAGCGATTTTCTCTATTTAACCGGGTTTCCCGAACCCGAGGTCATCATGGTCCTGCTGCCCGGGTCGCGCCGTAGTCGATATATCATCTTCTGCCGTCCCCGCGATCCGGCGCAGGAGGTCTGGACGGGGCGGCGAGCTGGTTGCGAGGGCGTCATAGCCAGCTATGGAGCGGACGAGGCCTTTCCGATCGAGGACTTCGACCGTCTACTGCCTGATCTTATTAAGGGTTGTAACCATATTTACTACAATACGGGCCTCGATGAGGTCTTTGATCGCAAGCTCATGTCCTGTCTCCAGGATTTACGCGCCCAGGGTCGGGCCGGGGTGGCTGCTCCCAGCGCGTTGTGTAGTTTGGACCCCTTAATCCATGAACAACGTATCATCAAAGACCCTATGGAGGTTGGGTTGATGCGACGGGCCGCGGAGGTATCCGTGGCGGCCCATCATCGCCTTATGCGGGCGTGTCGACCAGGACAGATGGAATACGTGCTCGAGGCCGAATTGTTGCATGAGTTTACGCGTCAGGGATGCCGAAGCCCGGCCTATCCCTCGATTGTCGCGGGCGGTGCAAACGCCTGTATTCTCCACTATACCGATAACGATGCAGCGCTCAGTGACGGCGACCTGCTACTTGTCGATGCCGGCGCTGAACATGCCGGTTACGCCGCCGATATCACGCGGACAATCCCTGTCAATGGCCGCTTTAGTCCTGATCAGCGTGCGCTCTATGAGGTCGTCTTGAAGGCCCAACTGGCCGCGATCAAGCAGGTGAGGCCGGGGCGGCATTGGGATGCTCCGCATCGTGCGGCGGTCCGTGAGATCACGCGCGGCCTCTGTGCGCTCGGTATCCTCGAGGGTGAGGAGAAGTCGTTGATCCGTGACCAGGCCTATCGTCCCTATTTTATGCACCGTACCGGACACTGGTTGGGGCTCGATGTTCATGATGTCGGCGCTTACAAGCGCGATGGTGACTGGCGCACACTTGAGCCCGGTATGGTCCTGACCGTCGAGCCCGGCATCTATATCGCTAGCGGAACCGAGGGAGTCGACCAGCGCTGGTGGGGGATGGGGATACGTATTGAGGATGATGTCATGGTGACGACCGACGGTCATGAGGTCCTGACTGCGGCGGTGGTCAAGACGGTTACCGATATCGAGGCCATGATGGCGGTGGGGTGATATGAGCGCGGACGACTACGACATCCTAGTGGTCGGTGGCGGCTTGGCGGGCGCGAGTCTGGCCGCAGCCCTATCTGATAGCGCGGTCCGTATCGGCCTCATCGAGGCCGTTCCTCCGCAAGACTCGGCGCAACCGAGTTATGACGATCGCGGCATCGCGCTGGCCTACGGTAGCCGTCAGATCTTTGCCGGGATTGGCGTTTGGCCCTATTTGGCGACGATCGCAGAACCGATACGACGCATCCATGTCTCGGACCAGGGCGGATTCGGGGCCATGCGTATGGATTGCGGCGAGCTCGGCTATGACGCCCTAGGCTATGTGGCGCTTGCCCGTGACCTGGGGCGCGCGCTCATGGAGCGTATAAAGCCAGTGCCCACGATCGATTTGATCACACCGGCTGTTTTGGTCGGATTTTCTGAAGGTTCGGATGCGGTTCAGGTTGAGATTGAGACATCCGGCCGACGACGAGGGCTTTCCTGTCGCTTGCTTGTGGGGGCCGACGGCATGCGCTCAGAGGTGCGACGGATGGCTGGTATCGGGGTTGACCGTCGCGACTACGGTCAAACTGCCGTAATCGCGAATGTGAGTCCCGAACGTCGCCACGAGGGCGTGGCATTTGAGCGCTTCACCCCGCACGGTCCGTTGGCCTTGCTGCCACTGACTCCGCAGCATTGTTCGCTGGTCTGGACGCAGCCCGCAGCCCAGGTTGATA
This sequence comes from uncultured Gammaproteobacteria bacterium, assembly GCA_964487925.1. GTDB lineage: Bacteria > Pseudomonadota > Gammaproteobacteria > SZUA-140 > SZUA-140 > RI-283. Next base: position 12,108 of record CAZASZ010000015.1, read on the forward strand.
CAGTTCTCGCGCTTGATGACGCGACCTTTCTGCAGCGCCTTCAAGAGGCCTTTGGCTATCGCCTGGGGCGATTGGAACGGGTGGGTGTGCGTCAGTCCTATCCCCTGGGGCTGGTGCGCGCCGAGCGGTATACTTGGGGAAGGGTCGCTTTGGTAGGTAACGCCGCTCATACCCTGCACCCTGTGGCTGGGCAAGGCTTCAATTTGGGGCTTCGCGACGTGGCTGTGTTGGCCGAAGAGATCGATCGTGCTCGTCGCCAGGGCGAGGACATAGGCGCCCCGGCGATCCTGAATGCCTATGCCCGTCTTCGTGAGCCGGACCTGAGTCGAACCAGCAGCCTGACCGACGGCCTGGTGCGGGTTTTTTCGAACGATTTTCGGCCCGCGACACTGGTTCGAGATCTGGGATTGATGGGTATGGGGCTTTGTGGCCCGCTTAGACATGGTTTCATGAATCGGACTATGGGGCTTGGCGGAGAGGCGCCGCGACTCCTGCGTGGCATGCCGTTGGCAAGGGCAACACAGGGGGCACATGATGTCAGTGCATAGAGACTATGATGTCGTGGTTATCGGCGCGGGTATGGTCGGCGCGACGTTGGCCTGTGCCTTGATGGGAAGGGGTTTGCGTATTGCTATGATCGAGGCTCGCATGCCCGAGCGAGACTGGGATCCTACATCTACCGATCTGCGCGTTTCAGCCATCACTCCTGTTACAGAACGCATCATGACCCGTCTGGGGGTGTGGGACGCGATCTCCGGATTCGGCGTAAGTCCTTTTCGTGAGATGTGGGTGTGGGATGCTAGTGGGGCGGGGGAGGTCCACTTTGACAGTGTACGGGTCGCGAGTCCGGTATTGGGGCATATCATCGAGAACCGGGTTGTTCAGCGTGCGCTGCTCGAATCCATTGATGCGCATGGCGAGGTAGACGTGATCTGCCCCGCGCGTGTCGAAGCGCTGTCGTTTTCCGACGTCGATGCCCGTTTGGTGTTGGATGACGGACGTGAAATTTCAGCAGATCTTGTCGTTGCCGCCGATGGCGCACAGTCCAGGGTCCGGGTGTTGGCGGGGATAGGACTGCATGGCTGGTCTTATGGACACAAGGCGGTGGTGGCGGCTGTCCAGACCGAAGTTGATCATGCCGAGACGGCCTGGCAACGGTTTCTGCCGGCAGGTCCGTTGGCGTTTCTGCCCCTGCGTGACGGTCAATGCTCGATCGTCTGGTCAACTCAACCTGAACATGCCGATTACCTGTTGGAGATCAGTGCCGAGGACTTTCGCGCCGAGCTTGGCACGGCCTTCGCGCATCGCTTGGGTGATATCCTAGACGTTGGCCCCCGCGCCGCGTTTCCCTTGCGTTTGCGGCATGCTGCGCAATATGTAACTGGTCGGCTGGCCCTGATCGGCGATGCTGCCCATACCATCCACCCCTTGGCGGGCCAGGGCGCTAACTTGGGGATTCTGGATGCTATCGCGCTTGCCGAGGTCCTTGGTGAGACCCACAGCCAAGGTTGGGCTATTGCCGACTCCAGATGCTTGCGCCGATATGAACGCTGGCGACGCGCCGAAAACACACGCATGATTGTTGCGATGGAGGGGTTTAAGCGTTTATTCGGTGCGACCGATCCCGTATTGACAGCAGTACGTAATCTCGGACTGAATCTCACAGACCGTTGTCTGCCCGCCAAGGACCTGATATTGCAATACCACCTGGGTCACCACGGAGACCTTCCCCAGCTCGCACGTCCCTAAATAGGGCGGCAGAGCGCTAACTTTTAGAGCATCTCGCCCGATGCTAATCGGGCGACTCAAATACTATCTGTTTCGCCTCGCTGGCCGATAAAAACCCTATGAGTAGGCATCGCATTTCGTTTTGCGGCGGGTTTCTTATGTCAAGGCATAGGGGGCGTGCTGATCTGGGGTATACGGTCTGGCAAAATGAGCCAAGGAAACGGCCATGACCGTATTGACGGAGGGAATGGAGAAAGCCAGGGCAACACCTAGCTGGACTAGTATCTTCATTCCGTTAACCTTACTCGCGCTGGTGGTCGTATCGATTCAGTTCAAATATGAGCGTGACATAGAGGACGCGACGCACCAGTTTGTTCAGCAGTCGCATGTAGATGCCCAGTGGCGTGCGGCAGACGTTGAGCGCAAGCTCAACGAGCTGCATGAGCAGATGGCGGCCATCGCGAAAATGGGCGTCACCAGACTCCATGGGGATCAAGTTTCGAGTAGTTGGTCGGCGCGTGAGCTGCTCAATGCCATCGTCGATGATGTAGTCATTGAGGAGCTCGAGAGCGATGCCTTCTTTTTTACCTATATGGATCCGGCGGCCGGTCAGTCTGCGCGCGTTGTCTATGCCCGTGTTGCGGAAGAATTTGGACGGCTGCACCCGAGTCAGGTAACGTCCCTCATGGACTCGCTGTTCCGGCATATCAATGATGTCAGGAATAGTGTGCCGCAAACGACCTTACCGCTTGATTATAACGGGGTAACATCGCTGGTCTCTGCGGAAAGTATCACTTGGTTTATGTATTCTGTGCCGGTCTACGGCAGCGAGGGCGGGGTGGTCGGGTTTGTCACGTCAGTCATGGACGTCGATACGATTCGCCGCAAGTTGTTTCCTTACGGGCAAGTCATTATCTATCCAAGAGAGAATCGGCGCCTGACGCCTTTGGATGTGGGGCCGTGGCAAAAGTCTATGGTGGCAATCAGTGCCGGTATACCTGATGTAAATCTGATCTACTCCGAAGTCATGCCCCTTCGGCTCAGTGACCGGAGTGGCCGCTGGTTGCTCTGGAGCGGTCAGCCCAATGATCGTTTTGAAGAACGAGGCGATGTAGCAGCGGCTAAGGCCTTTCGCGCCTTCGGCCTTGTGGTGGCCTTGTTCATTTGTCTGTGCACGCTGGTCTTTATCCGGGTTGTCAGGAGGCAACAGGCACTGCTCAAGCTGCGTCAGAAAGACCTGATGGTTGCCTTGGATGATGTTCGCGAAAGCGAAACACGCAGCACCGCCTTGCTCGATGCCATTCCTGACAGCATGATGCAGATCCGCCGGGACGGACGGATCATCGAGTTCAAACCCCCACCCGGTTGCGGAGAATTGGTAACGATAGGCCCCAACGATGAGGCAAATATCTCGGATCTGTTGAGTTCCGAAGAGGCGGGGCAGTTCTTGGCATGTGTCGTCACGGCCCTGGCCACGGGCCAGGTGCAGGTCCATGAGTTTTCATTGTCCCGTGATTGCTATGAGGCCCGTATTATCGCGCTTGGAGGCGACAATGCATTGGCAATCCTGAGGGATATAGGGGAGCGCAAGGCATCGGAACGGAAGATCCACGAATTAGCCTACTACGATAAGCTGACCGGCCTAGCCAATCGTCATCAGTTCCTGGAGTGTCTCAATGAATCCCTGACCCAGGCTTGCGAGCACGGCTATATCCTTGCGCTGTTGTTTATCGACCTCGATCAGTTCAAGCGGGTCAACGATACGCTTGGGCACGATGCCGGCGATCTGCTGCTCAAGGAGGTCGCTAACCGCCTCAGGGCCTGTATCCGGAAGGACGACAAGGTTTTCAGACCCGGAGCAGGTGATTTGGACCGCAGCGTCACGATCGCCCGGCTTGGTGGCGACGAGTTCACGATTCTACTCGGTATCATCCCCGATCGGGACATTGCGCGCCTTGTCGCTGAGAGGGTCATCAACGCCTTGCAGTTGCCTGTGATGATCGATACCTGCGAGGCCTATGTCACGCCCAGCATCGGGATATCCGTGTTCCCCGACGACGGTGAAGGCGCGCCCGCGATCATCAAGGCCGCTGACATGGCCATGTATCTAGCCAAAGACAGCGGTAGAAATAACTACAAGTTCTTCGACGCGGACATCGGTGACAACTTGTCACGACGCCTGCTGATAGAGAACGAATTGCGGCAGGCTATCGCCAACGATCAATTTCGCCTGCTGTATCAGCCTCAGATCGATATCGAGAACGGTCAGATCGTTACCGTCGAGGCCCTGTTGCGTTGGCATCACCCGGAAATGGGGAGCGTCTCTCCGGACATATTTATCCCGATTGCCGAGGAGAGCCGTTTGATTATGGATATCGATCACTGGGTCATTCGGGAGGCCTGTAGGCAGAATGCCGAGTGGCAGGAGGCCGGACTGCGCGCAATCCCGATGGCCGTGAATATCTCGAGTCGTCAGCTACATAGCGATTCGATCAAGGGCATCATCCGGGACGAACTCGAGACCTCTGGACTCGATGCACAGTTTTTGGAGATCGAGGTCACCGAGGGTACCTTGATCGAAGACATCAATCATGCGATCAGGATATTGTCGGAGCTCAAGGCCGATGGTGTCGGTATCTCGTTGGACGATTTCGGCACGGGTTATTCGTCGCTGAACTATCTGCGCAGGTTGCCCTTGAACCGGTTGAAGATCGATCGATCTTTCGTCGACGAGGCTTGTGAAAACGCCGATGATGCAGCAATCGTCCGCTCCATCCTGGCCATGGCGGCGAGTCTTAACCTGGATGTTGTGGCTGAGGGCGTCGAAAATGCGGAGCAGCTTGAATTTTTGCGTGTCGAGGGCTGCCACATTATGCAGGGTTTTCTGTTTAGCCGGCCTCTTTTAGCGCACGATATCGAGATTTTGTTGCGGGCGGAAGCGTCTAGTATCCAAGCGACTCAAGACGACGGGCAACGAGACGTCGCCATACGTCCATAGCCAAAGTGACGCCAATCTTGATCTGATTGCTGTTTGGATTCAGGAGCGGCAATGTTTCGTTTACTCCCTCGCTCCTTGAGGGGGAGAGGGTTAGAGTGAGGGGTGAAGGCTCCGAGGTTGTTTCATGAGCCCTCACCCTAACCCTCTCCCAGTTTTGGAAGAGGGGACAATCGGCCGTACGGCCGATCAATCCGGCTTATAGCTGTAACCCGAAGCTACCGGCTTTTGCCGATGGAGTATTCACAGTCTAAGAGGTTAGCTAAAATCCATATCTCAGCCTACTTCATCTCGATCTTGGCTTGCTTCCTGAGCGAGCCAATGTAGTTCGCAATCGTTTCTTTTCGCCAATGGGAGAGGATTTCACCTTGAACCTGTTCGAAAGATGGGGCAGGGATCTGCCGCGTTTTTATCAGCTGGATAATATGCCAACCGTAGCGAGTCTTGACGGGTGTCTGGGTAACTTGTCCGGGCTTGATCTTTGCGACGGCTTCGCCGAACTCACCTGACATCTGCTGTGGCGAAAACCAATCCAGTTCTCCGCCGTTCTTGGCTGATGTGTCCAGTGAATTGCTAGCCGCGAGTTTCTCGAATTCCTCGCCGTCATTCAAGCGCGAGATAATTTTCTTGGCTGTCGCCTCATCCGCGACAAGGATGTGGCGCGTTTTGTATTCCAAAGTCGGTTTGTCGTAGAGGCGCTGATAGATGTCCTTCATCGTAGCCTCATCGGGTGATCGATTGACAATCTCCCGAACTCCGAAGCTCGCGATAATGTTGTGGCTCTGGTTATCGATGGCCATCGTGACCTGAGGCGCCTTGTTCAAGCCCTTCGCGACGGCATCCTGATAGATGAGCTCCCTGTTTATGTATTCGTGAAGCAATTCCTGAAGCTGGCGCTGGTTCAGGTGCGAGGCTTGGCCACCCGGAATCCTGCTGCCTACGAAGGTCAAAAATCCCTTCTTCATAAGGGCCTTGCCATTGATTGACGCGATGATGCTCGACGACTCTCCAGGTTCTGCGGCATGGGCCATCGCAGGCACCAGCAGACCGGTGAAGAGAATGGCGGTGATGACTGTCTTGACCCGATGAGTCAGTGGTCGATAGGCGTGGTTGAACGTAGATAGATGAATGTTTATGACAGACATGGAGATACTCTCTTGGGTGGCCCTGATCGCGTCATGCGTTTCGAATGTCCAGTTTGACAGAAAAGTCTTTGTTTAGTTCTCGGTCACGGGAGTACTAACTTTAATGGTTTAACTTGCAGTTGCTCATAGACGCCGCTGGTCAGGTAGGGATCTTCGTCGGCCCATTGCTCAGCGGCCTCGAGAGATTCAAACTCGGCGACGACTAGACTTCCGGTAAAACCGGCGTCACCTGGGGTCTCGCTGTCGACCGCCGGATGCGGTCCGGCAAGGATCAAGCGACCTTGTTCCTTAAGTAATTCCAAGCGCGCCAAATGTTGAGTGCGGACGGCTAGGCGAGCCTGAAGACTATCAGGACGATCCCGCGCGATGATCGCATAATTCATTTCGAGGCTTCGCGATCGTCGATCGCGGTTTCCGGCCTCAGGGCCCGGGAGACAAACAACGTTTGCCCGACGATGAAAAGAATCGTCAGACCCAAGAGACCGAAGAGCTTGAAGTTCACCCAGGTTGCCGTATCGAAATTTTGCATGACATATATATTAAGTAGGCCGCAGAATGCGAAAAAAACGACCCAGGCGAGATTGAGCTTGAGCCATTGCGCTGCGGGAAGATCTACCTGCGCACCGAGCATACGCTCAACGAGTGTGCGTTTTCCGATGAATTGACTGGCTAGAAATACGACGGCGAACAGGCCATTAAGCACCGTTGGTTTCCACTTGATGTATACTTCGTCCTGAAGTAACAGGGTCGCCCCTCCGAAGATGCCGATCACCGCGAAGGTCAGTAGATGGCTGTTGACCCAGCGTTTCAACCAGATACGATCATAGATCACCTGCAGAAGGGAGACGATGATGGCTGTGGTCGTGGCGACATAGATGTCAAAGGCCTTGAAGGCCACGAAAAAGATGACGATGGGAAGGAACTCGATCAGTATTTTCATTCAGGTGTCCGATTCGAAGGATACGTCCAAACTGGCGATACGCTGCGGAAGGTATGTATACGACAATTGAGAAAGTTTACCACGACATAGGTGCTCATGGCAGAGCGCTCTGCTATGACTTGCACATGCATTCTACGATGTCCGACGGCGTGTTGGCCCCTGAGACCTTGGTCGAGCGGGTTGCCGAGGCGGGTATTGATGTCATGGCATTGACGGATCACGACTCGATTGATGGTGTCGAGGCGGCTGTCAGCGCGGGCAGTAAACTCGGCGTATATGTGATCCCTGGTGCTGAGATCAGTGTCAGTTGGCAAGGCGGGTTGCTGCATATCCTGGCCCTGGATGTCGATATCAATGATCAGACGCTTAGGCAGGGTCTTGCGCTCCAGCGTGAACGCCGCGAAGCGCGCGCCGTTGCCATGGGCGAGCGCTTGGCTGCCGCCGGCATCAAGGGCTGTCTCGAGGGCGCGCGCAGCTATGCCGATGGTCCTTCGATCGGGCGTCCCCATTTTGCGGCCCATCTCGTTGAAGGTGGTTTCGCCAAGGACAAGGCTGCGGCCTTCAGGAAATTTTTACGGCCGGGCAAGCCAGGTTATGTGTCCTGCGATTGGGCATCGCTCGAGACGGTTATCTCATGGATCAAATCAGCCGGGGGCAGATCCGTCATCGCCCATCCGGCACGCTACCGATTGACCGCAAGTAAGATGGCGCGGCTGTGCGAGGTGTTCAAGGCGCTTGGCGGCGACGGTATCGAGGTTGTATCCGGTACGCATAGCGCACATGAGAACAACATGGCGTCGGGTGTGGCGCGTCGTTTTGGGCTGATGGCCTCTAAGGGATCGGATTTCCACGACCCCTTGCAGACCTGGTTAGGCTTCGGTCGACTACCGGTCTTGCCGGAGGACCTGACCCCTGTCTGGCACGGTTGGGACCATGTATCCTCGGGTGCGGCTTTCCACCGCGGTCGTATGAGCTCGGCCGGATAGACGGGGCATCCGCTGTGCAAACGCTCCATATACATCCGGAGAATCCCCAAGCGAGACTCCTGACTCAGGCCGCAGCGATCTTGCGGCGAGGCGGTGTGATCGCTTATCCGACCGATTCCTGTTATGCGCTGGGGTGTGTGATAGGCGATAAGGCAGCGATGGATCGCGTGATCCGGATTCGTCATCTCGACGACAGCCATCACTTTACGCTCATCTGCCGGGATCTCTCTGAAATCGCTACCTATGCCCGTTTCGGGACCGCTGAGTTCCGGCTCATGAAGGGTTTGACCCCAGGCCCTTATACTTTCATCCTCAACGCGACCCGGGAGGTCCCGAAACGCCTGCAACATGCGCGTCGTAAGAGCATCGGTATCCGGGTGCCGGATCATCCAGTCGTCAACCAATTACTCGATACGCTTGGCGAGCCCCTGATGAGCGTGACGCTGATCTTTGAGAATGACCAACTTCCGCTCAATGACCCGGATGAGATCAGCGACCGGCTTGGTCGACGTGTCGACCTATTTATAGACAGCGGCCCATGCGGACACGAACCGACTTCGATCATTGATTGTACGGGCGAGATCCCGCATGTGGTGCGACACGGGAAGGGCGAGCTCTCGTTTCTCGATGATTAGTTTTCAGGTACACCTATATCGATTGCAAGGCCAAGAGGTGTTGAATTGGAGACCTTAAGCACTGTGCAGCGAATCGCGGTCTGGCTGGTGCCGGTGCTGCTCGCGATTACCGTCCACGAGGTGGCCCATGGGTGGGTCGCGAAGCAGTTCGGAGACCGAACCGCGATGATGCTGGGGCGGCTTACGCTCAACCCAATTAAACATATCGATCCCCTGGGAACCGTGCTGCTGCCTTTGTTGACGCTCACGATGGGCGGATTCGTTTTTGGTTGGGCGAAACCTGTTCCCGTTACCTGGGAGAACTTGGTTAATCCCAAGCGGGATATGGCCTTCGTCGCTCTGGCAGGGCCGATGGCCAACCTCGGCATGGCTATCCTATGGATAGTTGTCATACGTCTAGGGTTTTGGCTATCGGCGGGGGGATCCAGTATTGCGCAACCTCTTTCCTATATGGGTGTGGCCGGGGTTGTCATTAATGCCGTGCTGATGGTCCTGAACCTGGTTCCTCTGCCGCCGCTTGATGGTGGTCGGGTTATGGTTTCGATCCTCCCGAATAAGCTTGCTTGGCGATACGGCCGTATCGAACCGTATGGCATGTATATCATCCTGGGCCTGTTCTTTACCGGGCTACTTGGCGTGATCATCATGCCGCTCATTCGCGGTGTCTGGACTGTGCTATGCTACGCGGGCCAGATTTCTCCGGACGTATTCGAACGAATCCTTCGGGTGATATTCTGAATGTTGTTAAAGCGATAACTTGTTGAATCATTGATTTATTTTTTGGTAGAGGTGTCGGTTTGTTAGGTCTGAACGCGCAGGGTAAGCGTGTGCTATCCGGGATGCGGCCCACAGGGCGTCTGCATCTGGGACACTATCATGGGGTCCTGAAAAACTGGATACGCTTACAGCACGAGTACGAATGCTTCTTCTTCGTCGCCGATTGGCACGCGCTGACCACCGAATATGAAAACTCCGAAATCATCCGCGACAGCGTCTGGGACATGGTTGTCGACTGGCTTGCGGTTGGAGTGAGCCCGAATGCCGCCAACCTGTTTATTCAGTCCCATATCCCGGAACATGCCGAGCTGCATCTGTTGTTGTCGATGATGACCCCGCTGGGTTGGCTTGAACGGGTGCCCACCTATAAGGATCAACAGGAAAAACTGCGCGAAAAGGATCTCGATACCTATGGGTTTTTGGGATACCCGCTGCTGCAGAGCGCAGATATCCTGGTCTATAAGGCCGAGCTTGTTCCCGTGGGCGAAGATCAGGTCGCTCATATCGAGCTGACTCGAGAGGTCACTAGACGTTTTAACTACCTCTATGGTCGTGAGCCCGATTTTGCCGCGAAGGTTGATGCGGCCATTAAAAAAATGGGTAAGAAGAACGCCAAACTCTATACTGAGCTCCGCAAGCAGTATCAGGAACAGGGAGATCATGAGGCCTTGAGCCGGGCGCGGGCTCTGCTGGAGGTTCAACAGAACATCACGCTTGGGGATCGTGAGCGCCTGTTCGGCTTTCTCGAAGGCGAGGGTCGGGTCGTACTGCCTGAACCGCAGGCCCTCCTGACTCCGAACGCCAAAATGCCGGGACTCGACGGTCAAAAGATGTCTAAGTCCTATCACAACACGATCGGTCTTCGGGAGTCGGCGGACAGCGTCGAGAAGAAGATACGCACCATGCCGACCGATCCCGCCCGGGTGCGGCGTAACGATCCAGGTGACCCGGGAAAATGCCCTGTTTGGCCTTTCCATGAGGTCTATTCATCCGATGAAGTCAAGGAATGGGTCGTGACCGGTTGTCGTGAGGCGGGTATAGGCTGTCTCGATTGTAAACAGCATATCGTCGATGCCGTGCAGAGGGAATTGGAACCGATTCGCGAACGCGCAGAGGAGTTCGCCTCCGATCCTAAGATCGTTAAGAATATTGTCGCCGAGGGCTGCGAGTCGGCGCGTGCTGTGGCTCGCAGTACAATGGCTGATGTACGCGGCGCCATGCGTCTGGAGACCGATATTTGATCCACCCGGACGCCATCCCTGGTCAGCGCGAGATGCCATTTGCCCTCGTTCGCGGTGAGGCGGTCAGTGAGATGCCTCAGGACCTCTATATCCCGCCCGATGCGCTGGAGGTATTCCTTGAGGCCTTTGAAGGCCCGCTAGATCTGCTGCTCTATCTGATTCGACGCCAGAATCTCGATATCCTCGATATCCCGATAGCGGATATCACTCGCCAATACATCGAATACATCGAGCTCATGCACAACATGCGCTTGGAACTTGCAGCCGATTATCTGCTCATGGCGGCCATGTTGGCCGAGATTAAGTCACGCATGTTATTACCGAGGCCGGTCAGTGAGGATGATGTTGAGGAGGACCCGCGAGCAGAACTCGTTCGTCGCCTTCGCGAATATGAGCAGTTCCGCAAGGCCGCACAGGATCTGGATGAGCTGCCGCGCGTGGGACGAGATATCCTTCCGGTAGAGGTCTCGATTCCAGAGGGCACGGTCGTGCGTCTGCAGCCGCGCGTGGATCTAGCCGAAATCGTGCTCGCTTTTCAGGATGTCCTCGTGCGCAGCGATCAATATGCGCATCATCAGATCATGAGCGAACCCCTGTCTGTTCGTGAGCGTATGAGTCAGATACTTGAGATTCTAGACGGCGGCGACGTGACGCCCTTTATCCGTTTTTTTCGGCCCGAAGAGGGACGTCGGGCCGTTGTCGTTTCCCTGCTGGCGATCCTGGAGATGACCAAGGATGGCATGATTGAGTTGCTGCAGGAAGGGGCCTTCGCGCCCATCTACGTTAGGGCGCAATGTCAATGAAGCATGAACAGATGATCGAAATTCTGGAGGTCTGTCTACTGGTTTCGGGGCGACCGTTAAGCCTGGAAGATATGCGGGCCTTGTTTGATGATATCGAGGTTCCTTCGACACAGGACCTTAGACAGCTGCTCGATGTGCTGATGGAGCGATGGTCGGAGCGTTCGCTGGAGCTCGTCAAGGTGGCGAACGGCTATCGTTTCCAGGCCCGGCAGGCCTATCTTCCCTGGTTATCGCGGCTCTTCGAGGAACGTCCGCCCAAGTATTCCCGGGCGACCCTGGAGACACTGGCTGTGATTGTCTACCGACAGCCCGTGACCCGAGCCGTTATTGAGGATGTTCGCGGCGTCAGTGTTAGCACTTCGATCATCAAGACCCTGTTGGAGCGTGGCTGGATACGAATAGTCGGCCACCGTGATGTCCCCGGGAAGCCAGCTCTGTATGGCACGACCAAACAGTTTCTCGATGATTTCAACATGTCCAGTTTAAGTGATCTGCCACCGCTAGCGGAGCTGTCGCCAGACGATCACTTACAGAAGGAGCTTGAGCTCCCGGCGGATATTGAACCGGAGGTGTCCGAGGCCCCTGATGAGGAAACACTCGAAGCGGAGAAGGATGACGATGAGTCCGAGACGGTGCAGGCGGATGAATTGGTCTCAGAACCTGAAGTTGAGATAGTCCACTGAGTGAGCGTCTACAGAAGGTATTGGCGGGGCTCGGGCTGGGTTCGCGCCGGGAGATTGAGACCTGGATCGCCGAGGGGCGTATTCGCGTCAATGGCGAAACTGCGAAACTGGGCGATCGTGTCGAACCGTCGGACCGGGTCAGCGTGGATGGCCGGGCCGTCCATCTTGCTATAGGCGCGCCGGATCGGTCCAGGGTGTTGATGTATCACAAGCCTGTCGGCGAGGTCTGTACGCGTAAGGATCCGGAGGGGCGCCCCAGCGTCTTTGACCGGCTGCCCGCACTTAGGCGGGGGCGCTGGATACTTGTAGGTCGGCTCGACTTCAATACCAGTGGGCTTCTGCTTTTGACCAATGAGGGTGATTTGGCCCACCGCCTCATGCATCCTTCGAGTGAGATCGAACGAGAGTACGCGGTGCGTATTTTGGGTGAAGTCGATGAAGATATGCTCAAGCGTATGCAAGAGGGCGTCGAGCTTGAGGATGGACAGGCCGCCTTTGATAGCGTTCGTGACGCCGGAGGCACTGGGGCAAATCATTGGTATCACGTCATATTGCGCGAGGGACGACGACGGGAGGTGCGGCGGATCTGGGAGTCCCAGGGCGTTCGTGTCAGTCGACTAATTCGGCTGCGTTATGGCAATATCTCTTTGCCCAGAGGGCTTGCGGATGGCCGTTTTAGAGATCTTGATGAGGTCGAGCTCGGCGAACTCATGGCCTCCGTTGGCATGAGTCCCACCGTCGTAGAGAAGCAACACCGGCGGCAAGGCGCCACGTATCGTCCACGCACGCCGGAAGCCAAGCCCGGAAAGAAGCGCGTTAAGGGGGGCAGTGTCAATCCGCGTGCTGCCGCGGGTCCTAAGGAAGGGCGGCGCCGTCCTCGCTGACGCTCAACCCTTGAACGGTAACGCACCGCCCGATCTTCGCGGGGTATTCACGGCCTTAAAAAACGTATTCGGTGCGCAGAACTGGTGGCCGGCGGACAGCGTCTTTGAGGTGATGGTCGGCGCGATCCTGACACAAAATACATCTTGGGCCAACGTCGAACGCGCTATAGAAGGACTCAAGGCGCGGGGTTGTCTCGACCCTTCACGAATTCTCTCACTGCGCCACGAAACGTTAGCCAATCTGATCAGACCGGCCGGATATTTCAACGTCAAGGCGCGGAGGCTTGTCAGCTTCTGTCAATGGTATCTAGATCAGGGTGGTTATTCTACACTGTCCTCATGGTCGGATGACCGGCTTCGGAAGGCATTGCTTGGCGTTCACGGGGTTGGTCCCGAGACCGCCGATGACATGCTGCTCTATGCCTTTGAGAGGCCCGTATTTGTCGTCGATGCCTATACCCGGCGTTTCTTTTCCCGGTTGGGTCTGGTTGCTGACGATATCGCGTACGAGCCCCTGAGGAGTTTCGCCGAGGGCTCGCTGGCAATCGTTCCCGTCGATGAGCGCGTGCAACTATACAACGAGCTCCACGCCCTGATCGTTGCCCACGGTAAATCGATTTGCCGACCCAAACCCCACTGCTGTGAGTGCAGTCTGCGTCGGCGATGTCCCATGGGCCGGAGTGAACCAGCCCGTTAGATTACATCTCGATCGGGACGACCTTCGGCTTGTAGATCCACATCTGATAAAGGCTGATGGCAATCTGCATCATGAAGGAGATGCCCATCAATGCGCCGGCGATGACGACAACAACGGCAAACTCCGGATAGACCTTGGTGATGAACCAGGAAAAGATATCGGCAGCCATGGCGACGAAGGGGATTGCTACCATGATGCGTTTGATCAAGACCGGCATCTCGCACAGTATGAATATACGCCCGACTAGGAATAGGATGAATGAGATACCGAACAAATGGATATGGGAGACGCGCACCAGGCTTTGGATCGAGGACCCGGTATCCATGCGAGTGAGTTCCTTGACCTTGTTGTAACTCGTGAGCGGCGGCAGGCCCATTCCTGCGGCCTCCGAGTGACACATAATGCAGTAGTTATCGAGGATGGGTTTGACATTTTTCTCGTATAACGGTTCCGTGGCACCCTGTTCGATCCATTCGTTGATCGTTGTGCCTGCCTCAGGATTCGGCAGGTTACCGGCCATTGGGCCGGAGATTGCTGCGCCCAGTCTTGTTTGCTGATGTTTGCCGTAATAGGCAATACGGACATCTTCAACTGAAAGCCCAGGCTGTCCGTCCAGACCCTGATGGGTGAAATACAGATAGAGAGAGGCGAAGAGGTATCCCGTAGCGATTGCCAGAAGCAGCATTGAGTCGAGGATTTTTTCACTGATGGAGGCGTCACTGAAGCGTCTGTAGCGCGGCATGGTATGGGTCCGGGTAAAAGTGTACGGGGATAGTCGAGCGTACAATAGGTAATCCATGCAGCTATTGCAAGCCGGAAGGGCCCGTAACGGCTATGTTATAATAACAAACCGTTGCCGCAGGAATGGCGTAGTCATCTTTATTAGTTGCTCAGGGATGATGGTCTCGTCGAGGTGAATCCTTGCATATAGTGTCCCAGCCGTACGTATTTTATCTCCACCCTCGTTGGGTTTGTCGTTCACGGGCAGGCTGTCTTCTGCTTGTTTCTCTCGTCCTGATGATACTGGTGCCGGTCGGACGGGTGTTCGCGCGCGAGCTACCTATTCGTCTCGAGGTCGAGCAGACCGGTGTCCACGAGGTCAGTTATACCGAGCTGGGATTATCCAGGACCGTCCCCAGTGCGGGATTGCAGTTGAGCCGTCAAGGTAGTCCGGTTGCGATACGAATTGAGGATGGTGGGGATGGAACCTTCGGCCCAGGAGATACGATACTGTTCTATGGCCGGGCCGTATCTCGTTCGGATCGCCTCTATAAATACACGGGTACGGCGGTGTACCGTCTAGAACAACTGTCCTCGGGGCAGGGCCTCCGGATGTCTGACTGGCAAAGTTCAGCCTGCCCCTGTCAATCTCCCGCTTCATTTCGTACCACCCTGCATCTTGAAAAAAATCGGATCTATTGGCAGCAGTTGCCAAATGGCGTTGGCGCCGATCACTGGTTTTGGGGTGGTGAGCTCCGGGTAGGACGTCAGCAGACGTATTCCATTTCCCTTCCCGGTTTGATCGGGGGCCAACCGCAGATCCGCGTCCATCTTCATGGCAGCACATCGGGAACCCACTTGACTGGACTATTGGTCAATGGAAATCTCTTGACCGACGTGTCTTGGCCTGCTGCGGGAGCGGATGGGGCCACACCTTATACCCTTGCGGTGCAGGTGCCGGCTACGCTCATGAGCGCGGGTTCCAACTCAATAGCCGTCGTCGGGAGGAACGCCGGATCGGCTCAAGACGGTATCTATGTCGACTGGATTGAAGTCGACTATGACCGGAACTTTTTGGCTGATGCGGGCGAGCTGGGGTTTTCGGTAGCGGGGGCTGGTACACAGCGGCTTACCCTCCAGGGGTTCTCGAATCCGTCGGCGGTTCAGGTTTATGAATTATCGAATCCGGATAAGCCGCGCCGGTTCGACCCTGTCGGCAGTGTGGTTCAGATTGATCCAGCGTTGGTCTCCGGACCCTTTGTCGCTGTTGCGTCCGACGGGGTTCATCATCCCGCGGTCGGTTCTTTTTCCAGCGACTCGCTACGCTCGGTTACAAATCGCGCGGACTACATAGTTATTACCGACGATAGCCTGCTGGCCGCCGTCGAGCCGCTCAGGCTCCATCGTGAGTCCCAGGGGTTGCGCTCACGGGTCGTGACCATGTCCGCGATCTATGACGAATTTGCGGACGGTTTTGCCGACCCCGACGCCATTAGAGATTTTCTGAGTTATGCCTATGAACACTGGCAACGGCCTCGACCGCAGTACGTCCTTCTGCTAGGTGACGCGAATTTCGACTATCGTGACTACTTCGGTAACAATCAACCCAACCTCGTGCCCGCGCATCTGATCGAGACCCCGGAATTTGGCGAGGCCCCGAGTGATAACTGGTTTGTCACCGTCAGTGGCGGCGACCCCTATCCTGATATGTGGATCGGTAGAATTCCGGCCAGCTCACCCGCTGAGGTGACGATGGTCGTCGATAAGATTCTGCAGTACGAGGCCGGCATGTCAGGAACCTGGCCATCACGAGTGATTGCCGCAAGCGGAGATAACAAGCCTCAATATTCACACAGTCAACAACGCTTCATCGATGGCACCAACCAGTGGTTGTCGCGCATGCCCGCGAGCTATGAGGTCGTCAGCATCGCGCCGAGCGCGGTGCCGGTCGCCCAGTACATCAATCTGCGCGGCACGTTTTCGCAGGCCTTGAACGGCACGGGAGCCGGGTTCGTGTCGTATTTCGGTCACGGTGCGATTGATGCTTGGTTAGCCTCCGATACCAGCGGGGTGTTTAGCGCGGATGCCCTTGAGCTATTGAGGTCGAGTGACGTGTCGTCGCTGTCCAACTCACGGGCCTATCCGTTTGTCGCGGCCTTCAACTGTCTCAACGGACTGTTCTCCTTACCGACACGGCTGCGCAGTATTAACGCCTCGGGTGTGGAGGTTATGTCCAAGTCGTTGGTGCCACTCGCGGAAGCGCTGTTGTTTCAGCCCAATAAGGGGGTTGTCGGCATGATGGCCGCGACTTCGTTGGCCTATTCGAGCGAGCAGGGAACTCTCGGCGATGCCTTGTTCGCGAATCTGTTTGACGATACTCAGTCTCAAAAGGTCCTCGGCGAGATCGTTGGGCGTGCCAAGATTCAGGCCGTTCGGGATCAGGGTGTGGATCCGCAGAACCTCGATATCATGACGCTGATCGGCGATCCCGCCACGCGCCTCGCCATCCGTGGCGACCGCACGTCGAGTGTGTCCAGTAATATCCCGGCGTCTGGTGGGAGTGGTGGCGGTGGCGGCGCTACCGGTAGTCTGTTGGTCCTGGCCATAGTGGCCCGCTATCTGCGAAGGCGCCCTTCGAGGCACGGCCGTCCCTAATCGTCCTCGATACAATAAGGCTGGTAGGCCAAATCGCTCTTGGCCGCCATGATGAAGTCATTACGATGCAGTCCGCGTATCTTGTGTGACCACCAAGTTACGGTAACCCGTCCCCATTCTGTCAGCAAGGCTGGATGATGCCCTTCCTCCTCGGCGACTTTGCCGACGGCATCGGCGAAGGCCATGGCCGCTACGAAGTTCTTCAAGCGATAGACGCGTTCAAGGCGCATGATGCCGTCGCGTTCAAGGACCGTCCATTCCGGGACAGATCGGCTCAGTGCCATGATCTCCGTCTCGGTCACAGTCGGCGCGCCGCGCTTACAGGCCTCGCAATGATGAGTGGCCAGTGTTTCGGTCATTGAGTTACCTCCGGTGTCAGGTGAGTGTGTCACTGGGCGATCTGTCTCCCCGGTTGGGTCACGAGTCGTGCGTGGTGTGAACGGCCAGAACATCGCAGGGCGCGCGCTGCAGCACGGCTGCGGCTGTTGATCCGAGCAGGCGTTCGAGCCCACGGCGGCCATGGGCGCCGATGATCAGGAGGTCGCACTCGAGTTCCTCCGCCAAGTGGGTGATTTCTCCCTTGGGAGCGCCCAGTCGAACCTCCAGTCGAGGTGTTGGTTCATGCGATATCCCGGCGGCAATTCTTTTCAGCGACTCCTTGGCGCTTTGGATCAGGGAATCTTCGTCGAGAATCAGAGCAGGTGCTGGCGAAAGATCATCGGGGAAACCGAGTGGTGGCAGATAGTCGACGACGTGTACGAGGGTCAATTGGCCGCGGGCCGGATCAAGCATCTCCATGGCGCGGCTAATGATTGTTTGGGTCGTAGCGGAAAAGTCGACGGCAATCAATATGTTTCTGTAGGAAGACATGGTAATCACTCCTTCAGTATACGATAGCGCTATGTTAACACGGCCTCATGCCGGTCTTCACGCGCCTCTTTCCGAGAGCTTGTGTCCCGTTAGAGAGTCAGCGTCTTCTCCGTGCTGCGGCCGTCCCTAATACTAAAACCACGCATCTCCAGCACGCCTTGGGTATTGAGCGATACGATTAAGTAGAGCGCGTCCGGGTAACCGGCGTCAGCGACATCGATGGTGGAAGGCGCCGCACTGCCGGTGGGATGGGAGTGGTAGATGGCGAATAGCTGTTGCCCCTGTTCGCGCATCTGGCGCATGGCATCGATCTGACAGGCGGGCTCCATGCGGTAACGGTGTGCTGCGTCTTCGGCGCAATTCGGGATCGGATAGCAGGAAAGTGTTTGATCTTTCGTTGCCCCGATCATTCCACAGACCTCAACATCGGGCGAGTCCTGGACATGGGCCAGAATCAGATTGACCAGCTGTCTTGGCAGTCTTACGGACTCCGAGGGTTGGTTCTCTGGGCGATGGTTCATGGTTCGTTCCTGATGAGCTGGCCTTGGATGATGCGGTCGTGGCCGTTTAGGTCATAGTGACGGGCGACTTTATCGTAACCCAGCGATGTGAGGAACTCGATCAGTCGAGCGGATTGTCCGGGGCCGTGTTCCATGAGCAGGTATCCGCCCTCCGAGAGATGATTCAGGGCATCTTCCGCAATTCGCTCAAGAGCCTCGTATCCCGTCTTTCCGGCGATCAGGGCTTGAACGGGTTCGTGAGCCAGAACCTCGGGTTCAAGACGGGGATCTCCGTCAGCGACATAGGGTGGATTCGCTAGAACGAGGTCGAAGGTCTCGCCGGACAGGTTTTCGAACCAGTTCGATGATAGGAAACGAACGTTACGAATGTCGTGGTTCTCAGCATTTTGACGTGCTACATCAAGTGCGTTTGATGAGCGATCGATGGCTGTCACGTCACAGTGCGGTCTTTCGCTTGCGACAGCCAGTGCGATTGCGCCTGAACCTGTCCCCAAGTCAGCAATACGCGCCTTGGTCTTAGCCGGGATGAGGGCCAAGGCCAGGGCAACGAGGTCTTCGGTTTCGGGTCTTGGGATGAGTGTCGTCGGGTTGACGCGCAAACTCAATGACCAGAACTCGCGTTCTCCGGTCAGATAGGCCACCGGCATCCCTCTACGGCGTCTGCGAAGCAAGCTCAAATATAACGATGCCTGCGGCCTGTGGACCGTCGCCTCAGGCCGGGCTAGGAGATGGCTGCGTTGGCATGCGAGCGCATGACAAAGCAATATTTCGCTGTCCAGGCACGGGCTGGGACTGACGCCATCCAGGTAACGTATGCCACGATTCAGGAGCTCGGCGATTATGACCATGGGTAAATGGGACGCGGGAATCTCTGTAGTAATCGGAGGTTCCCTAACACTCGCCTGCGAGCAGCGCGAGTTGATCGGCTTGGTACTCGTTAATCAGTGGCGCGATGACGAGGTCTAGATTTCCCTCCATGATCTCGTCGAGTTTGTATAGAGTCAGATTGATGCGGTGGTCTGTCATACGGCACTGAGGGAAGTTGTAGGTGCGAATGCGTTCCGAGCGGTCCCCGCTGCCGACCAGAAGACGGCGTTGTTGAGCCTGCTCGGCCTGTTGCGTATGTCGTGCCGAATCCATGAGGCGGGCCTGCAACAGCGACATGGCGCGGGCGCGGTTCTTATGCTGCGAGCGTTCGTCCTGGCATTCGATGACGATACCGCTAGGCAAGTGCGTGATACGAATGGCCGAGTCGGTTTTGTTGACGTGCTGGCCGCCGGCGCCCGATGCGCGGAATGTATCGACCTTGAGATCGGCGGGATTGATCTCGATCTGTTCGATCTCGTTTGCCTCCGGGAGGATCGCGACCGTGCAGGCGGAGGTATGGATCCGGCCCTGGGATTCTGTGACCGGTACGCGTTGGACGCGATGTGCCCCGGATTCAAACTTGAGCCGGGAATAGGCCCCATTTCCAATAATCCGGGCAATAATCTCTTTGTACCCGCCATGTTCGCCAGAACTGTTGCTGACGACCTCGATTTGCCAGTGGCGCGATTCGGCGTAGAGGGAATACATCCGGAATAGGTCGCCGGCGAACAGGGCGGCCTCGTCGCCACCGGTCCCGGCGCGAATCTCCAGAAAGATGTTGGCATCGTCGTTCGGGTCAGAGGGGATCAGCATGCGCTGGATCTCATCCGTCAGCTCGGCCTGCCTTGTCACGATGTCATTGATCTCTGACTCGGCAAGCGCGCGAAGATCGGGATCCGGCCCGTTGGTCATCTCGCGGGCCTCGTCAAGATCGGCGACGGATTTCATATAGGCTGCGTAGGCCGTCGTGATGGGGCTGATCTGAGCGTATTCCCGGGAGAGGTTCTTGAAACGATCCTGGTCGGTGATTGTGGATGATTCTGAGAGCAGAGCTTCAAGTTCTTGGTGACGGTCGGCGAGTGTCTCTAACTTTCTTTCAATCGATGGCTTCATTCTTTGCCGCCCTTGATCCCCAGTAACTCTCGGGCCGAGTCGAGTAACTCGGGTCGGCCTTCAAAGCCTGCCCGTCGCATCTGCACGGTTGGGATATGGGTGAGCTTGTTGGCGATGGCGCGGACCAGTTGCGCCATGACAGCGTCGGGATCCTGCCCGGATACCAGCATCCGTTGAGCCTGCTCCAGTTGCTGGTCGCAAATCTCCGAAACCATGTCCCGGTAGCAACGGATTGTCGCCACCGAGTCGAGCGACCTCAGCCAGCCCATGAACTGACCGGCCTGTGCCTCGATGATTTCCTCTGCCTGCAGAGCTGCTTCCTGGCGGGATTTGAGTCCCTCGTCGATGATCTCCTGAAGATCGTCGACCGTATAGAGATAGGCGTCATTGAGTTCACCGACCTCGGGCTCGATATCCCTGGGCACGGCAATATCGACCATTAACATCGGGCGGTGTTTGCGCAGCTTGATCGCGCGCTCCACGGCGCCTTTGCCCAGGATTGGAAGTGGGCTCGCTGTCGATGAGATCACGATGTCGGCACGGCTCAGATAGTCCGGAATCTCCTGCAGCGTGATTGCCATACCGTTGACTTCGTTGACGAGGGTCTCAGCTCTGGCCAGGGTGCGATTGGCGATGATGATGCCTTCGATGCCGTTCTCTCGAAGGTGGCGCGCCACGAGCTCAATAGTCTCGCCGGCTCCGATCAGCAGTACGGTATGACCCGACAGCGTGCTAAAAATCTGTTTGGCAAGGTTGACGGCCGCGAAAGCGACGGAGACGGGGCTAGAGCCGATAGCGGTGTCAGTGCGGACCTGCTTGGCCACTTGGAAGGTGTGCTCAAAGAGCCGGTTGAGACATTGCCCCATAGTGCCTGCGTGTTTGGCTGCCATATAGGCATCCTTGATCTGGCCGAGGATCTGCGGTTCGCCGAGTATCATGGAATCCAGGCCGCTGGCCACGCGAAGCAGGTGCTGTACCGCACTACGGTCCGGGTGCGTATAGAGATAGGGCGCGACTTCGCCGGGGTTCAATCGATGGAAGTGATGAAACCAGTCGATGACGTTGGCACGTTTGTCCTGATCGTCATTACTGCAGCAAAACATCTCGGTCCTGTTGCAGGTGGAGAGTATGGCTGCTTCACTTATACCGGTATCGGTCGTTAGTTGTTGTAGAATGCCGTGAAGCTCGTCTGCCGGGAACGTTACCCGCTCCCGTACAGAGACTGGCGCCGTCTTGTGGTTCAGTCCGATAGCGATGATGGACATCAATAAACCCCCAGGCAGAGCGACATCTGGGTGGTCATTACCCCCGGTGTGTCGATCCGCTTGTACGGCAGGCGCTGGAAGCGGTGGCTGTCGAGTGAGCTAAGGATGGCGTTTTTGTTTGTCAACGAGCCCGTTCCTGTCGGTCATTTTGATGTGGACATGCCCTTTATGGGCACGCCTGAATATTATCCGGCTAAATATAGCAAATTTGATACAGTGTTAGCACCTGGACGTTATGATTTAGGCGGCGGTTTCGTCGTTGTGCGCCGGATCGGCATCTCCGGTGTGGGTCAGTAGGGCTCTGTAGCCTGGGTTATGGCGTGAACTAAACGATGATTTTCATTGTCTTTCTGGGGCTATATGGGTGTTTCCAGGTCAATATTGAGGGCGGTTGATAAGTGAAGAGGCTAATAAGTTTCGGGTTAATTCTCCTGTGCATCGGTTTGCAGTCGGCGTGTTCGACGGTTTCGAGCATGCACGCGAATGCTGTTGATAGCGCCGCCGACACAATGCACCACGGCGAGAGTGACTGGATCAGCGAGGACGAATATATGGATGACTCGGCCGCCGATCTCCCCGATATCCCGCTGAGTGAATCTATCCTGTACCGCTTTTTGGTCGCTGAGTTGGCGATTAATGACCGTTATTTTGATCTTGCAGCCGGGCAATTGATCTCACTTGCCCGCGAGACCAATGATCCACGCCTAAGCCGGCGCGCCGCAAGGGTAGCCATTTTGGCGCAAGACAATCAGCTGTTGCTTCAGATTACGACGAGTTGGCTCGCGCAGGCCCCAGACGACCTGGAGGCTAGGAGACTCTCGATTATTGCCCAACTGAGAGTAGGCAATGTGGCCCAGGCGTTGGCCGGCATGGAAAGTCTGGCCCCTGAGGATGACAGTGATATAGAGCTGAATCATTACCGCTGGCTTACCGCATTGCTTCCTCAGGGCGCGGCCATGTCCGCTGCAGAGGACATGTTGGATCGATATCTAAAGAAACATCAGGAAGATATCGGGATACTGTTCGCCTACGGCCATGTGGCTTCCCGACTGGGACATCTTGATCTTGCCTTGATCGCTACTGACCAGATATTGGTCTTGCGCCCTGAGTCAATGGAGGCGGCGATCATGAAGGTGCGCGTGTTGCAGATGCAAAATCGCAACGCTGACGCGGTTCGATTTCTGCAAGGCTATGTGAACCGGTATCCGGATGCCGTTCCTATACGATTGATGCTGGCCCGTCAGCTCATGACCGACAACCAACTAAGTGAGGCGCTGACTCAGTTCGAGGAATTGGATCGTCGTAACCCAGGTGATCCCGATGTGATCTTCGCGTTGGCCGTGCTCAATCTGCAACTGGATCGCCTGGAGAGCGGGGAACGGTATCTCCATATCCTTCAGGCCCAGGGGCAGCGGGAAGATGATGTGTCTTATTATCTTGGCCGCCTTGCGGAGTTGCGCGAGCAAACCGATAAAGCGATCCAGGCCTACGGCCGGGTTTTCGACGGACCGAATTATCCAGATGCGCGGATTCGGTTAGCGCTGTTGCAGGCACGCTCGGGGGAAACTGATAGCGCATTGGCTGAGTTGGCGGCGCTGCGTAGTCGCCTTCCGAGTGAGGCCAAGCGGATTTACGTCATTGAGGCGTCCATTCTAGGGGATAGTGGACAGACAGCACAGGCCTTGGCCCGCTATGCCGAGGCGCTTAAGCTTTTTCCGCATGACATCAACATACTCTATGCTCGCGCCATGTTTGCAGAACAGATCGATCGCCTGGATCTCCTTGAACAGGATCTCAAGGCGATCATCGTCGCCGATCCGAACAATATCAATGCCCTGAATTCGCTGGGTTATACTCTGGCAGATCGCACAGACCGCTATGAAGAGGCCTACGGCTATATCAAGCGCGCCTATGATCGAGAGTCACACAATAACGCGATTCTCGATAGTATGGGGTGGATCCTCTATAAGCTTGGACGAGTCGGTGAGGCTATTCCCTTTCTTCGCAGATCCATGGAACTAAGCGCCGATCACGAGGTGGCAGCCCATTTAGGGGAGGCGCTATGGGTAAGCGGGGCGAAGGAGCAGGCCATTGCAGTCTGGGATGATGCCTTAAAGACCTTTCCTAATGACCCATTAATACTCAAGGTGAAGCATCACTTCCAGACGGACACAGGTCAATAAAGGCGCGCGAGGCTTAGCCGTCCCAGCCCTGATCGTCCGGGTGATGAAAGTACGCCGTCTACTGATTTTTCCTATGTCGCTGGCGTTGACCACGTGCGCAAGCCTGCGCGATGGTTCAATGGATGCTGGTGATGCGGCCCTCAAATGGCATCAGCGGAACGCTGATATCGCTTTGCTGCATGACTGGTCTTTGACTGGGCGAACGGTGGTTAAGAATGGCCGCAGGTCATGGCACTTCAGTCTGCACTGGCAAACCTCTAGCCAGGGCTATCGGGTTGAGTTGAAGACGCCGCTGGGACAGGGTGTAGCAAGGCTATACTCGGGCGCCGAGGGCGCTGAACTGCACGTTCCCGATGAGCCCACGCTTCGGGCAACCGATGCGCGAACCCTGTTGGATCAGCGTTTCGGATGGAAACTCCCTACCTCGCTTATGAATCGGTGGATATTGGGGTTGCCGGCCTCTAAGCAGGATGGTATTCCAGTGTTGGATCGAAGTGGGACGGCTTTGGAAATCAGGGAGGCCGGCTGGAGCATTCATTACCGACGCTATGGGGTGTGGGCCGGTTATCTACTGCCAGCGATGATCGTCATGAGTCAGGGGGATACGGAAGTGAGGGTCGTTATTGACGACTGGGTGATTGACGGCTGAGCCAAGTTCCTCTTGTCCGTCAATCACCCAGTCAGAAGCTTTGATTACTTGATCTTGGCCTCTTTGTACATCACGTGCTGACGGACAACGGGATCAAATTTCTTGATCTCCATTTTGCCCGGCATCGTGCGTTTGTTCTTGTCGGTGGTATAGAAGTGCCCGGTACCGGCACTGGATACGAGTCTGATTTTATCGCGCATGATAGGGTCCTCTAACCTTTATACCTTGATGCCGCGTTTGCGCATGTCGGCGATGGTGTTTTCGATGCCGTTCTTATCGATAATGCGCATGCCTTTGGCACTAACGCGCAGACGTACCCAGCGTTTCTCACCTTCCACCCAAAAGCGATGGTAGTTTAGGTTAGGCAGAAAGCGCCGCCTTGTCTTGTTATTGGCATGGGAAACATTGTTTCCAACCATGGGTTGTTTCCCCGTTACCTGGCAAACCCGCGACATCTCGAACCTCCAATAAATCGAAAATCGAATAAAGTTGGCCTTTATACCAGACCACGAGGATGGTGGCAAATTCGGATGCAATATAAACCCGGCTCTCGACGGGCCGGATAGGGCGTTCTTAGTGCGTGGACTCAGGCCTTCGGGTCGTTATTTATGACGATTTATGGCAGCCCTGCGGCGTGTATGGTAAAATAGTCCGCAATTTCCCTTGTGAATATTTACCGTGAGGTCATCAGCCATGCTACTTGA
>CAZASZ010000016.1:0-2070 GCA_964487925.1 uncultured Gammaproteobacteria bacterium
TGCGTTGTTCGTGACGGCGTTGTTCCAGTAGTTTCTCCATGCCCTCTTTGCGGGCGTGGGCTTGGCGCCAGTTGGCTTCGCAGGCCTTTAGCTGTTGGGCGGCGACTTGCAGGCTGTTTTCTTGTTGGCGGATGACGCCGATGAGGCGATCGACGAACATTCGATAGGCATTCATGCGCTCTATTCTTAGGCCGTCGGTTGTCAGGATATGATAGCGGTCTTGGTACTCCTGCTGATAGCGCCGCAGTTCCTTGAGCCGGCCCGCATGCTCGTCGTGACGGCGGCGAGACTCGCCTAGCGCTTGGGCCGCCTCGGATTCTTTGCGGGCTTCCAAATCGACCATGGTCTTTAAGCGGTTGATTTCGTCTCCGAGTCGTTTCATATCAGATCTCCAGTGCCATCAACTCGTTGAGGCTCCGCTCGAAATCGACGGACTCGTTAATGTCCTGACGCAGGAACGCTTCGAGGCGCGACTGCCAGGTGATGGCCGCATCGATACGCTCGTCGCTGCCCTTGGCATATGCGCCGACACCGATCAGGTCGCGATTGCGTTGATAGGTTGAATACAGTTCCAGGAAACGCTGAGACCGATTGCGGTGGGTCTGGTCGGTGACCTCGGTCATGACACGACTCACGGAAGCCTCGATATCGATGGCCGGGTAGTGACCGCTGTCGGCAAGTTCTCGGGTCAGGACGATATGACCATCGAGGATGGCGCGGGCGGAGTCGGCGACCGGGTCCTGTTGATCGTCACCCTCGGCAAGCACCGTATAGAGCGCGGTGATGGAGCCCTCGCTGTTGGTGCCGTTACCGGCGCGCTCGACGAGCTGCGGTAGTTTGGCGAATACCGATGGCGGATAACCACGTGTTACGGGGGGCTCGCCAATGGCGAGCGCGATCTCGCGCTGGGCCTGTGCGAAACGTGTTAGCGAATCCATGAGCAACAGGACCTGCTTGCCCTGGTCTCGAAAGTATTCGGCGATGCTGGTTGCCATCATGGCGCCATGTAGACGCATCATGGGCGGGTTGTCGGCAGGGGTCGCGACGACTACGGCCCGCGCCAGGCCCTCCTCGCCGAGGATGCGATCCGTGAATTCCTTGACCTCTCGGCCACGCTCGCCGATCAGACCGACGACAATGACCTCGGCCTGGGTGAAGCGCGTCATCATGCCCAAGAGGACACTCTTACCGACACCACTACCGGCAAACAGACCGAGGCGCTGGCCGCGGCCGATCGTTAGTAGTGAATTGATGGCGCGAATGCCGACATCGAGCGGTTCGCCGATACAACGGCGTTCCAATGGGTTGATGGGTTCAGGGGTCAGGGGGTAACGCGTCGTGGCGTTCAGCGGGCCTTTGCCGTCGAGTGGACGACCCGCCCCGTCGATGATTCGACCGAGTAGGGACTCGCCGACCGGGGCGTCATAGACCCGACCACTCGTGCGAACACGTGATTGCGGCACCAGGCCTCGGATGTCGCCACTCGGCATCAAATAGGCGCGATCACCCGCGAAACCGACGACCTCGGCCTCGACGACCTGACCGGTCGGGGTTTCAACCAGACACAGGTCACCGATGGCGGCTTCCACACCCACAGCCTCGAGTGTTAGGCCAACCATGCGGGTCAGTCGACCCGATACCGCCAAGGGGGGTTCCTGGACGATCCTGCCTTGAATTCGGGACAGCTCGCTGGCCCACAGCGCGGAGCGTCCTGACTCAGTCGTCTGCTGCACGCCCATCCTCCTCGCGTCCGCCCCCGAACATCTGGGCGCAGATCGCATTCAGTCGTTTGTCGATCGTGGCGTCGATCTCAGCCGACTCGGTCTCAACCCGGCAGCCGCCGCGCTCAATCAATGGGTTTTCGACGAGACGCCACTGTGTGGCGCCCTCGCCATGTGATAGGGCATCGCGAACCAGGGCGACGTCATCGGGATTCAGATAAACGCGAATATGGCGAGAACTCACAGGCAGACAATCCAAGGCCTTATGCACGGCGGCAACGACCTCACCCGGGCTCAGGGATATCTCGCGACGGATGATGTGTCTGGCGATCCGCAACGCCAATTGGCA
>CAZASZ010000016.1:2170-29492 GCA_964487925.1 uncultured Gammaproteobacteria bacterium
TCAAGTACCGATGGTAGCTGCCACGGTGTGCAATCGTCCGCAGAGAGATCCGCCAGCACCCTAGACATATTCTTCTCCGCCCTTGCTGCCCAGCGCCATCTCGCCGGAATCGGCCAGACGCCTGGCTACAACCAGGATTTCCTTCTGGGCGGACTCTACCTCGCTGAGCTTGACCGGACCGCGGGCCTCGAGATCGTCCTGCAGCATCTCGGCCGCCCGTTTCGACATATTATCGAAGACCTTGTCCTTGAGCGCCTGCTCGGCGCCCTTGAGCGCGAACACCAGTTGTTCGGAACCGATTTCACGCAACAGCCTCTGGATACCTCGGTTATCGACCTCGGCAAGATCGTCGAAGATGAACATCAAGTCGTTGAGCTGATCACTGAGGTCCTGATCATATTCAGCAACTTGATCCATGATGGTCCCTTCGACGCCTGTATCCATGAGATTGAGAATATTGGCCGCGCTCTTAACGCCGCCGACAGTCGACGACTTGGTGTGCGTATTGCCAAGAAACTGACGTTCGATAACCTGATTCAGCTCTAGTAGCGCGCTGGGTTGCAGGCGATCCAGGGTTGCGATCCTGAGTACGACATCGGAACGAATATTCTCGGGCAACAGGCAGATGACATCCGCAGCCTGATCCGATTCAAGATAGGCCAACACCACGGCGATGATCTGCGGATGTTCACCGGCGATCATCTCCATGATCGAACGTGGGTCCATCCATTTCAGCTGTTCGAGCCCGGAGGCCGTGTCGCCAATCTGAATACGATCGATAATGTTACCGGCCTTGTCCTCACCGAGCGCATTAACAAGGATCGTTTTAAGATAGTCATGCGACCCCATGCCGAACGCGGTCTCGCTCTCAACGGACGAGATGAAATCCTCCAACACGTTGCTGGCCTGATCCGCAGAAACATTCCGTAGAGAGGCCATGGCCAAACTGACCTTATGAACCTCCTTCGGGCCTATGTGCTTCAGTACCTCGGAGGCCTCTTTCTCACCCAAGGTCAGCAACAAGATTGCGGCACGGTCGATTGGGGTCAAACCACCACCAGATGCATCAGTCGCCATATCCGCTTACTCCGCAACCAACCAGTTATTGACAACCTGCGCCACGCGCTTAGGATCCTGGGCGGCAATTTCCTTGGCCGAATTCAGACGGTCCTCAAAGGATATTTGAGGCAGGGCTGACTCAGCACCAACCTGACGACCCCCGCCATCGGGACCGCTCAGGGTCAATTGATCATCCGATACCACTTCTCCGGCCGGGGCCTGCACCCTGTTGTGTTGCGCCCGACTCGCGGCTGCAAGCGAGCGCATCACCGGTCTCAGGACACCCATGAGCAGATAGATGACAAGCAATCCGGCGAGTCCTTGTTTGATCCACTCGAACAACTCCGGACGTTCGTAAAAAGCAGGGGGCGCGACGACCGCCTCTTCGACGACGCTCGTATCATTGAACGGCGCATTGACGACCTCAACCTGATCACCACGAGTGGCGTCAAAACCCACTGCCCGCTTAACCAATGCCTCGATCCGCGCCAGCTCTTCGGCGGGCAAGGCCTCTCTGACCACGGCTCCCTGCTCGTCCTTCTTCGACTTGAAATCCACGACCACGGCGATGGAAAGACTATTGACGACCCCGCCGCCCTGCCGGACATGGCTTATGGTCTTGTCGAGTTCATAGTTCTTGGTCAACGTACGGGAACTCTGGAGGGGCTCGCTGCCCTGGGACTGCCCAAGGCCCAGATTCGAGGCCTGATTCTGAGCGTTCACAGCCACGCCTCCCGCAGGGGGCTGGTTGCTCAGGCTACCCGGAATGCCGCTAGCCGCAGCTCCGTCGGTGCTCTTCTGCTCTTCAATATGCTCACTTCGCACCGAAGCGGTCTTGGGGTCGTATTGTTCCTGTGACTTTTCGGTTACCGTAAAATCCATGTCCGCAGAAACTTTCGCCCGGACCGCACCGGCCCCGACGATAGGTGAAATGATCTCCTCAATGCGCTTCTCGTAGTCGCTCTCGATACGCTCACGATATTCGAACTGACCGGCCGAGACCTTGAGGTCCGCCGACTTGCCCGGGGTCGTCAATAATCGCCCCCGGTGATCGATGACCATAACGTTGTCGGGGTCGAGATTGGGCACTCCGGCCGAGACAATGTGACGCACAGCCGCGACCTGATTTTCGCCCATCGAGCGCCCGGGCATCAGGTCGATCGTAACCGACGCGGTGGGATTCTTGCGCTGCCGGATAAAGGCGCTCTGCTTAGGCAAAGCGAGATGCACCCGAGCCGAACGCACGCTGTCGAGCGACGTGATTGTCCTGGCCAGCTCACCCTCGAGGGCGCGCTGGTAACGCGTGTTCTCCATGAACTGGCTAACGCCGAAACCCTCTGCCTTGTCGAGCAGCTCGAAACCGGCCTCGCTACCCTTGGGCAGCCCCTGTCCGGCGAGCATCATACGCGCCGACGAGACATCCTTGGCCGAGACCATGACGACCGAGGCGCCGTTAGTAAGTTTGTACTTTATGTTGGACTGCTGCAGGGCCTGTGTAATCTGGTTCGCATCCTGTTCGGACAGATTGCTGTAAAGCAGACGATAGTCAGGTTCCTGAGACCACATCACGGCAGCGCCACCAATGGCAACGCTTGCCGCCAGACCGATCATGAGGCCCAATTGCCGCAACAACGGCAACTGATAGAAACCCTTCCCCTGAGCCACCATATTGTTCACGTCGACTAATGCCATGCCCGTTTACGCCCTTTTTGCTTGCTTGAGAAAACCAAAACCCATTTCGAAAACCTTTTACTGGCTATGCTTTAAACGTGCCTAGGGGAAACTCTCGGCACGCCTTTTACGTTCGTCAGATAGGCATGTTCATGACATCGTGATAGGCCGACACGAGCTTGTTTCTGACCTGCATCATGAGCTGAAATTCGATGCCCGCCTTCTGCGAAGAGATCATGACATCGGAAAGATTGACCTTCGGGTCGCCGGATACAAAGGCGTTCTGCAACTCGCCGGACTGCATCTGGTCGTCATTAACCGCCTTGACCGCATCGGCTAACATGGCCGAAAAATCGGGCCCCTTGGCAGCGCCGGCAGCCGACTCGGTGGAACCCTTGCTGGCCGCCGAGGCGACCGCCTGCAGTTGTGACAACATCTGTGCCGCACTGATCTCGCTCATTGTTCACCTCCAAAAGACATCATATTCATTGCCCCTTCAGACCAGGAAGCTCTCATGCGCTCCAGGTACACGAACTCCGGAGTCACGCATCCTGGCCAATTTATATCGCAAGGTCCTTTCACTGATCCCTAGTAGCCTGGCTGTCTCTTTCCGGTTGCCATTTAGGTTCTTCAGGGTATCGATAATCCGGGACTGTTCGAGCGACTTGAGGTCTGCGGAAACTGCTACGTTCGTATCGCCGTCCCCTGCCGAACGAGCAGAGGAATCGGTCAGCACCTGATCAAGCTGCAAGTCGCGTTCGTTGATCGTATCGTCCTGTTGCAGAATCAGCGCCCGCTGCAGGACGTTTTCAAGTTCACGGACATTACCGGGCCAGTCGTAACACATTGCGCTGCTGATCGCTTCCTCGGACAGGGTGGGAATCGAGCGTCCGAGCTGCTCAGCAATTCGGCGGAGACCCAGTTCCAACAAGGGCTGGATGTCTTCACGGCGATCACGCAAGGGAGGTATCTGCAAAGGAAATACGTTGAGTCGGTAATAGAGATCTTCGCGAAAACTGCCTTCGGCGACCGCATCGCGCAGACGCCGATTCGAGGTGGCCAGAACACGCACATCGAGCGCGACGTTCTTGCGCCCACCGAGTCGTTCAACCTCTTTTTCCTGTAGTACACGCAGCAGCTTTGCCTGCAGCGAGATGTCCATTTCGGAGACCTCATCGAGCAGCAGCGTTCCGCCCTGCGCCTCTTCGAACTTACCCGGTTTGGCGTTATAGGCGCCCGTAAATGCGCCCTTTTCATATCCGAACAGGGTGGCCTCGAGCATGTTGTCTGGGATTGCAGCGCAATTGATCGCAACAAACGGCCCGCTGCTACGCGGCGAGCGATTGTGAATGAAGCGCGCCAGGACCTCCTTGCCTACGCCACTTTCACCGCAAAGCATAACGGTCGCCTCGGATTTGGCCACCCGCTCGGCCATCCACCGGACCTGCTTGCTGTTCGGGGCGATCGCAATCATCTCCTGAGCGTCGACAGGATTGCGAGGAGTGTCGGTTTCTTGGCTCGGGACGTCGGCCTCGGGCCGCGCGAGCCGCGTAGCGCTGAGATCCACTAGCAGGATCACCTGGCCTCGGCCATCGCCCAGTGGTCCCGTGACGACCTCAACCTGACGGCCGTCGTTGAGACACACGCCGGCGTTCGAGTCCTGCTGAAATGCCTTCGAGATGATGTCGCGCCAGAGAAGACCTAGTAGGGGTATGCCGACCAAATCGCCGGCGATGAGATTGGCGTCCACGACGCAACCGTCGGTATCGACAACGACCATACCGACTGGCAGTCCGTCGATAACGACCTCGGCCGAAACGTGGTTCGCCGTTTCGGGCTGCCGTGGGGCATCGTGCTGGGCGGCTGGAACACCCTGACACCCCATAGGGTCTGATCCGCCGTTTAGATCGGTTCTACTTGTCTGCATGAGAAAATCGCCTCATCGTCTTGAGTTCGAGCATCAATCCACTCGGTCCGGACAAGATGAGGCAATTTTCGCGCCAGATTTATTTTTTCTTTTAAAACAAGGAGGTAAAAAAATCCCAATCGGAGACAGTCAAACTTTCGTCACTTCGTCGGGACGCTGTAAACCATACTTCCTAAGTTTTTCAACGAGCGTCGTACGCCGTAACCGCAAACGACTGGCGGCATGCGCCACAACGCCGTCGGCCTCATCGAGCGCCTGCTTGATCAGGCTGTACTCGAGATCCGACAAGTGTTGCTTGAGATCGATTCCGTCTCGGGGCAAACGAGGCGCGTCAAACACGTTCATGGCATCCCCTGCACCCGCTTCTTCCGGCAAGAGCTCGACCGGCGACGCCAGCGCCCCCTCGAGTTCCTCACAACGAAACTTGGTAGGCAAATCGCGTGCCGTGACGACGCCGTAGGGGTGCATGATCATGAGCCGTTCGACGACATTCGCCAGCTCGCGGACATTACCGGGCCAACCGTATCGGCACAGGGCCAGTATGGCATCCTGGCTGAGCCGCACCGAACCGCGGCCCTCATGTTCGAGACGGGTGATGAGCTCCTTGAGCAGTAGGGGGACATCCTCGGCGCGGGACCGCAATGACGGGGTGTCGATCGGGAAGACATTAAGCCGGTAATAGAGATCTTCGCGGAACTTACCTTCGCCGATAGCCTTCTCGAGGTGCTGATGCGTAGCCGCAATGATGCGGACATTGGACACAATTGTCTTGTTGCTGCCGACACGCTCGAAGGTGCGCTCCTGCAGGACGCGCAACAATTTGACCTGCATCGGCATGCTCATATCGCCGATTTCATCGAGGAACAGCGTACCGCCCTCGGCCATCTCAAAACGACCCTGGCGAGCGCTGATGGCCCCGGTAAAGGCGCCCTTTTCATGACCGAAGAGCTCGCTCTCGAGCAGCTCGCCCGGGATCGCGCCGCAGTTGATGGGTACGAACGGCCGGCCACGACGCGCCGAATGGTAGTGGATATTCCGCGCCACGACCTCCTTCCCAGTCCCGGACTCACCCAGGATCAACACCGTGGCATCGGCATCGGCAACCTGTTCGATCATCGTGCGCACCTGACGGATGACCGGGCTGTTGCCGACGAGACTTCGGAATAGTTCGGGGGATTGCCGGGCCTGCCCCGGCTGCTTGCCACCACCACGTCTCAGGCTGGCCTGGCGCAATGCGGCGATCAGCTCTTCATAATTGACCGGAAGAGCAATCTGGATGTGGCCATGACTATCGACCTCACCTCGATTATTACTGCGGTCCTCATTGACTTGGATCACGGGCAGACCGGGGCCGGCGGTCCGGATCCGGGAATAGAGGCCCTGAAGGCCGGCATCAAGATGCTCGGGGATCATAATCCCCGTAACGGCATCAAGCTTGCCCGATACTGCAGGCCAATCATCGTCATCCTTGACGGCCAAAACTGAATAATTGACGAAATTCAGGACGGTCTTGAGGACCTGAAGGCGATCCTGATCTGCGTCGATGACGAGAACGGTATCCATAGTGTGGAAATCGGCACCTCGAAGATGGTTAGTCGAGGGACTTGGTCCCATCGGCATGCCTCAGCCCGCCAGGGACCTGGCCCACCAACCACGAAGGCTAGCGCGTTTCCCCTACCGTGTCAAAATAATGTCACCCCTGTCGGACGCCATCCCGGCCGCCCCTCAACAACAAGCCCCACCACTCGCCGGCTGCACCTTGTCGACAGCAGGCTCGCAGTCGAAAGCGCCAAAGTGCACCGAGGTATCTCCATGCACGTCGAAATGCCGGCCGAAACGCGTGTCCCGAAGCATGGCGGCGGTGTTGCCACAGACCAGTACCGGCTTGCCCGTAAAAAGGCGGTGATGATCATCGAGATCGAAATAGTGCGGATGATTGGGAATTGTTCCCGCGTAGACCGCGATCTGGCCATAATCTTCGCAGATGTCCTCGAGCTCGAGGTTGAAGGCGCGCACGGTTACCGAGGAGAAACCGATCATGCCGATCAATGCCTCGAGTTCAGAATTGTCGATCGTGATCGTGGAACGGGTCATGGTCCTGTAGTCGAGACATCCCAACCGGGCCAACATCCGCCTAAAGTCCTCCATATATAGCGCGCCGCTTAGGCATTCGCCATGGAGCACGGGGTCCTCGGTCAAATGACGCGGGATCCGGCGATCAGCGAACACATCGGAAAAATACAATTCGCCGCCCGGTTTGAGCACACGAAAGATCTCACGAAGCACTGACTCCTTGTCTGGCGACAGATTGATGACACAGTTCGATACGACGACATCCACCGAATCATCGGCCAGATCGAGCGCGCGCAGATCTTCAATAAAGCCTTGTCGGAAATCAACGTTGATCCGGCGATAGCCAAAGGTATCCATGTGATAGTCGACGTGCTGGCGTGCAAGACTGAGCTGCTCATCGGTCATGTCGACACCGATCACACGGCCCTGCTCACCGACAAGTTGCGACAACACATAGACGTCACGCCCCGTCCCACAGCCCAGGTCCAAGACCGTGCAGTCCTCTAGCGCGGCTGGAATGGGCGAACCACAGCCGTAGAATCGCGCCATGATCTCGGGGTGGATCCGCTTCAAGGCCGATTTGATATCTCCAGGAAGACTGCTTCCGTCTGTACAGCAGGCGTTGGTCTGCAAGTCACTGGATTTACTCAGCACCCGGCCGTAGTAGTCTCTGAGCTTGGCGTGTGTCTCGGTGGTCATTCTGTATCCCCTGCTCGATTCGTTGTCGTAAGGCGCGATTTCACCACGCATAGTCGATTTTGTCGACACGGCGGGCGAAACCTAACAGTGAACTTCAGAGTTGCAGTGACCGCCGAGGCTGTTGATTCGGCGTCCGGCGCCGGGCTAGTCAGCCGCTGTCAGGCGCAGTAGGCAATAATAAAAGCGGCTGTCAAAATCGCGAAACTGGAGGGCAACGCCGGACGGGGTAACGCGTACAATCCTAGCGCTGATCTGGTGGAGATAGACAACATTCTGGCAGGATTCCGGAAATACCAGATCCAGGTTGAGGCTGGATAGCCGGGGCTGAGGAAGATCGATGAAGGCCCCGCCCATGCTGATATTGCGCATTTTGGACAAGACACCGATAAACTTGGCGCCGCTTCGATACGAAACCTTAACTCGGTGATCAACAGGACGGCGTTCCAACCGACGATTCGGAGAAATGGACACGTTCAAATCCTCAACTGTGACTATATATTTAATATCGCAAACCAGTTCGGCTTGCATATCGCTATTATACACGATCTGAACACTAAGTTTCTTTGCGAAACCCTTATGAATCCTTAAGGATTACCGACCAACCCGCGCAGGCAATCGCCTTGCCCCGTCGGGACCAGTGGCATACATTGATCCATTCCGGATATTCAGGAACTTCGAATGATCGATATAGCGAATACCCTACAACGAGCGCAGATGCTGGCCCAGACCGGACAGTTCAGCGAGGCTGACCGCCTATTTAGAGAGGTCGTACAGACGGCGCCCGGTCTGGCGCAAGCCTGGCACCTTTGGGGACAGATGCTCATGAGGGCGGGAAACAGCGGAGCCGCCTTGCTTGGTCTGCAAAAGGCCGTCGGTCTCGATGCCGGCAATCCGGCCTATCTCTTCAGCCTCGGACAGGCCATGTTGAGAGTGGGTCGTGCCGACGAGGCCGAAAAATGCCTGCGCAAGGTCCTGCGCAAGGCGCCCGGGAACGCCTCCGCGCACAACGAACTCGGCACAATCCTCAAACAGCTCGGGCGAATCGATGAGGCCCGAGCCGAGTACCTCAAGGCCACCAAGCATCAACCGGACTATGTCGACGCCCATTTCAACCTCGGGCTGCTCTATTTTCAAGGCGATGATTACGCCGAGGCCACCAAGGCCTATCTGCGGGCGCTGAAGCTCGCGCCGGATGCTGCCGACATCCATTCCGCATACGGCATTGCCCTCCATGTTCAAGAGAAAAACATGGAGGCGTTGACGCATCTCAACAAGGCCTTGGAACTCAGCCCTGGGAACGCCGAATGGCTGGCCAATCGGGCATCTATCCTGGTTGCTCTTGGCAAATTCGACATCGCCTTAGCGGATTACCGGGCGGTCTTGGCGACGCACCCTAACGACGCCGGCGCGTGGAAAGGCATCGCCATGAACAAGAAGTTCTCGGACCCCGAGGACCCGGACCTTCACGCCATCGAGCAACTGTTCCATCAGCCCAATTTGGCGGAAAACGACCGTATCCAACTCGGCTTCAGCTTGGGCAAGGCCTATCAGGACTGTCACGAATACGACCGCGCCTTTGCCGCCCTCGAAGTGGCCAACAGGCTCAAACGCGCCGAATCGAGCTACAGTCTCGTCGCCGAAAAACAGCGTTTCGCGGAGATCAAGCAGTGTTTCGACAAGGCGTTTTTCGCCGAACGACCGGACTTTGGTTACGATAAGGATGACATCATCCCGGTCTTCATCCTGGGCATGCCGCGCTCCGGCACCAGCCTGGTTGAACAGATCCTTGCCAGCCACCCTGACGTGTACGGTTGCGGCGAGATCCACGACCTCTATCACGCTATCAAACAACGTACATCGCCACTCGCAGAGGCCGGTTTTTCGGCGGCCGTTCATGGACTCAAGGGCAACCGAGTCAACGGTATCGCCAAGAAATATCTGGCGCGCATCGCGAATCTTGCCCAGGGAGAGCGCTGGATCTGCAACAAGCTGCCGTTCAACTTTCTTTATGTCGGATGGATTCGCCTGCTGTTCCCCCATGCCAAGGTCATACACTGCCAGCGCGACCCAATCGATACCTGTCTGTCGATCTTTCAAAACAGCTTCGTGTCTATGGATGGCTTCGCCTACGATCTCAACGAGCTCGGTACCTATCACCGCCTCTACGCCAACCTCATGGCCTACTGGAACGAGACTCTACCGGGCTTCATGCACGAAATTCGATACGAGGATATGGTCAGGGACCAGGAGAACCATACGCGCCGCATGCTCGAATTCTGCGGACTCGACTGGGACCCGATCTGCCTCGACTTCCACGAATCAGAACGATCGGTCCGAACCGCGAGCTTTTCACAAGTTCGTAAACCGATCTACGACAGCTCAATGGAGCGCTGGCGGCGTTATGAGGCTCACCTTGACCCCCTTCTGGAGGCGCTTGAACGGCCCTTGGACGAGCCCCCATTTCCGATGAATAAACTCCTGTGAACCAACTGACCACGCAATTGCAGGATGCGCTCCGGCTTCAACAGCAGGGACAGTCGGCCCTCGCCGAAAGGATCTATCGCAAAACCATCGCCGAGTTCCCGTCCGAGCCCAGGGCGTGGCACCTGCTTGGCAAACTGTTACATCAACACGGCCATTTGAAGGACGCTTTGCCCATGTTGCAAGA
This sequence comes from uncultured Gammaproteobacteria bacterium, assembly GCA_964487925.1. Classification (GTDB taxonomy): domain Bacteria; phylum Pseudomonadota; class Gammaproteobacteria; order SZUA-140; family SZUA-140; genus RI-283. The sequence continues at coordinate 12,268 of CAZASZ010000016.1, forward strand.
GGCTGCGACGCTGTCTCGGCAACCGGCCCATCGTTTCGATCTCGGCCGCCTGCTCGTGGATATGGGTGATCACGCGGGCGCCTGCAACTGCTTTGAGGACATCCTGAAGCAGCAGCCCCGAGACCTTGCGGCTCGCTATCACCTCGGCCATACCCTATATTTGGCAGGCAAACTAAACGAGGCCGAGACCGCCTTCCGGCGTGCAATCAAGGATCATCCGGCACAAGCGGCCGACATCTACTCCGCCCTCGGCATCGTACTGCATTCTCAAGAACGTACGGAGGAGGCGATCGATGCCATGCGGCAGGCTGTAAAACTTAGGCCGAATTACCTGGACGGTCACGTCAATCTGGCAGAGGCCCTCAGGCAACAGGGCCATATTCCCGAGGCCATCAGCCAATATCGCGAGGCCATCGCCCTCGCGCCCCACGTGGGCAGCCTCTGGCACAAACTCGCCGACAGCCGCCGGTTTACCAGCCCCGAGGATGCGGACATCCAGTCGATGACGGCCGCACTCGATCGATCCGGCACCAGTGACCAAGACCGAATGTATCTGGCCTTCGCCCTCGGCAAGGCCTTTGATGACTGCGGGTTAGCCGACTTGGCCTTTCCGTTGATGACGCTGGCGAACCGGATCAAGCGTGCGGCTTTCACCTACGATCCCGAGAATGACAGGCGCATGTTCGCATCAATCAAGGCCCGCTTCACGGCCGAGCTGTTCGCCCAAAGGCGTCAACCGTCAGAGCATTCGCAAACCCGACCGGTTTTCATCGTCGGCATGCCGCGCTCGGGCACGTCCCTCGTAGAGCAGATCTTGTCCTGCCACCCGAAGGTCCAGTCCTGCGGCGAAAGGCATGAGTTGCAGTGGTCGATCGAGCATGTATTAAGCGCCGCCAAATTCGATGACGAGACAACGCTGGCCACGCTACCGGCCGATGTCTTGCACTCGATCGCCACCCGTTATCTGGCCCGCATGGACGCCGACAGTGACCGTCCCTGGCTGACCAACAAGCTGCCGTTCAACTTTCTCTATATCGGTTGGATCCAATTGCTGTTCCCCGAGGCCGTTGTCATCCACTGCCGACGCGACCCTTTGGATACCAGTTTGTCGATCTACCAACGCCTGTTCCCTTCGCTCGATGGTTTCGCCTACGACCTTGCCGAGCTCGGACAATATTACCGGGACTATGAGGACCTCATGCAGTATTGGGAACGCGTCCTGCCGGAAAAAATAATGACAATCGATTACGAGGATCTGGTCACTGACCAAGAGGCGCAGACCCGCCACCTGCTCACCCACTGTGGCCTGGATTGGGACCCGTCCTGCCTGCGTTTTCACGAAAAGCGACGCATCGTCAGTACGGCGAGTTTCGAGCAGGTGCGCCGGCCGCTTTACACCGATTCCGTCCATCGCGCCGACCGCTACCGGAAACACCTCGGAACTCTGCTCGAGAATCTAGGTCCAATCGACCGCAACGATCCCTGCTGAAAAATCGAGATCGCCAGAGTTGAAACCAACAGGTGTCGAAACCAACAGGTCCGGATCTGAACCGCCCGAAAATAAATTACCCCGGACCACCCACCCCAAGGTGGCCCAGGGAGGATATTTTTCGGGGCATGATGTTCGGCTTTCGTTTCATTCAGGAGAGAGAGGAGATGGTCAAGATCGATCAGGTCACCCGAACGTATGACGGGTTTAAGGCCGTGGACCGTGTCTCGGTCGATATCGCGGATGGGGAAATTGTAGGGCTACTGGGACACAACGGCGCCGGCAAAACAACGCTGCTCAAAATGCTGACCGGTTTTCTCGAACCCAGCGCCGGAACCATCCAGGTAAACGGTATCGACAACCAGGAGCACCGCACCGAAGTCCAGGGGCTGATCGGCTACCTGCCTGAAAACTGTCCCATCTATCCCGAGATGACCGTCGCCGCCTATCTCGACTACGCAGCCAGCTTGCATGCCGTGCCTCAAGCACGGCGCCCGGAACGGATCCGGGATGCGCTCCTGCAGACCGAACTGACAGATCGAGCCCTGGATCAAATCTCAACGCTGTCCCGCGGACTTCGCCAGCGCGTCGGCGTCGCACAAGCGATCCTCCACGAACCTCGGATTCTGATCCTCGACGAGCCCACGAACGGCCTCGACCCAACCCAGATTCAGCATATGCGCGGGCTCATCCAACGTCTCGCGAAGAATGCCACGATCATTATCTCGACGCATATCCTGCAGGAGGTCCAGGCCATCTGCGATCGGGTCATCATCATCCGGCACGGCCGCAAGGCCCTGGACGCACGACTCGACGAATTGCAGTCCGGACACCGCCTGCTCCTGAGCACCGATGCCACTCCCGAACAGCTGGCGGAGCTATTGGTCTCCCCAGATCTCGCTGTCGAGATCATGACCGTCTCAGACGCTACCCCGGCGCTCGTCGATTACGCCATCTCATTCACAGACCCAACCATGGCTGAACAACGCGCCCCCGAGATCGCGGACGCCATCGTCAAGGGCGGCGCGCGGCTTTTCGGGTTGCGTCTCGAACACCGAAACCTCGAGACCATATTCGGTGAGATCACGGCACAGCAGGAGGAGATTGAGGCATGAACACATGGCTACGCGTAGCGGCTAAGGAACTGGCCGGTTTTTTCAGCGCTCCGACTGCCTATATCTTCTTCGCGGCATTCCTGGCGGCGGTCCTGTTCGATTTCTTCTGGATGGAAACCTTCTTCGCGCGCAACATTGCCGATGTCCGGCCCATGTTCGCCGTCATGCCGATCCTTTTGATCTTCCTTTCGTCGGCCATCACGATGCGACTGTGGTCGGAAGAGCGCCGCGCCGGAACGCTTGAGATCCTGCTAACGGCCCCGGTCACACCGCTGCAACTGGTGTTCGGCAAGTTTGTGGCCTGCCTCGCGCTGGTCGCGATCGCCCTGCTGCTGACTTTGCCGATCCCCTTGTGCGTGAGTCTGATGGGCGGCCTCGACTGGGGACCGGTCCTGGGCGGCTACGTTGCCGCACTATTCCTCGCTGCGGCCTATCTCGCGATCGGCTTGTTCGTCAGCGCGCGCTCCGAAAACCAGATCGTGAGCCTGATCGTATCGTCGCTGATCTGTGGGGCATTCTATCTGATCGGCTCCGGGGCGCTTACCGACCTCGTTAGCAATCGGGGGGCGGAGTGGTTGCAGCTGCTCGCGACCGGTGCGCGCTTCGAATCGATCACCCGCGGCGTCATCGACTTGCGCGACCTCTATTACTACCTGAGTCTGGTCAGCGTGTTTCTGTGCCTGAACGTCTACGCCATCGAAAGGCTGCGCTGGGCCGGCAACCCAAATCACGGTGCGCATCGACGCTGGGCCATGGTCACGGGCCTGCTCTCTATCAACCTGATCGTGGCCAATGTTCCGCTGCACGCCCTCACGAATGCCCGCGCCGACATCACCCAAGACCGGATCTATTCGATCTCGGACGCGACCAGAAACTATCTGGCCCAACTCCGGGAACCGCTGCTGATACGGGGCTATTTCAGCGCCAAGACCCACCCTCTGCTAGCCCCGCTCATGCCTCGCCTGCGTGACCTAATCAAAGAATACGCGATCGCAAGCAAGGGCCGCGTTCGGGTCGAGTTTGTCGATCCGCATGACGACCCCGACGTCGAGCGCGAGGCCGGAGAGAAATACGGTATCCGTCCGGTGCCATTCCAGACCGCGAGCAAGTACCAGGCCTCGGTCGTGAATTCCTATTTCGACATTCTGATCCAGTACGGCGATCAGTTCGAAACCCTGGGATTTCAGGATCTGATCGACATCAAGGCCCAGAGCGAGACCGACGTACAGGTCAATCTACGCAATCCGGAATACGACATCACGCGCGCCATCAAGAAGGTTCTTCAGAATTATCAAGGCGCCGGCAACCTCTTCAGCAACCTGCCAAAGGTCACGTTCACGGGGTATCTGACACCCGATGATCGTCTGCCTGAAACCCTGAAGAAGGTCCATGAAGAGCTCACCGCCGCGCTCGGCGAATTCAAGAAGAAGGCGGGCGACAAACTCGTGATTCGTTTTGAGGACCCGGATGCCGGGGACGGCTCGCTCGCCAAACGACTGCGCGAACAATATGGCTTCCGGCCGATGACGACGAGCATTCTGGATGAACGCCGCTTCTGGTTTTACATGACGCTGGAGTCCGATGGCCGAATGGTGCAGATCCCACTGCCCGAGGAGCTCGACTCGGGTGATATCCGGCGCGGACTGCAGGCGGCGTTGAAGCGTTTCTCGCGCGGGTTCATGAAGTCGCTGGCCATTTACGCGCCCAAGGCCGGGCCGGACATGTCCCGCTTCGGCATGCCATCCCCGAGCGCGCGGCACTATAGCGCACTGAGGGACCGGTTGGCCCAGAACTTCGAACTCGTCAATACCGACCTCAAGTCCGGCGTCGTCCCCGAGCAGGCCGACTTCCTGCTCGTGCTGTCGCCAGAGAACCTGGATGAACACCAGATCTTTGCGATCGATCAGTTCCTGATGCGTGGCGGCAGCGTGCTGATCGCGGGTTCGCCGTTCAAAATCGACATGCGCGGCCGGCTATCGGCGTCCAAGGTACCCATGGGCCTTGAAGCCTGGCTTAAACACGATGGCATCGAAATCCAGGATCGCATGGTGCTCGACCCGCAAAATTCCGCCTTTCCGGTCCCAGTTCAACGCAACCTCGGCGGCTTTATCATCAACGAGGCACAGCTCGTCGACTACCCTTATTTCAGCGATCTCAGGACGGATGGTCTCGATCAGAAGAGCGGTCTATTGACGGGCATCAACCAATTGACCCTCAATTGGGCCTCGCCCATCCTGGCGCCCGCTGACAAACAGGACGGCCGCCGATTGATCCACCTGTTACGCAGCTCGGCCAAGTCGTGGACATCGGAGAATGACAACATCCAGCCCGACTTTCAGCGCTACGGGACCCTGGGTTTTCCTAGCGAAGGCACGCGGAAATCCCAGGACATCGGCATCGTCGCCGAGGGTCAGTTCAACTCCTATTTCAAGGACAAGCCCTCGCCCCTGCTCGCGACGGACGAGACAGGCGGGAAAGATGCCAAGCCATCCGCTGAAACCGCCAAGAAAAAAGACCGTCTGGATCGCGTGATCGAACGCTCGCCCGATTCCAGCCGCATCATCCTGATCTCGTCCAGCACATTCATGAGCGATGAGATCCTCGACCTGGTATCCAACACCATGGGCACGCGTTACCGGACACCGCTCCAACTGGTAGAGAACGCCGTCGATTGGTCGCTTGAGGATCGAGGACTGCTTGCGATCCGTGGTCGCGCCCAGTTCGCGCATACCCTGCCTCCGCTGGAACGCTCGGGACAGATGTTCTGGGAATACACAACCTACATCCTCGTACTGTCAGGGCTGATCATCGTTTGGCTTATATACCGCCTACGACGCCGCCGGGCCGAACGCACCTTCGCGTCCTGGTTCACCGAAACGGGAGGGAGCGAGGCATGAAAAAGGCGATTCTGTTCCTTTCGATACTGCTACTCGGGCAAATCGCATTGAGTCTCTATATCTACACCCCCCATGGCACGGAGACGGCGAGGAGCGCCGACCTGGTCACTTTTGCTCGCGAGCAAGTGGACCATATCCTGATCGAGGACGACCAACAGCACAAGGTGACCTTGGTGGCCGAGGGGGGAAAATGGCGGATCCCCGACGCCGACAACTTTGCGGCCGACGACACTGCCGTGGGGACACTCATGTCCCGACTTGCGAAGCTGCCGGCGGGCTGGCCGGTCGCGACGACGGCCGAGGCCGCAAGCCACTTCAAGGTCGCCGACGACGCCTTCGTTCGCCGCCTGACGCTGAGCCATGGCGACCGGACTCTGGCCCGAATCTACCTCGGCGGCTCACCCGGCTTCCGCAAGATCTACGCCCGTGCGGATGGCCAAACAGATATTTACAGCGTCCCTTTCAACGCATTTGATGCCAATGCCCGAGTCGACGACTGGATCGATAAACACCCGCTCAAGGTCGCCGAGCCCGATATCTCGGAGGTTTCGCTACCAACGTTCAGACTCGTTCGTGAGGAGAAAGGCTTGGTGCTCAGCAATCTCAAAGCCAACGAGGAGATTGACGGAGACCAAACCGCGGCGCTCGCGGAATTGCTGGCCGATGTACCGATCTCCGGCCTCCCCGAAAATAAAGTCGAGACCCAGAAGGATGACGCCCTCGAGTTCAGCCTAACGATCCGAGGTAAGGGCGAACGCAAGTATCGCTTCCTCAAGGTCGTACACGGGGTCGATTATCTACTCTCCACCTCCGACCAAGTTCGGCGTTTTTTGGTCTCGGCAACAACCGTCGATCACATCAAATCCTTGACCCGTGATAAGCTGGTGACCTCCAAAGAGGGCAACCACACCGGGACGCCCACGACGAAGACAACAGGACCGTAACCTATGCAAATCACTCGACTCTCCGGAACGATCAGCCAAATCGCCCCGCCCGATAAGAATGGCGATATACACTGCGTCGTCAATGACAATTCAATCAGCCTTACCGGGGAGCTCATAAAGCAGACCAAGGACGGTGACCAAGTGACACTTGCCGGAGAGTTGCGAGATGACACGGTCTATGTCCTGGCTATCAACAACAGCCGCGACGACCAATGCCGGACAATTGACGCCTCGAATATTGCGATCATCCTGTCGTTCTCGCTGTTCGTGGGCGTCATCACCCTTATCCTGGCGTTGCAGACGATCGGGACAGGCAGCAACATAACATTGGCTATATTCTCCGTCATCTGTATCGCCGCCATGAGTTACACCGCGGCGCAGCTGGCACGCATCTTACGGATAAATCGCGCCTCCAGATCCGTACAGTACGGATGAGCGAGTCAAATCAGGCGCTGGTGGCGCCCGTTCGGACATACCTACTGGCGCTACAGGATCGGATTTGTGAGGCGCTAGGAGGTGTCGACGGTGGCGCGGGTTTCGCAACCGACGATTGGGAACGCGAGGATGACGACGCGCTAAGCGGTGGCGGGCGCACGCGCGTCCTTGAGGGTGGCCGTGTCTTCGAACAGGCTGGTGTCAACTTCTCGCACGTGCGCGGATCGATGCTGCCGAAAGCGGCCACGGCGCAACGCCCCGAACTCGCCGGCCGCGCCTTCGAGGCCCTTGGCATTTCCTTGGTCATCCACCCCGAAAACCCCTATTGCCCGACATCGCACGCCAATATCCGCTTCTTCATCGCCAGCAAACCGGATGCCGAACCGGTCTGGTGGTTCGGTGGCGGTTTCGACCTGACACCGTATTATGGTTTTGACGCGGATGCCGTTCACTGGCACCGCACCGCGCGCGAGGCCTGCGCGCCGCTGGGTCCCGAGGCCCACCCACGCTATAAACAATGGTGCGATGACTACTTCCGCCTGCCCCATCGCGGCGAGCAGCGCGGGGTCGGAGGTATCTTCTTCGACGATCTCAACGAACCGGGCTACGAACCCTGTTTCGAGTTCATGCGCTCGGTGGGGGATCACTATCTTCCAGCCTATCTGCCCATCGTCGAACGACGGCTTGATACGCCTTATGGCGAGCGGGAGCGAGACTTTCAGCTCTACCGGCGCGGTAGATACGTGGAATTCAATCTGGTCTACGACCGGGGTACCCTGTTCGGCCTGCAGTCCGGTGGACGGACCGAGTCCATCCTGATGTCGCTACCGCCCTTGGTTAAATGGCGTTATGACTGGCATCCAGCGCCCGGAAGTCCCGAAGAGACACTTCACACCCGCTATATCCAGCCGCGAGACTGGCTGTGTGAGGCCTAGCAGGTCAGGGTCATAAAGGGGGCCGGTCGACCCTTGGCCTGATCAACACCGGCAGATAGGTCATAACGAACAGGGAAAAACCGATTATCCAGGTCCCCTGTGCAAAAACCGTCGGCCACATATGGACATTTTCGAAGATCGGCGCTACGACGCGAAACAGGACGCTTAACAGGATCAGCCAGAATATGGGTGCCAGCATCTTGGGTGGAACAGCAACATTCCGTCCGGTGTGCCCCCATGAAACACGTGACATCATACCGATCGTCATTAGGCCGATGCCCCCCACCACAAAGGCGTGCAGGCCTAAATCTGGCGGAACGCCCCACCAGATCGACATAGCTTTGAGTAAAAAACCTACCAACAAAAATCCATAGCCGGTATACAACGACCACAATAGTGGTTTTGACCAAATACCCGACGTGTGCCAACCGAGCATGCGCCAGGCGTGCATGAGCAACAGCAGAATAGAAAGCCAGGCAACAAGCATCTCTTGCTGCGTAAAAACGTCGAGTACAGACCATATGATGAACAAGACCGGGCTGGCGACATCAATCCAACGATGGTTTTGCGGCGAAAAATCCTCGTCGACGCCCCGCTCGATAAAAAAAGGAAGAATGCGACGGGCCAGCGTAAAAAGCAGCCCAAGGATGAGGTAAAGCCCCGCGTAAATCCCCCATTTCACTCCGTGATCCAGATAGCCTAGCGCCCCGGCATAGAACAGGGCGTTGGTGATGATCAAAACCCACAGCTTGCTAACGACTCCCATCTGTTTCCACTGTTTAACGCGAGCCACAGGTCGACTTACACCTATGGCCAAACCCAGCAGGAATATCAGGTCAGCGCCGGCCGCTAACGGCAGCGCAAACCCGATAGGCAGGAAGTAAGCCACTCGGGCAAGCAACCACAGCGAAAATAAAACGGCTAGCGCTCGACCGTTCATACTCTCGGCCCCGGTCCAATTGACCACTGCGGTCAATAAAAAACCCGAGATCACGGCCATTGCATAACCATAAGTCATCTCGTGCGCATGCCAGACTCCAGGCACGAGACCAGCCAAAGGCAGCGGCGCCGAAAATACCAGAACCCCCATCCAAATCAACATCGCAACGGCGGAAAAAACGCCCGCGCCGCAAAAGAATGGCCTAAAACCTAGCTCGAAGAATATGGCTTTCCTAGAGGTTTTACTTTCGGTAATCGCTATCACGGGCGGCTCAGGTATTCTTGCGGCAAAAGGGAATACAAATTACAACGCTATCGGTATAGCGTCGATATGGGCGAATTGATCTAGGTTATAGATCTCAGAGGAACGCCTGGGGCGAGCGCCTAACGATGTCAGACATCATCTCCGACGTCATCATCCGGTGCTGCGTCAGAACCCGCCTCCGGGTCGGCCACAACGATCCGTAGGTCTCGACCGAACACGAGCCGTAAATAAGACATCTGCTTACGGACGCTCCAGGCCTCCAACGACCGGTCTCCGCTACCGTACAGTGTCATGGTAAGGCCCTGCTTTTCATTCTCATTGTCCTCGTTCAACTCGACCCGGGTCACCTGCCCTCTGCGCTCCTTGTCTAACGCAATGGCCAAGCGAAGTAGGATCGTAAATTGCTGTAGCCGCTTTTGGTCACGTCCAGAGAACCGATCAAAGGGCTCATGCCCCGGTTCGGGAAAACGCTTGCGCTGGCAGCGCAGTATGGCCGCTACCAGGGCTTTCTCGTTGAGGCTTAGACCAATCATTGGAGACGCGGAGACCAAGTATTCGGCATGCCGATGATGTCGGGCCGGACGCACTGCGAGGCCGATCTCGTGGATCTGTGTCGCCACATCCAGCAACAGCAGATCCCGCGCGTTCATGCCATGCAGGGCCTGAAACTGTTCGAAAAGCGACCGCGCCAGAATGGTTACGTGCGCGGCATGAGCAATGTCGGCATGGAACTTTTCGGCCAAGGCGGCAGCCCAGGCCAGCGCTTGGTGACCGGCGACGTCGCCGCCGGGTTCGTGACCCTTCAACAGATCGAGCAGGATGCCGTCACCGAGGCCAACCCTGGGCACTAGCAGATCGGCCGGTTCGGCGATGCCGGTGATGGCCTTGAGCAGGAGGGTGGCGGGAATGATGACGTCGGCCCGATCAGGACGAAGCAAGAGCTTTTCGACGCGTTCGGCGCAAGTCATCGACTTGAGTCGCTTACAGAGTCGACGAATATCCTTGGCGCTCAGACAGTCACCGCTTTCGTTTCCAAGCAGATTGACGCCGAGATCGCCGAGGGCCTCGATATTACCCCCCGTCCCGACACAGATATCGATCGTGCGCCCCTTGAGCGCCTCGCGCACCTTGCGCAACATCGACGCGATATATTCGTTCATGAGACTGTGGTCTAAGGTATCGGCGTCGCCGCTGCTGAACCATTCCATCAGGCGTACGGTACCCATGCGAAAGCTTTCGACGGCGACGATATCACCGTGTTCACAGAGCGTGATCTCGACACTGCCGCCGCCAATGTCAATCAACAAGGATACCCGGTCGTCGATATCGACCAGACGATGCCTGATCGACATGTGAATCAGCCGGGCCTCTTCTTCACCGGAGATGATTTCGATCGGAATCCCAGCGCTGTTCGCAACCCGCTTGACCAGTTCGGGGGTATTTTCTGAATCACGCAGTGCGCTGGTGCCGGCGGCGCGGATGGATTGAACCGGGTAACGCCCAATGACCTGCTGAAATGCCTGGAACGCAGCCTCGACGCTGGTCAGGGTCTGCTCGGCAAACCGTCCGGCGGTAAAGGCCTCATGCCCCAGACGGACCGCCTCACGGTGCTGATGGACAATTTTTAGACGACCATCGGCGTCGAGGCCGCCGATTCGTAAACGAATGGCATTGGAGCCGATGTCGATCGCGGCCGCCAGCACCCCAACTTCGACTTGCGTCTCAGTCGTCGTCGTCCTGCTCCTGGATAAGCTCTTGGATACGCTCAGGGCTGACGTGACGCACTTCGTGACCGATCACCATGTAGATGATCATTTCGGCAATGTTTGTAATGTGATCGCCGATGCGCTCCAGCCCGGCGGCGACATTCGATAGCGCCAGATAGGAAGTGATTTGCTTGGTCGATTCAAGCATAAGCGTCAACATCACGCGCTGGCAGGACTCGTAGGCATCATTGACGACGCCATCCTGCTCGATGACTTGGTGCGCGGCCTCAACATCTCTTTCGAAATAGGCCTTCCGGACGGCCTTGATCTGGGTCATCACCAACTTCTGCATGACCTTGAGCTGGCCAACGCGTGTCGCGCCACTGCCGCCCAGACGGGCGACTTCGCCAGCGATATCAATGGCCAGGTCACTGATGCGTTCAAGGTCCGTGACGATCTTGGTAGCGGCGAAGACCCGGCGCAGGTCGGAGGCCGCCGGCTGATGAGTCACGATCAAACGCCGGGCCAGTTCGTCGATCTGGACCTCCAGAGCATTGACGGCCTCATCCTGAGCAGTGACCTTATCGACAAGAGCCTCATCGCCGCTGTAGATCGCCTTCAGCGCACCCTTGATATTATGTTGGGTGAGCTTGAACATCGACAGGATCAGGTCGTCAAGGGTGACTAGCTCGTTATCGAATCGGCTTAATGTATGACGGGAGACTGGGGTCACCTTCTATCGCTCATGTGGAATGACCAAACTTCCTTCCTCGTGAATTACCCGAACCTTTAACCGGGACCGGCAATATCTGGTTTGCAATTGGTGTCGACAAATACCTAGCCAAATCTTCCTGTGATGTAGTCCTCGGTCTGAGTCTTCTGGGGCGAGGTAAACATCGTGTTGGTATCCTGGTATTCGACCAAGGTGCCCAGGTAAAAGAAGCCCGTATAGTCGGAGACCCGCGCCGCCTGTTGCATATTATGGGTCACAATCACGATCGTGAACTCATTTTTGAGCTCATCGATCAGTTCCTCGATCTTGGCCGTTGCGATCGGATCCAGCGCCGAACAGGGCTCGTCCATCAAGATCACATCTGGACGAACCGCTATCGTCCGTGCGATACACAGACGCTGCTGCTGACCACCGGAAAGCGTCGTTCCAGGCTGATGAAGCTTGTCCTTGACCTCGTCCCAAAGCCCGGCCCGGCGAAGACAGGTCTCTACCAACTCGTCCATTTCGCTGCCCTTGTACGCCACACCATGGATGCGCGGCGCAAAGGCGATGTTCTCATAGATGCTCTTGGGAAAGGGGTTAGGCTTCTGAAAAACCATGCCCACGCGGGTTCGTAATCGCACGACATCGACCTTGGGCTCGTAGATGTCCGAACCATCCAGTGAAACCCGTCCCTCAATCCGGCAGTCGGCAATGCGATCGTTCATCCGGTTCAGGCAGCGAAGCAGGGTAGACTTGCCGCACCCGGAAGGACCGATAAACGCAGTGACGTGACGCTCCCTGATATTCATCGTGATGCCGTGCAACGTCTGTTGCTCGCCATACCACAGCCGAAGGTTCTCAATCGAGATCATATTATTTAGGGCAGGGTCAACCTCAGCCACCCCCTGATAAGCATCAGCCACGTTACTATCTTCCATCGTTAAGGGAACCGACAAGCCCACCTCGGGCAATTGAACTACCTGCCCATCAGAAATCAACGCTTCAGTCATCACCAACTCCGCTCAAATCTACGCCGCAACCAGATGGCGAATCCGTTCAAACTCAATAGCACGACCAACAGCACAAGGATACCGGCTGCCGTTCGCTCTGCATAGGCTCGCAAGGGTTCCCCGGCCCAAGTAAAGATCTGGGCCGGCAATACCGTGGCGGCCTCCAACACATTGGTCGGTTCATCCGGGATGTAGGCGATCATTCCGACGATAATCAAAGGGGCCGTCTCACCCATCGCCTGCGCCAGGCCGATAATGCTCCCGGTCAAAACACCAGGCATCGCCAAGGGCAGGATATGGTGCCATAGCGCCTGCCAGGGCGAGGCGCCGACGCCCAATGCGCCCTCGCGGATAGAATCCGGCACGGCCTTCAAAGCGGCGCGTGCACTGATAATAATGACCGGCAACGTCATCAAAGCCAGCGTCAAACCGCCGACCAGGGCCGACGAACGCGGCACACCGAAAAAATTGATAAAGATCGCCAGTCCCAATAAACCGAACATAATCGATGGGATCGCCGCAAGATTGTTGATATTGACTTCGAGCAGGTGGATCAAGCGGTTATCAGGGGCAAATTCCTCTAGGAAAACAGCGGTCATAATACCCACCGGCAGGGCGAATATCATCGTCAAAAACAGCACGTAAATCGTACCGACAATCGCCGAATATATCCCTGCCAACTCGGGCAGCTTGGAATCACCCCGAGTAAAGAAGTCCCAATTGAAGCCAAGCCGAATGTCGCCCTGTGCATAGAGGCGATCCACAAGTTCACGCTGTTTTTCTTTGAGCGTGTTCCGATGCCCCTTCAGATACTGATCGACCGATGAATCGGCAGTAATCCACAATAGCTCCTTCTCCCCGACGCGTTCCGGATGCTCGCGCAAATAGAGCGGCAGCGTACGAAGCCAGCCCCTGCTAGCGATATGTCGCAAGGACTTGTCGATGGCCTTACGGTACTGGCCGGCCTCGACTACAGTGGAATAACTGACCTCCGTCTGTATTTGGGCCTGCTGGAGCGCAGGCCAACCCCGGCTCACGAGATCACTGAAAAAAAAGACCAGGAACAGCAACGCGAACGCCACCGCTGACAGGCAGTAGAGCTTGAAGCGTTTTTCAGCGCGGTATCGACGGCGTATCGACGGCGTCAGGTCTATTTTACTCATACTTCAACCTAAAGCGTCGTATAACGGTTAGCGAAATGAGGTTCAAAATCATGGTAAATACCAGCAGAACCAAGCCCAACCCGAAGGCCGACAGCGTTAACGGGGAATTGAACTCCTGATCACCCGTCAAGGCATCAACGATACGAACTGTGACAGTGGTCATCCCCTCGAGCGGATTCCAAGTCAGATTCGGCCGAAGGCCCGCGGCCATGACGACGATCATGGTCTCACCAACTGCACGGGATACGCCCAGAAGCGCGGCTGAGACAATTCCGGGCAACGCCGCGGGTATCACGATATGGCGGATGGTCTCTGCCTTGGTGATGCCCATGGCCAGCGAGCCCTCGCGCAAGGACTGAGGCACCGCCATCAGGACATCGTCCGATAGCGAAGAGATAAACGGAATAATCATGACGCCCATGACAATGCCTGGCGCCAAGGCATTGGTCGCATCGGCGGTAACGCCAAAAAAGTTCGCGGTCTGAACCACGAGTGGGCTAATTGTGATCGCAGCGAAAAAGCCGTAGACCACGGTAGGAATTCCGGCCAGGACCTCGAGCGCGGGCTTGAGCCAACCCCTGACGGCATGACTCGAGTACTCCGACATAAAGATCGCAGCGTAGAGTCCTATGGGTATCGCCACCATCATCGCGATCGCCGTGATCATGAAGGTGCCGGCAAAGATCGGGACCGAACCGAAATGAGCCTGTGCTGCGTCCTCATGGCCTCGACCGGCGCCTTGGAGAAAGGCCGTATCGGGGTTCCACTCGGTCCCTGTAATGAAGTTCCAGAACCCCACGATATGAAAAAACTCGAGGGCCTCGAAGATGACCGACAACAATATTCCCAAAGTCGTCAGGATGGAGATCGTCGATGCCAGACGCAGCCCCCATGTAATGGCGGCCTCAACGATGATCCGCGCGGGCAGATCGGCACGCATATAGCGCAGGGCAACGCTGAGTCCGGCGACGGCAACAACCAGAGCCGCCGTAACCAACATGATGGCCGGGACCTGGTATAGCCCGGTTAGGGATAGGACAGCCCCGATAAGGGCCACCACAAGTGCGGGCAGGGCGAGTCCAAGGACCACATACCAACCATATTGCCCAGGCTGAGAGTGCAGGGCCGCTGCATTGCCCAACGACATCGCCTTGTTTTTGCCAAGGCGATGAGCAAACCAGCCCATTGGCAAAAAACCCGCCAATAGTAAAAAAACAACGTCAGACGCAGTCATTCACAAAGCGGCTCCCACTTTCGAGCCCTCCCCCCCCCCAAGTCTTCGTTCCGACCACTTCAATTCACCGCAATGAGACTTAATCTATATGGCCAGAATACCGTAATCAAGGCCCCAAAAAAATTGGCCCGAGTTTCCCCGGGCCAAATTTATCATGATGTCACTGAAAAATCGCGCTTACTTCTTCTTCAGATCACCCGCAGTCAGATTAACCCGCGTTGCGACCCGATCCCGGATCTCTTTGCGGTAGGCATCCGGCAAGGGAATCAGCCCGATTTCGGAGAGGTTGCCCTCCTTACCGATCATGTCATCGCCCATGAACATACTGACGTACTTGGCGACGCCCTTGACCTGACCCTCGTGAGACTTCTTGATATAGAAGTACAGCGAGCGTGACAGCGGGTACTTTCCGGAAGAAATAGTATCCGGCTCGGGGCTGATGCCATCAACCGTGGCAGCCTTGAGGATGTCACCGTTCTCTTCCAGATAGCTGTAGCCGAAGATGCCCAGCGCGGACGTATCCTTAGTCAGTTTCTGAACGATCAGGTTGTCGTTCTCGCCCGAAGGGACGTAGGCGCCATCCTGACGGATCTTGTGATACTTCTTCTTGCCGTAGGCCGCCATATGCTTGGTCAGATGCTTCATGACCAGGTCTTCGAAGGCATCACGGGTACCGGAAGAAGCAGGAGGACCGTAGAACAGGATGTGGCGATGCGGCAGTTTGGCATCGATCTCGTCCCAATACGCATAGCTGTTCTTGACCAGCGCCGTACCCGCGGCGTTGGGCACTTCGGCAGCAACTGCCAACAGAATCGCTTTACGGGATAGGTTCAGGGGCTTGGCGTTAACGCTCTGAGCGATAGCGATACCGTCGTAACCGATGACTGCCTCGGTGATGTCCTTGACACCGTTCTTATGGCATTTCTCCAACTCGGAGGACTTCATCCGACGAGAGGCATTGGTGATATCGGGGGTATCCATATTCGCACCGGCGCAGAAAAGCTTCATGCCGCCGCCGGAGCCGGTAGACTCGATGACCGGGGTCTTTAAGTTCGTCGTAGCGCCCAGTTCTTCAGCAACGTAGCTGGCAAACGGATAGACCGTTGACGAGCCCACGATACGGATCTGATCGCGCGCCTCGGCGTTCAAGGACAATACGGACACGGCTACTGTGGCCGCGAAAATAATACGCTTCTTCATATTCAACTCATACCTGGTTAACTTCAGTTATTAGAAATCTAATATTCAGGGCAAGCCGATTCGTCGATATCTGTCCAACGGTCGTCTCAGGAAACTGCGCTGATTCTATCCATCAATTATGACAATATTGTTACAACCACTCGGAGATCTGTAGTATCACGCCATCACCAACAGACTACGCGAAAAGAATATATTCATATAAATCATTATATAACAATAGGTTATAGTTAATATCGATAAGATACTGGCCAGACAAATACCCACCCACCGTCATAAAAAATTCATAAAAATTTCATGTAACTGTCATGGAAGTGTCATTTTGTAACATAACTGTCATATTCATTGCTTATACTTGCGCCCTATCGACGGGTAGGGAGGCTGGCGATCGGCAGGATATGGGAACCCACACCGGAGAGACGCGACTATCAACGCCGCACCATCTGCAGATCCAGCTATAATATTAAAGCGGAGATAATCAGGTGGCCTGAGAGTACAGGCGCTCGGGAAGAGCACAAGCGGCATTTCGAACCCCGGAAACATTGGGGATGCACCATTAGAATCGCGCCCTGTAGTACCCAGCCCGAAAACGCCGTCAAGGCCAAGCTCCCATTACAATTTTTGCATTACCAGCGATCCAACGCATATGTTGCAGGACATGTCGGGATCGTTAACAACGTTAGCGTTTTACCAACCACCACCTTAGAGGAAAGAGTAGTTATGAACAGAAAAATTATTGTGGTGGCCGTTGCCGGTATCGTTTGCGGTATGACCATGAGCGCAGCCCAGGCCGGCGGTATCACGGTCGTCGAGAACGGCGACAGCAAACTGTCCATCGAGTCCAAGGTTTTCGTGAAACTGGTTTCGGAAAAGGACACCGCCGCCTCCCCGGAGACCAAAACGCAGTCCGCTAGCGTCGATCGCGCCTATTTCACCGTCAAATACAACTTTGACAAAGACTGGCTCATGCGAGTAACTACGGATGTCCATCAGACCAAAGCCTCTGAGCTCGAGCAAAAGAACAACAACGTCTTCCTTAAGTACGCCTACCTCGAAGGCAAGCTGGCCGGCAAGGCCGCTGTCCTGCGCCTCGGTCAGTCGCACACCCCGTGGATCGACTACGAGCAAGGTCTCTGGAAGCACCGTTACTTCAACAAAGTTCTGATCGATCAGAACGGCTA
>CAZASZ010000016.1:29592-36555 GCA_964487925.1 uncultured Gammaproteobacteria bacterium
TGGGGCTGGACGAAGCTGCCCAACAACTACGGCGCGTTCGCCCGATTCGACCATACGAAGGACAACGTCGTTCCCAAGCTCAAGAAGGATCATTATGGCGTCGGCGTCGAATACTTTCCGACCAAGCACGTCACGCTGGCCCTGGGTTACGACCGCGTCAAATCCACGGGCGGTCTTACGCCAAAGAAGGACAGCCAGTACGGACTGTGGTCTCAGTTCGCGTTCTAAAGTGTTTGTCCAAAATCAGTGAGAGAGGCCGGGGGTTCCCCGGCCTTTTCTTTTTACGCCTTATCCAAAATACGGCAGCCCTCTTGCCGCTGTCCGTTTGGCTCGAACACCCGCTGAAGCGGCTTGGTCTTGATCTATGCCGCGCTTGGTTTCATCCTTTGATATCCTAGTCTTATATCGTCGCTGGCAATCCAAGCTTTCGGCACGACGAGCCCTTTACCGATGAGATGTATTCATGAGAGTACTCCTGGTCGAAGACGAGCCCATATTGAGGACCCACCTTGAGGAACAACTCAGGGCCCAGGGTTGCGCCGTGGACGCGGCTGGGGACGGGGAAGAGGGGCTCTACCTAGGGCGTGAGTACCCCTTCGATGTCGCGATCATTGATCTTGGACTCCCAAAACTACCGGGAATCGACTTAATCCATGCACTGCGCGCCGAGTCGCACACCTTTCCGATCCTGATCCTGACCGCGCAGGGGCGTTGGCAGGACAAGGTCTCCGGCCTCGAGGCGGGCGCCGACGACTATCTGGTCAAACCTTTTCATTTTGAAGAGCTGATGGCCCGTCTTAATGCGCTTGTGCGTCGAGCGGCGGGCTGGAGCCAGGGCACACTGAAGATCGGCCAGGTCGAGCTCGATTCTCTGAAGCAGACGGTCCGTATCGAGGATCATCCCGTGAACTTGACGGCCTTTGAGTACAAGGCCCTCGAATACCTCATGCTGCATGCCGATCGGGTCATCTCGAAGAGCGAGCTGACGGAACATCTCTATGATCAGGACTTCGATCGTGACAGCAACGTCATCGAGGTCTTCATCGCCCGCCTGCGGCGCAAGATCGATCCCGACGGCCGCCTGCAGCCCATCGAGACCCTGCGAGGCCGGGGCTACCGCTTCCCCATGGATGCGCGCGAACCTTGATATCCCTCCACCTCAGACTTTCCATCGCGCTGACCCTCGTCATCTCGGTCTTCTTCGCGATGACGGGCGTCACGATTGAAGAGGCCTACCGGCATTCCCTAGAGACAGCCCAGGAGGAACGCCTTCAGGCCCATACATCCACGCTGATCGCCGCGACATCCCCACGACCGAACGGCGACATCGAGTTCATCAACGAGATCCCGATTCCCGCGTTTTTCACTCCAGGCTCAGGGCTGTATGGCCAGATATTGGGGCCGGACGGAAAAGTCGTCTGGCTGTCCCCTTCCAGCGGCGATGCGCCCATGATACCACTTGCTAGGATGCGCCTGGGACAGGAACGGTTGCGAATACACCCCGAGGCCAGAATCCCTCTGGCGGCCTACGGTCTCGGTGTCTCTTGGGACACTGCAACGGCCAACCCACGCGTCTTCACATTCTCGGTTGCGGTCGACCTGCAGACGCTCGCCGGCAGACTCAGCGCCTTCCAACAACTGCTGTGGGGCGCCCTGCTGGCGGTCACGATCGCATTGCTCGTCGTACACGCACTGATACTACGTTGGGGATTGGGGCCGCTGCGCCGAGTGGCCGATGACCTGCGTAAAATCGAAAATGGGGACAAGGACCGGCTAGAGGGCAACTACCCCCGGGAACTTCGGGCACTGACCGACAATCTCAATGGCCTGCTTCGAGTCGAACGTGAACACTCGACCCGCTACCGACACTCGCTAGACGACCTTGCTCACAGCCTCAAGACGCCGCTAGCCGTTATCCGCACGGAGATGGAGGGGCCGCACGAGGCAGCTGCGGTCAACAAGCTGATCGGCGATCAGGTCGACCACATCGCACGACAAATCGACTACCAATTACGCCGAGCCGCCGGATCGGGGCGTACGCAGCTCATTGGTCCGGTTTCCGTTAAAGACATCGCCGCCAAGGTCATCGCCGCGCTGCAAAAAGTCTACGTCGAAAAGAGGATCGATTTCACCCTAGAGATCGACGCCGGTGCCGTTTTTCACGGTGACAAAGATGACCTGCTCGAGGTGCTGGGGAACGTACTCGACAACGCCTGTATCTGGTGTCGGCAAAGGGTTCTGATCACGGTACACGCAGTCCCCGACCAGCGACGACGCAGGGCCGGGCTTCGCATTCATATCGAGGATGACGGGCCTGGCATCGACGCCACCATCCGGGATCAGATCGCGGAGCGAGGCGCCAGCGCGGACCCCGTACACGGCCATGGTATCGGATTAGCAATGTCGCGGGAGATCATTCACCTCTATGGCGGTACACTTAAGGCGAATACGATCGCGACAACCGGCGGCACACGGGTCACGCTCAACTTCCCAGGACTGGACTGACTGCAAGCTTACCCGGAGAATATCCTATTGAGTTGATCGCGCGAGCAAGGAGTATTAGACGTTGAAGGCACTCAGGCTTTATCAAATCAAGCTATTGATGAGCCTACTGGTTCTGGGCCTATTCGCACTCTATCTAGTCCTGGCGACAATCGGTCGGATCGATGATGAAACAGAGCACTATCTGGAACTGACACACGAGCGCCTTAGTCACGACCTCTCCGATTTGGCTGGTCGTTTCGAACAGGATCTGACCTTCCACCAGATTGAAGAGATCCGACACCATATCGTGGTCTATGGCGCCAGGCGGCGCGTCCTCGCGATGGCGCTGATCGATCCCAAGACGGAACGAATCCTGGCCGCAACCAAACTTGAGCTCGAGGGCCGTTTTGCGCCCGATGAGTTACTGCATTTCGAACCACATGTCGCGCGCGCGACGGTTGCGAGCAACACCGCACGGATCCTCCACAATCAGGAATACCGTCATATGCATGCCTACTACCCGGTCAGGCTCGCGAATGACATGCCCTCCGGGCCGGAAGATTACACGATGGCATTGATCTACCTCGTCTATGACCTGGGGCCGGGACTTGATGAGATCTTCACCCGCCACTTGGCGGAGAGTAGCGAGGAGATGATTGCGCTGTTGTTCTGCGTGATCATCTTACAGTTAGCGTTGAAACGTTGGGTCCACGACCCAGTCACGCGCCTGTCCGCAATCGCGAACGAGATTACACGCAAACAACCGGGCAAGCCGATCGTCTACACGGGGCACGGCGAGCTAGGCAGCCTGATTGACGCCTTCAATATCATGAGCCTCAGCGTCGCCGAAACCACGGATGCCCTGCGCGTTGAAAAACAAAACCTCGAAGCCATGCTGCTATCCATTGGCGATGCCGTCATCGTGACGGATAACCAGGGCAATGTCATCCGCATGAACGCGATGGCCGAACACCTGAGCGGACTGCGCCTAACCGAGGTCGTCGGCCAGCCCTTTGACAGCGCCTTCAGGATCATCGACAGCGAACGCGGACAAGCCATCCCGTCACCGATCGAAGAGGTGCTGAGAAACCGCCAAGTCGTCTCCCTGACCAATCAAATCGCCCTCGCGTCCAGAGACGGCCGGATCACACCAATCTCGGATACCGCAGCCCCTATCATTGATCAACACGATCGCATGCTCGGCGTCATCCTGGTATTCCAGAACGTCTCCGAACAGTTTCAACTGCGCAGCGAGCTAGTCCAGGCCCACAAACGACTCAGTGACTTCTGCAAGGCCCTCCCGGACATCGCCTTCATCCTCGACAAAGAAGGTCGATATATCGACGTATTCGGCGTCAACGCCCGGCTGCTCTACGCACCGGCCGAATCAATATTGGGCAAACGTGTTGCCGACGTGCTGCCAACCGATGTCAGTGAGCAAGTCATGCATGTCATTCACAAGACCTTAGCGTCGGGTGAGCCTCAGAGCTTGCGGTATACGCTCGAGGTACCGGCGGGTATCCGTCATTTCGAGGCGAGGACCGCGCCTATGTCGGAAGATGAAGTGGCATGGATCTCGGTCGACATCACCGACCGCCGACTCGCCGAAGAAGAGATCGAACATCTGGCCTTTTACGATCCCCTGACCCAGCTGCCTAATCGCCGACTGATGATCGAACACCTCGCGCAGGCCCTCGCCCACGGCCAGCGCAATCATCAATTCGGCGCACTATTGTTCCTAGATCTCGATCACCTCAAAAACATCAACGATAGCCTGGGTCACCCGATCGGTGATCAAGTCATACTCCTCGTAGCCGAACGCATTCGCGGTTTGCTGCGGACCGGCGACATGGTCTCTCGATTGGGCGGCGATGAGTTCGTCGTGATTCTGACTGAGCTTAGCGGGGACAACAGCGTGGCGATCAGTCAGACCCTGCAAGTCAGCGAAAAGATCCAGGAGACCTTGAATCAACCGTTCTCGCTGGAGGCACACGAATATGTCGTGACGGCGAGCATCGGTATCACGATGTTCCCCGAGGAGGGACAAACCCCGGAGATCATTCTCCAGCAGGCCGACACGGCCATGTACCGGGCCAAGGACGCCGGTCGCGACGCCGTACATATCTATCACCCCAACATGCAGGCCATCGTTGATTATCGACTCGCGCTAGAGGAGGACCTTCGCAAAGCTGTGAACGCCGACGAGCTGCTGCCCTACTTTCAACCCCAGTTCGACGCCAACGGCAAACTGATCGGGGCCGAGGTACTGGCGCGCTGGCATCATGCCGAACGCGGCTGGGTCCCGCCCGATCAATTCATCGGTATTGCCGAATCCTGTGGTCTGATCCATCGCATCGGCAACCGTATTCTGGAGTTGACTTGCATCCAGTTTCAGGACTGGGAACGCAGGTTCGAGGTCGCGGTCCCTGGTATTTCCGTCAACATCAGCTCCCGACAGTTCCGCCACAACGCATTCGTCAAGGACATCCTCGATATACTCGAACTCCACGGCATGCCGAGAGACCGCATAACGCTGGAAATCACAGAGGGTCTTGTCATTGAGAACATCGACGATGCCGTTGAGAAGATGCAGCAATTGCGGGAGCACGGTTTGCGTTTCTCTCTAGACGACTTCGGCATCGGCTATTCATCGCTATCCTATCTCCAGAGATTACCGCTCGACGAGATTAAGATCGACAAGTCCTTTGTGCTCGATATCCTACAGGACTCCAACGATACCGTTATTGTCGATACCATCATCGCCATGACGCGGCACCTACAGCTTGAGGTCATTGCCGAGGGCGTCGAAAACCAAGCCCAACTCGACTTTCTTCGGAAAAAAGGATGCCGACGCTTTCAAGGCTACTATTTCAGTGCGCCGTTACCGGCAGATGAGTTTGCAGAAAAGTATCTGAAACAATAAGGCGAGGACACCTAAGATCGTGACCAGTCGGTTTTGTCACCGCATCCGTTGCCTGTTATTCGGTTGCGCCATGTAACTTCAGAAGCTTGATCCCGGCCCCTTTAAAAATTCTATTTCTTCCTGGGTAGACTCTCTGTCCAATATTTCATTTCGATGCGGATAACGACCAAACCTATCGATAATCTTTTTATGCTTGATCTCAAATTCAATATTGGAGCGTACACCATTTTCATTAAATAGCTTTACCGCAACCTCGTGAACTATTCTTGATTCGCTGTGCATATAAGGTAGATACAAAAAACTCCTTTTCTTGGGATCGAGCTCTCTGTCCGTTCCACGCAAGACAGCTTCCTGAGATAACACGAGGGCCAAGGGGTCGTTAACGAATGCCTTGGGTGAATCTCTGAACATATTTCGAGAGAATTGGTCCAGGACAATGATTTCGGCCAATCGGCCTTCGGCGCTGCGTCTCCATTCGAAGAGCTCGCACTTCGCCGCCATGTCATGGGTCGTCGCAAACCTTTCGATTATGCACTGATCAAATTCCAGATCCTTAATCCACCATTTCGATTCGTCAATTTCCTCGAACCAAAAATTCAAGACATCTTTGTACATATCAATTCCTTACATGTATCGCAAAAGACAGGGCGAGAGACATTGCGTTCGTGCGGTCTCCCTGTCCATTCCGCGCATTTACCAAAACCCAAACTAGGTGTTTTTCCCTCCAAATATCCCCTGAATGGCCGCCTGAAGGTCCGCCGGCAGAACAATCATCTTGGCGTTAGGTGAAGCTGACAAGGTTTTGATTCCCTCCACATAGCGTTCACCCAACAGGAACATCGCGGGTAACTGGCGCTCCTGGATTTCCTCGGCAACCATTTTGATCGCCTTGGCGGAAGCCTCGGCCAATTTGATTTTCGCATCCGCTTCGTTTTCCGCTGCCGCCTTGATGCCCTCGGACTGAAGAATCACTGCCTGCTTCTCTCCCTCCGCCGTGGTAATTGACGCACGCTTTGAACGCTCAGCCGCCGCCTGCGCCTCCATTGCCTTCTGCATGGTCCCCGAAGGCTGAACATCCTGAATCTCGACCGTTTTTACGATAACGCCCCAATTGGATATCTCATCGGAAATAGCGTTCTTGAGCGCCGCCTTAATTTGCTCCCGTGAGCTCAAGGCATCATCCAGGTTCATCTCACCGACAATGGAACGGAGCGAGGTCTGAATCAGTTTCTGAATCGCGTCCGCATAGTTGGCGACGCCATAGGCCGCTTTTTCAGGCTCGGCAATATTGATATAGGCCACGGCATTCACCACCAGTACCGCATTGTCCTTAGATATCACCTCTTGACTCGGTATATCCAAGACCAAGTCCTTGGTGGTGAATTGATAGGCCACTCTATCAATAAGAGGAACGATAAAACTAAGGCCCGGATTGAGGATCTGGTTGAATTTCCCCAGACGCTCAACGATGTATTTATCTCCCTGAGGCACAATTTTTACGCCTTGTTTAATAAAGATGATCGTCATCAATGCCAAGGCACCGGCCATTACAATCC
>CAZASZ010000017.1:0-34184 GCA_964487925.1 uncultured Gammaproteobacteria bacterium
CGTTTGCAAATCGGGAGGAGTCCATATATGCGCAGAGCAGCGCGCTTCGGCGCGGGTTTTAGGATTCCAGCGTCAGGATGATCCCCGCCAATGGCGGTAGATCGATAGCGATCGATTGTTGCATCCCGTTCCAGGGGATCGGTTCCGCCGAGAGATGGTTCGATTTCAGGTATCCACTGCCGCCATAGAAAGCCTCATCCGAGTTGATCAGTACCCTGTAGGTGCCGTGTGCCGGTACGCCAATGCGGTAGCCTGGTCGGGGTACCGGGGTAAAGTTCATCATCACAACAAAGGTCTCGTCGTCTTGGCCCTTGCGAAGATAGCTCAGGACGGATTGTTCTGAGTCGTGACAGTCAATCCATGAGAACCCTGCCTGCTCGAAGTCAAAATAATGTAAGCCATTAAACTTTCGATAGCACTCGTTCAGCACCTTGATCAGTCGTTGCAGACCGGAGTGCAGCGGGTATTCGAGTATGTACCAGTCCAGGGGCGCCGCCTGATTCCATTCCGGTCCCTGTCCGAATTCACAGCCCATGAACATGAGCTTTTTGCCCGGATGAGTATACATATAGGCATACAGGAGCCTTAGGTTGGCAAACTGTTGCCACTCATCACCCGGCATCTTGTGGCGCATTGACTGCTTGCCATGAACGACTTCATCGTGTGAAAAGGGCAGGATGAAGTTCTCAGTAAAGGCGTAGATCTGGCTGAAGGTCAACATGTCGTGGTGGTATTTACGATGGACTGGGTCCTCTTCAATGTAGCTGAGGGTGTCGTTCATCCAGCCCATATTCCATTTCATGCTGAAACCCAGGCCGCCGAGCCAAACCGGCCGCGAGACCATCGGCCATGAGGTGCTCTCCTCAGCCATGGTCAGACTGCCCGGCACGTGCTCGTGGGTGATCTGGTTGAGTTCGCGTAGGAAGTCTATGGCCTCCAGGTTTTCGTTGCCACCATAGATGTTAGGCGTCCAGTCGCCGTCCTCTCGAGAGTAATCGAGATAGAGCATGGAGGCCACGGCATCGACTCGAAGGCCATCAAGGTGGTATTCGGAGAGCCAGAACAGGGCGCTTGATAGCAGGAAATTGCGGACTTCGTTGCGGCCATAGTTGAAGATCAGTGTGCCCCATTCACGATGCTCGCCACGGCGGGGGTCGGCATGTTCAAAGAGCGCGCTGCCGTCGAACTTGGCCAGGGCATGGGCGTCCTTGGGAAAGTGACCAGGCGCCCAATCAAGGAAGACGCCGATACCATTCTGATGGCAATGGTCGATGAAGAAGCGAAAGTCGTCAGGGCTTCCGAAACGGCTGGTCGGACTGAAGTACCCTGTGGTCTGGTAGCCCCATGAGGCGTCCAACGGGTGCTCGGTGACCGGGAGCAACTCAACGTGGGTGAAGCCCATATCGAGGACATAGGCGACGAGACGTTCTGCCAGCTCGCGGTAGTTCAGGAAGCTACCGTCTTCTCCGTGTTGCCACGAGCTCAGGTGAACCTCGTAGATCGACATGGGCTCGTGGAGCCAGTCATAATTGGCGCGTTTTGTGATCCAGTCTCCGTCTTGCCACTCATATTGTGGCGGCGCCGTGACAATGGATGCAGTGCCTGGGCGGAGCTCGGTCTGTTGGGCGTAAGGATCGATCTTGGTATGAACGCTGCCGTCGCGGTTGCGGATCTCAAATTTATAGAATTCGCCCGGGCCCATTTCGGGGATAAACAGCTCCCAGATCCCGGAGCCACCACGGACACGCATCGGATTGGTCCTGCCGTCCCAGCGGTTACGTTCACAAATTACGCTGACACGTTCGGCGCTGGGCGCCCAGACCGAGAACAACACGCCGTCAATCCCTTCGACCGTTTTCAGGTGCGCGCCAAGGAAATCATAGGCCTTGAGATGCTTGCCTTCGCCATATAGGTGTAGATCAAAATCGGTCAATTGCGGCGGAAAACAATAGGCATCGTAATGGGTATAGGTCTCGCCGGCGGCATCGGTCCATTGCAGACGGTACTGGGAGGGCAGACCTTTCGCAGAGCCACGCCATTCAAAAAGGTCGGTGCCCTCGACTCGTTGTAGCGATTGTCCGGTTTCGAGAACGATGATATGTTCCGCGCTCGGATTAAACGCGCGGATCAGGGTATCTCCATCTACATCATGACGACCCAGGAACTGAAAGGGGTCATGATGTTGCGCATTTACAATCCGTTGAGCTTCCTCTGGAAGATCAGGTTTCTTGTCGTGCGTTGAAGAGTCTGAACTGATCATAGTTTTGTTTTTCTCTCGATTGATTCCATGAGGGATGTTAGCATAGCACGTGAGCATGAAATCCCTACTCCAAAATCTAGGCATGGTCTCTCAAGGACTGCGGCTACAAGCCATCATAATTATAGAGCAAGCCGTGTGTATAGATGAAATCAGTGCCGTCTAAGGAGGGTGTTATGAATATTAAAACCGGCCAGCAAACGTCTCGTTTTGTTAGTCGTTTGACGCGCGACAGTATCGCGCTGATTCTCGCCGGCGGACGGGGGTCACGCTTGAAGGAATTGACTGAGTGGCGCGCCAAGCCCGCGGTTCCCTTTGGGGGGAAATTTCGAATCATCGACTTTCCGCTCTCCAATTGCGTCAATTCGGGCATCCGCAGAGTGGCTATTCTGACGCAGTACAAGTCCCATTCGTTGATTCGCCATGTTCAGCGTGGCTGGGGCTTCATGCGCGCCGAATTCAGCGAGTTTGTTGAGATTGTGCCGGCCCAGCAGCGGACCTCTGAGGGGTGGTATTTGGGTACCGCCGATGCCGTGTATCAGAACCTGGATATCCTGCGCAGCTATGAGTCCAAATATGTCGTGATTCTTGCTGGAGATCATATTTACAAAATGGATTATGGGCAGATGTTAGCCTTTCATGTCGAGAATGATGCAGATATGACGATCGGTTGTATTGAGACTTCGCTCGAAGATGCGCGTGCCTTTGGCGTCATGACAGTCGATGAGAACAAGGCTGTCACGGCCTTCACGGAAAAGCCCGATAATCCCGAGCCCATGCCTGGTCATGACGATGTGGCCTTGGCCTCAATGGGGATTTACGTCTTCAACACGGATTATCTGTATGATCAATTGGTTGGCGACGCAGATAGCACATCGTCCAGCCACGACTTCGGCAAGGACATCATTCCCGTCGCCATTGGGCGGGACCGGGTGTTCGCCTATCCGTTCCGGAATGCGGGTTCGGACGCGCAGGGTTATTGGCGCGACGTGGGTACCATTGACGCTTTTTGGTCCGCCAATATGGAGCTGATAGGGATCACTCCGGAACTCAATCTCTATGACGATATCTGGCCGATCTGGACCTATCAGGAACAGTTGCCGCCCGCGAAGTTCGTTTTCGACGATGAGGAGCGGCGCGGTACAGCGGTTGATTCCATGATCTCCGGCGGTTGTATTGTCTCCGGTGCGACGATCCGACATTCATTGCTGTTTTCTGGTGTTCACATCCATTCTCATTCGGAAATCTCAGATTGCGTGATCATGCCGGATGTCGAGATCGAGGAGCATTGCCGACTGACGAAGGTTGTGGTTGACAAGGGTTGTCATGTCCCAGAAGGTACAATTATTGGTGAGGATCCCAAGGCCGATGCTAAACGGTTTTCCGTGAGCGCTGGTGGCGTGGTTGTCGTTACGCCGGAGATGCTTGGGCAGGACATACATTGATGAGGCCCCGTCGTTTAGATGATTAGATGTCCAGTGCGAAGTATCCCCTTTGTTACCCCGGTCTCGATCAACGGTCCGGGGAGCGCTTAGGTATCCGATTACATGGAATTCTTGGCCCATGGGGACTTGTGTCTACTCGGGGGCCACGTAAGGAATGCGTGTTTTATTACGGGCAACATAGTTTTTAAAGAGCAAACAAACAATCATGGGTACGCCGTTTTCTCGTCGACGCTCCGGGGTATTACTCCATATCACTTCGCTGCCTGGGAGATGGCGTTTTGGTGACATTGGGCCCGAGGCGTATCACTTCGTAGATTTTCTCGCCAGCACAGGGCAGACCGTGTGGCAGGTCTTGCCATTAACGCCCCCGGATCATTGCGGGTCACCTTATCAATCCTTGTCAGTACATGCCGCCGATACTCGGCTGATCAGTATCGATCGGATCATTGAATGGGGCTGGTTACCCGCCGATGTGTCTGTGCAGGATGACCGTCAGGCGCTTTTGGTGCGGGCCTATAGTGGATTTGTTGAGTCGGCAGATGATGCCGATCGCGTTGCGCTTACACATTTCGTTCAGGAGGAGGGCGCTCGCTGGCTCAACGACTATGCGCTGTTTCTCGCCCTCAAACAGGAACACAAGGGCAAGTCTTGGCATCATTGGGAAACGCCCTTTAGGGATCGCGACGCTACTGCATTGGCATCCGCTCGCGAACGCTATCAGGCATTGATCTATCAGATTATATTCGAACAGTTCGTGTTCGCGCGTCAGTGGAAGGAGCTCCGCCATTATGCGAATGACCGGGGCGTGCTTATGTTTGGAGATATGCCTATCTTCGTCGCGCACGATAGCGCGGATGTATGGGCAAATCGAGACTACTTCTCATTGGATGATACGGGGCAGCCCATCACAGTGGCGGGCGTGCCGCCGGATTATTTTTCAGCCACCGGTCAGCGTTGGGGAAACCCGCATTACCGTTGGGACCGTATGCAGATAGATGACTTTCGTTGGTGGCGAGAACGCATCGCCAGCGAAATGAACCGCTTTGATATCATTCGCATCGATCACTTTCGAGGTTTTGAGGCCTACTGGGAGATCCCCGCGAGTGAGGCGACCGCGATTGCGGGACGTTGGGTCAGCGCCCCCGGTGACCGGTTGTTTGCCAGCCTGAAGGGGCATTTCGACTATCTCCCCTTCGTTGCCGAGGATCTGGGCGTTATCACCGAGGCTGTCACGCAGCTGCGTGAGCGCTACGGCATGCCTGGTATGAAAATTTTGCAATTCGCCTTTGGCAGCGGCGCTAATAACCCCTATTTGTCGCATCACCATGAAAGGAACAGCGTCGTCTATACGGGCACCCATGACAATGATACGACCGTATCATGGTATGAGGGGCTATCGACGGAGATGCGGTCGCATGTCAATGACTATCTGGGTGACCCTAGTGAGGTCATGCCCTGGCCACTGATCCGGACAGCGCTGGCCTCGATTTCCTGTCTGGCGGTCATTCCCATGCAGGATATCCTTGCCCTGGGCAAGGGGCAGCGTATGAATACCCCGGGTACGCAACAAGATAATTGGACCTGGCGCTTTAAGTGGCCGCAACTCCCAGAGGAGTCCTGCCGCCGTTTGCAGCACCTGACCGAACTGTACGGCCGCGCCGAGTGACCGCTAACAGACCGTTATGAATGCAATGCGCTCCATTCCGTGTGGTCGCGTTTTTGACGGCCTGCTAAGATTGGCTTAGAGCCAGCGCATGAGCCCCATCTCGAAGCGGCAGGTCAAGTCGTCATGATGGGGGTAAGACCGTATTTTAAAAACCTGCTTGCCTGCCAGTGGTGAGACTAGATTCAACTGGTAGATATATCGTTTATTACCATCCTGCCCTTTGTTGTCTAACAAGAAGATTCGTTTGGTCTTGAACTCCGGATTGCGATTCTCTGTACCGAGCAGGCATTCCACAATGATGTCCTCGGGCGATAGGCCGTTGAGATCCGCGATCACCTCAATGGTCAGCGGTTCCCCGGTCTGCATACAAATGTGTTGTTTCTGACTGGATTCCAATGAGACCCCGGGCCAAGCGGCCCTGACTCGTTTCTTCCAAATGGAGATTTGGCGGGCGACCGCGTAGTCATTCTCGATGTATCGTTTACGCTGACGAGCCGTCGGGCTGTAATATTGCTTTACGTAATCCATGACCATGCGCTGTGCGTTGAATCGCGGCATGAGGGTCCTGATCGAGGCCTTGGACATTTTGACCCAGTGCTCAGGATATCCTCGTCCGTCACGGTCGTAATACATGGGGATGATCTGGTTTTCAAGCAGGTCGAGTAGCTCCTTTGCCTCTTCCTGATCAGCGAATTCCTCACTAAAGTGGCTTGAATGCGGGGAAATGGCCCAACCGTTCTCGCCGTCATATCCCTCGCCCCACCAGCCGTCGAGGACGCTGAGGTTCAGTACGCCGTTGATGCCGGCCTTCTCACCTGATGTGCCGCTGGCCTCGTTGGGATACCTCGGGTTGTTGAGCCAGACGTCGACGCCAGCGACGAGCTTACGCGACAGGGCAAGATTGTAACCCTCCACGAAGATCACCTTGCCCATGAATTCGGGTTGTTGGGCGTAATGGTGAATCTGCTTCATGAGCTCCTGTCCCGGGATGTCTCTCGGGTGCGCCTTTCCGGCGAATACAAACAGCACCGGGCGTTCCGGATCGTTGACGATCCTGGCCAGACGCTCCGGGTCGGAGAACAACAGGCCTGCGCGTTTGTAGGTCGCGAAGCGGCGCGCAAACCCGACAGTTAGGACATTGGCCTCGGGGCTGCTGATATGCCGAGTAAGGTGTTCGATCTGCGTCGGACTGTGACCATTGCGCCGATACGTGTGCGTGACTCGGTTGTAGATGTCCTCGAACAGTCGCGTCTTGAGCGACTGACGAACGCTCCAGAAGCTGTGCGCCGGAATATGGTCGATGCCGTGCCAGAATTCTTCGTTGAGAAGCTGATTGCGCCAGCCTCCACCGAATTGCATGTCGAACAAATTGACCCACTCTCGAGCTAGGAAGGTCTGTACATGAATGCCATTGGTGACCGAGTTGATCGGATTGTTCTCCGATGGAAGCTCCGGCCAGACGTAGCTTTCCATCTTGGAAGCCACAGTGCCATGGATTCGGCTGACGCCATTGTGTCGACGGGATCCGCGCAGGGCTAAGGCGGTCATATTGAACAGTTCCGGGCCGCTGGGGTTGTGCCCGAGATCAAGGAACTTCCTCTCGTCGATACCGAGTTCACGGATATAGTGAGCGAAATATTCTCGCATTTGCTCATGGGCAAACATATCGTGCCCTGCGGGGACCGGCGTGTGGGTCGTGAATACCGTTCCGGCGGCTACGACTTCTAAAGCTGTCTCGAAATCCAGGCCCGACTTTGTAACATGGTCATGGCATCGCTCGAGTATCTGGAAGGCTGCATGCCCTTCGTTAATATGCCACACCGTTGGCGACAGGTTCTGGGCGCGCAGGGCTCGTACACCGCCGATACCGAGGACAATCTCCTGCTGGATTCGGGTCGTGATATTTCCGCCGTAGAGCTGATAAGTGATGCGGCAGTCTTCCTCGCTGTTTTCCGGGGTGTCGGAGTCGAGCAGTATCAAATTAATGTTGCCGGCCTTGGCGAGCCAGATCTTCAGCGCCACTGTGCGGCCGGGCAGGTCAACATAGACCTTAACCTCGTTACCGTCAGCGTCGAGCACGGGGGATATTGGCAAGTTAGCCGGACTGTTGCGCGTATAATGAGCGATTTGCTGACCTTTGCCGTCGACAGTCTGCTGGAAATAGCCCTCTCGATAGAGGAGGCCGATGCCGACAAAGGGCACCCCGAGGTCGCTAGCAGCCTTGCAGTGGTCTCCCGCCAGGATGCCCAGGCCGCCAGAATAGATCGGGAAGCTTTCGTGAAAACCATATTCGGCGCAGAAGTATGCCACCAGATCCTCGTTCGGCTTGAACAAGGTCTCGATGCCTGAACTAATCTCGTTGCGGTAGGTCTTGTAGGCCTCGCAGGAGGAAAGGATGCGGTTGTAGTCCTGCATGAATATATGGTCTTCAATGGCATCATCTAGTAGCTTTTGTGCGATTTGGCGCAGGAAGACCTTGGGGTTGTGTCCGGTGGACTCCCAGAGTTTGGGTGACAGGCGAACGAAGAGCCCGCGGACCGAAGCGTCCCAGCTGTAGAGCAGGTCATTGGCCAGTTCTTGGAGACCCTTGAGCGGCTCGGGAATGACTGGATTAATTTCGAGCGAAAATGAAGTGCCGGTCATATGAATGGATATCCTATGTCGTTAATGGCTGGCGTCTCATCAGACCCGCACAGGGTAAACGAAACGGAAGCCAGCCAAATAAAACGTGGTGTCGAGCGGGAGTTGCCAGACGCAAAATATCGACTGCTCTTGTCAATATCCGGTTCCAGAGACATTGATCGGCGATTATTATCGGCCAGCAAAAAGAGATGGGGGTTGCCTGTTGGATCGGATGTACGCCTATTCTCCCCAGAATAGAACCGAATGGACATCCCTTGTCGCCCTTGGTCCGTGCCCGGTCTCTGCTTATGGTCCATCGTAGGCTTGCGGTACCTTCAATGCTACCTAGGCGGGTGCACATGGTGCCGGGAGAGAGACTCGAACTCTCACGGTCGCAAAACCACCGGATTTTGAGTCCGGCGCGTCTACCAGTTCCGCCACCCCGGCATGTGTGCCACATTGCCTTGGCGCAAGTATACAAGTCGACCTCATCGCCGACAAGCAAGTATTCTTTTGCGGTTGATAGAACATAAGCCGCGCATTTTTTTGCGTCCACCGCGCATGCTCTGTAATGATATTCAGGATCTATGAAACGCACCGACTTCCATTTCGAGCTCCCCGAAGAGCATATCGCCCAATTTCCACTGGCGGAGCGCACCCAAAGCCGTTTGTTGGCTGTCGACCCAGGACAAGACCGTCTTGAGGACTGTGCGTTTTCAGATCTGTCTCGATTCTTACGGGCGGGCGACCTTCTTGTGTTCAATGACACTCGCGTGATACCAGCAAGGTTGTTCGGGCATAAACAGACGGGCGGGCGTGTGGAGATTATGGTTGAGCGCCATATGGGAAGCGGCGAATGTCTGGCCCAGTTGCGGGTTAGTAAGCCCGCACGCGCTGGCAGCCGCATCAGACTCGATGGGGGGTATGAGCTTGACGTCATTGAGCGCCAGGATGATTTCTATCGGTTGCGGGGCGCCAATGGGGTGGATATAGAGAAAATATTGGCCGAATGCGGCCATATGCCGCTGCCGCCCTATATTCAGCGGGCCGATGAGGTTGGGGACAGAGAACGATATCAGACCGTTTATTCCCGCCGTGACGGCGCGGTTGCGGCCCCCACGGCCGGTCTGCATTTCGATGAGGTCACGATGTCGCAGCTCAATGCCATGGACGTCAAGCGCGCCTTCGTGACCTTGCATGTCGGCGCAGGTACCTTTCAGAGTCCTCGCCACGAGGACTTGAGCCTGCACCGTATGCATCATGAGTACATGGAGGTCGATCAGGCCGTATGTGACCTGATACGACATACGCGCGCAGGCGATGGTCGGGTCATCGCGGTGGGTACGACGGCCGTTCGCTGTCTAGAGACAGCAGCGGCGGCCACCGGCGAAGTGCGGCCGTATCAAGGCGAGACTAACCTCTTTATCCTGCCGGGTTATCGCTTTCGGGCGGTTGACACCCTGCTAACCAACTTTCACATGCCTGAATCGACCCTGCTGATGCTAGTCTGCGCCTTTGCCGGGCATCGCCGTGTCTTGGCCGCCTATCGGCACGCGATCGAATCGGGGTACAGATTTTATAGCTATGGAGACGCGATGTTTATTTCGAGTAGGGCCGATTTCGATCTGCAGGGAGCGGGTGATGCGCTTTGAATTAACGGCTCAAGACGGTCTCGCCCGGGCGGGGCATATGACCTTCGAGCGGGGGAGGGTCAATACCCCGGCTTTCATGCCCGTGGGTACCTATGGGGCGGTGAAGGGGGTTTCACCCGATGAACTTAGTGGGCTGGGCGCTGAGATAATCCTCTCCAATACCTTTCATCTGATGCTGAGACCCGGCGCGGATATTATTCAGTCCTTGGGCGGGCTACATCGGTTCATGGCCTGGGATGGGCCAATTCTGACCGACTCCGGTGGGTTTCAGGTCTTTAGCCTAGGCGCGCTCCGAAAAATCCGTGAGGAGGGCGTGACCTTCCGCTCCCCAGTCAACGGCGATCGAATCTTTTTGGGGCCGGAGGAGTCGATCTCGATTCAGCAGGCCTTGGGTGTCGATGTCGTTATGAGTTTTGATGAATGTACGCCCTATCCGGCCACCTTCGAGGAGGCAGAGGCATCGATGGAACTCTCGCTACGTTGGGCGCGGCGCAGCCGCGACGCCTTCGCGCCAAATGGCGGCAGCCTCTTCGGGATCGTGCAGGGAGGGATGTATGAAGCGCTTCGGGATCGGTCCCTGAAGGGGTTGTTGGAATTGGACTTCGACGGCTACGCTATCGGTGGCCTGTCGGTCGGCGAGCCCAAGGCCGATATGATCCGTATCCTGAAGCACTTGACTCCAGCAATGCCCGCTGATAGACCGCGCTACCTTATGGGCGTCGGCAAGCCTGAGGATATCGTGGCGGCGGTCGCTCAGGGGGTTGATATGTTCGACTGCGTCATGCCGACCCGGAATGCCCGTAACGGACATTTGTTCGTGCGCGACGGCGTCATACGGATCCGCAACGGCCAGTACCGAAGCGACGAGCGTCCATTGGACGATCAATGTCAGTGCCTGGCCTGCCGAAATTACAGTCGGGCCTATTTGCGTCATCTTGCTATCAACAAGGAGATGCTCGGGGCGCGACTCAACAGCATACATAATCTGTTTTACTACCAGTCGCTCATGAGGGAGCTCAGAGAGGCTATCGGTCTCGGGCGCTTGAACGAGTTTGTCACCGATTTTTTCAAAAAACGCGCCCAGGGATCGGACCCTGTGGCATAATACCGCGTTTTTCGGGGCTTCTGCCGCTGTAGGCCTTTAGCGCGAGGCACGTTTTGTTGACATGGACACTTGACGAGGTCGGTGTATAACTGTCCTTGTCTTTTCGGCTTGAGGCCGAGTTTATCTTGTTGCGAAGTCTGAATACTGAGGAGGATGTGATGGATTTTTTTATCAGGAACGCATGGGCCGATGGGGCCGCGCCGGCAGCCATGGGTGAGGGACTGGCAGGCATGGTGCCGTTGATCCTGATCTTCGTGATCTTTTATTTCTTGATCCTCAGACCTCAAATCAAGCGAGCCAAAGAACACAAGCAAATGGCCGCCGCGTTGGCGAAGGGCGACGAAATCGTCACCAACGGGGGCATTCTGGCGAAAGTGGTGACGGTTGCCGATGATGTGGTTACCGTTGAGCTGGCTGCTGGGGTCCAGGTCAAAATGCAAAAGGCGGCGGTTGCCTCCCTGCTCCCCAAGGGTACGCTTAAGGATAAATAAGGTCCTTTGGCTTAAGTGCTTTTACTGGTCGACGAGAGAGTCCCTCGGTCGGTCGCCGCGTTTCTTAAGTCCGCGGCGACCGATTCCACTCAACTGCAAAGTATTGAATCATGAATCAATATCCGCTCTGGAAGAATCTATTAATCCTGGTCCTGATCCTGGTCGGCGCTGTTTATGCACTTCCTAATCTCTACGGGAACCAGCCCGCGATTCAGATTTCCGCCGTGCGTGGGGCAACCATTGACGAAGCGACCCTGAATTCCGCACGCAATGTCCTTGAGCAGGCCGGGCTGACGACGTCCTCTATCGGGATAAAGGATCACGGTCTAGTGATCCGTTTTGATGAGACCGATACTCAACTGAAGGCCCAGGATGCGCTGCGTGATGCCTTGGGCGATCAATATGTCATCGCCATGAACCTTCTGCCGGCGGCGCCCGAGTGGTTGTCCTCGATCAGTGCTCGACCCATGTTCCTAGGCCTCGATCTGCGCGGTGGCGTCCACTTCCTGATGCAGGTCGACATGGCGGCGGCGGTGCGTCAGGCCGAGGAGCGCTATGTCAGCGAACTGCGCGGCGTCATGCGTGGTGAGAAGGTGCGCTATCGGATGATCACCCGCCGTAAGGGTGGCGGGCTGGAGGTCAAGTTCAGGAATGCGGCTCAGCGTCAGCGCGGAGAGGCCGTTATCGCCAAGAATTATCCCGCACTGTCGCTCAATGAGGACGATGATCCCGTGATGCTTTCGATCGATCTCAGTAAGAAGGAGATCGATGACACGCGCAAGATGGCCCTCCAGCAGAATGTCATCACGCTACGCAATCGTGTCAATGAACTCGGTGTTGCCGAGCCGATTATTCAGCAGCAGGGGGTCGACCGTAT
This sequence comes from uncultured Gammaproteobacteria bacterium, assembly GCA_964487925.1. Lineage (GTDB taxonomy): Bacteria > Pseudomonadota > Gammaproteobacteria > SZUA-140 > SZUA-140 > RI-283. Next base: position 12,116 of record CAZASZ010000017.1, read on the forward strand.
CGTGGTACAGCTGCCCGGTGTGCAGGATCCCACCCGCGCCAAGGAGATCCTGGGCGCGACCGCGACCCTTGAATTCCATATGATGGATGCGACTGGCGATGCCCAAGCCGCCTTGGCAGGCAAGGTGCCGCCAGGTGAGCGTTTGTACCGTGAGCGCAACGGAAATCCTGTCTTGCTCTACAAGCAGGTCATCGTGACGGGTAATCAGATCATCGATGCCTCGGCCGGCCTCGATCAGCAATCCGGATCCTCGGCCGTCTTCATCAGCCTGGATGGCAAGGGGGCGCGAAAGATGCTGGAGACGACCCGCGAAAACGTTGGCAAACCTATGGCCGTGGTGTTTATCGAGAACAAGACCACGAGCACGCTCGTGGACGGTGAGCGTGTGCGCAAGACCCGTGTTGTTCAGGAGGTCATCAACATCGCCACCATCCGTAGCGAATTCAGCAAGCGCTTCCAGATCACGGGGCTTGATAGCGGTGAAGAGGCGCGTAACCTTGCGCTGCTGCTGCGGGCTGGCGCACTAGCGGCCCCGATGGATATTGTCGAGGAGCGGACTGTGGGTCCCAGCCTGGGGCAGGAAAATATCGAGCAGGGTTTTGTTTCGGTTGTGATCGGCTTTGTCGTCGTACTGATCTTCATGGCGGTTTGGTATAAGACCTTCGGCTTGGTTGCCAATCTGGCTCTGGCCGTCAACCTGATTCTGATTGTGGCTTTGTTGTCCATGTTTCAGGCCACGCTGACCATGCCGGGTATCGCCGGTATCGTCCTGACTGTTGGTATGGCCGTGGATGCCAACGTCCTGATCTTCGAGCGTATTCGTGAAGAGATTCGCAACGGGAACTCACCTCAGGCCAGTATCAACGCGGGCTATGGCAAGGCCATCATGACGATCGCCGACGCAAATATCACGACGCTATTGGCTGCGATCGTACTCTTCGCATTTGGGACCGGGCCGATCAAGGGCTTCGCTGTAACTCTGTCGATCGGTATCATCACGTCAATGTTTACGGCGATCCTGGGTACGCGGGCCATGATCAATTTGATCTACGGGCAACGTCGTATCAGCAAGTTATCCGTGTAATCTATTCAGGACCGGGCGAGGATTAATCATGCGTCTATTTTCAAAGACGACCGAATTTGATTTTGTAGGCAAGCGTTGGATTGCTCTTGTGCTTTCCGTGACCTTGATCGTCATCTCCCTCGCGGCGATTTCGATTAGGGGCTTGAACTTGGGGCTCGATTTCACCGGGGGTACGCTGGTAGAAGTTGGCTACGACAAGTCCGTGGAGTTGGATGATGTCCGTAACCGCCTGGGTGGAACCGGCTTTGGCGATGCGCTCGTGCAGTATTTCGGTACGTCTAAAGATGTATTGATCCGCATCGCGCCACATGAGGACCTCAACAGTACGGGTATCGGTACCCGGGTCATGGATGCCTTGCGCGAGGGTGGTCAGGGCGTCAACTTGCGTCGGGTCGAGTTTGTCGGCCCTCAGGTGGGTGATGAGCTGACGGAGGACGGTGGGTTGGCCGTGATTTACGCGCTATTCGGCATCCTAATCTATGTCACTATTCGTTTTGAAAAACGGTTTTCGCTGGGCGCGGTGATTGCCCTGATCCACGATGTGACAATCACGGTTGGAATGTTCGCGATCTTCCAGTTTCCATTTGACCTCACTGTGCTGGCAGCAATCCTGGCCGTGATCGGTTATTCCCTGAACGATACCATCGTTGTGTTTGATCGTGTTCGTGAGAACTTCCGTAAGATGCGCAAGGCGGATGCGGTCACGGTCATGAACGTCTCGATCAACGAGACTTTATCGCGCACGATCAATACTTCATTAACAACACTGTTGGTCCTGTTCGCCCTGTTTTTGCTGGGTGGCGAGATTATTCATGGATTCTCCACCGCGTTGATCATCGGTATCGTCGTCGGTACCTATTCATCGATCTATGTCGCCGGGACATCAGTGCTGGCGCTCGGTGTTTCGCGTGCGGACCTGGTAGCGGTTGTGGTCAAAGATGGTGTGGAATCGGACGCACAAGGCCGGATCCAGCGCGGCTAGCCGGGAGCCGCGCGCTCCCTCTCCTTCAGAGGTTGATCTTTTCGTTGTTCTTGGACAGGTTGAGGGGATCGATATCGTCGGTCTCAATGCGGTTGCGGCCTTCCCGTTTGGCCCGGTAAAGGGCCTTGTCGGCGCGCTCGATGAGGCTGCCCGTGGTCTCGCCCGGCTTGTAGAGCGCGACCCCGCCGGAAAAGGTTGGTAAGGGGATTTCCTGTTCCTCATTTTTGCATCGGGTGTATTGGGTCAGTCCTTTGACCTTTTCGAGCGCCCGCTGCGCACCTTCGATGTTGGTGTTCGGCAACACGATCGCAAATTCCTCACCGCCATAGCGGGCCACCATATCGTGATGGCGAAACGCTGAGGTTACGCAGGCACTGAATTTTTTAAGGGCCTCATCGCCCATGGAGTGCCCGTAGTGATCGTTGATGACCTTGAAGTGATCGAGGTCGAGTAGCGCCATTGTCAGCGGATAGCCGTAGCGTTGCACGCGCGCCACTTCATCTTCAAGTTGACGGATAAAGGCTCGTCGATTCGGGAGCCGAGTCAACTCGTCGGTCAGGCTTAGGTTATGTGCTCTAGCCAGCTCGCTGTTGATTTCCTCGCCCTCGCTCTCGAGGATTGAGACATATTTTCTGGTGTCCTCAAGCTTGCGTTGTAAGAGGTCGTGTCCGTTCATGAGGCGACCAATTTCGTTGATCATGATCTGCTTTAGCGCCTCGAGATCGATAACATTGTTCAGGCGCTTCAGGGTTGTGTGCTCGACCTCAAGCAGGCGGCCGAATTTATCGTTCTGGTCGATCACTTCAGATAACTGTCTTTCCAGTGTTTTCTGAAGCGTGTGTAACCGAAAGGGTGAGCTATGGTTCGTGCCGGCCTTGGTCGTCCAAGACGATTTGGCTCGGTCCTCACTACGTTTGCCGCTGGACAGGCCTTCCGAACCCCCTTGAGCATCTGGTTGCGTAAGGATGGCGACATTCGTTTCGTTCCCAGACGTGTTGGAAGGAGAGGCTTCGTCGTCCACATGAGTTGTCGGAATATCCATTTCCATATCGGCTACAGCACCCGTCAGAGTGCTTGATTCGAGCTCGGATAGCAGGTTGGCCAAGGATCTTTCGAGCTTTGATGTGGTTGACGATGAGGTGTGAGGTTGCCCATCAGCGTCGGTGGTGTCGGTGGTATCGGCTGGGGCGATCTGCGCCAACTGCCGACATTGCTCGAGCAGGGACTCAAGTTCCCGGCTAGACGGGTTGCCCGTCAAGCGCATCCGCAGAAGCTTAAGGTGCATCTTCCGTGCTGGGTCCGTATCGCTGCCCTGATCGAGCTGCTCAATCAGGGTGCTCGCCATATCCATGATTGTCTGTTGCCGAATGGAACAGTCCGTATCATGGAGCTGGACCATTTCCTGCAAATGGGCAAAAAGAATGGATCCCTCAGTGCTACTTTTCAGTAGCGAGAGAATAGACAGGATTCTAGCAGACAATGAATCGCCGCTAATCGCGTCTGGTGCGTCGTCGTGATGCAAGGGAAGTCGTCCTCTATCTAAAATAATATATATATTTCGTATATCTATATGTCGAAATAGATCTTGCCGATCGGATTTTACCCCGTTGCTTGCTATTCACCGTGTATATTAACAATTAGGTCTACGGCGTGCATGCCAGACGCGTCCTGCATCCTGTGTCGTGGGGCTTAGTATGATCTGTAATCTACGGCGATAAAGGCTCATTGTAGCTCATGCAAAAGGCAAGAATCTATAACCGATGTGACATGAACCCTGATCAAAGATTCCCATGGGGTGAGGTTTGCTGGGGCAATCTACTTGTAATTCATTGAATATTAAGTTTATTGTTTTTTTTAACGGCCGACAGTCCGTGGCTGGATTGAAACTGCCGCGGACTGTGCTAGTATTTGCCGTTTCAGTGAGAGAGGCCCTGTGATAGCGTGGGGACGGTATGGTATCAGGAACGATTCTTATGCAGTGTGCAATGCTAAAAGCCAAGCTTCATCGGGGATGCGTGACGCATTCGGAGTTGGATTACGAGGGATCTTGTGCGATAGACGAGGACTTGCTGGATGCGGCAGGCATACGCGAGTATGAGCAGATCCATATTTATAATCTGGCGAATGGCGAACGGTTTGTGACCTATGCTATCCGTGCGCAACGAGGAACTGGTACGATTTCAGTCAATGGCGCGGCCGCCCATAAGGCGAATCCAGGTGATCGAGTGATCATTTGTGCCTATTGCACGCTTGAGCAGCGTGAACTTGCCAATTATGCGCCTACGCTTGTATACCTGAACGAACACAACACTATCATCCGTCAGGCCCAAAGTATCCCCTTGCAGGTCGTATAGCCCTGCGGGCTCTGTCCGAGCCTCGAAGCGTCCGTGGGTCGCTCCGAGGCAAGGGTAGATAGCGCCTACTTTTTCTTGTCGAGCTTCAGACAGTCCTCGCGCCACAGGCACTCCATCTGACCACAGCTCGATACCCAGTCGGTACCAAAGCATGCCTGGTTACCTTCGCTCGTCTGCATGTCGTGAATTAGGTCCTGCTTTTTCTTCTTGGCAACTTTGATGCCCCGAGAGCGGGCGATCTGCTTTACGGTGTCTAAGTTCATGGTATTCCTCCTCTAAAATGAAAAATGAAGCTAGGTGTTATCGGCCTGAACGGGTTCTCTCATGAACCTTGTCGGTATAAGGGCATGGGGTTGCTCAAGGCGAGCGCCGTTCTTGCATGGTAAATCCGGGTGAGGGCCGGATGTCAACAGAAAAATCACCATGGCCGTCCCTGAGCTATCTGCAGTGGATCCAAAATTCGGTGCGAAGTATAACACCGAACCCCGGGTTTTCCAGCGTGGAATGCGGCTATCGTTAGCGCCTATCCCGTGTTCCGCATGCCCGCCGCGATTGCGTTGATGGAGCGCAACAGCGGGTCCAGGCAGGCATCCCTGTCAGGGCAATTCGGGTTTCGATAGCGCTCAAGCAGGGTGACCTGAATATGATTCAGCGGATCGAGATAGGGCGCACGGCGAGTCAGCGACAAGGCCAGGCTCGGGGTTTCCCCAAGCAGTTCCTTAGCGCCAGCGATATCGAGGGTCAGCGTTTTGCTAAGCTTGAGTTCCTCCTCGAACTTAGCGTGTATCCGCTTGGCGAGCTCCTGGTCCTCGCAGAGAGAGGCATAGACCTCGGCGATGACCATGTCCGATTTGAACAGCGCCATCTGGGTGTTGCTGAGCAGGGCGCGGAAAAACGGCCATTGGGCATTCATTTCCCTCAGGATATGGACCTGATCCGGATGGCGTCGACTCCAGACGTTCAGGGCGTGACCGATGCCATACCAGGCCGGCATGGTATGACGGGACTGTGCCCAACCGAATACCCATGGAATGGCGCGGATCGAGGACTTGGCTCGGTCGCCGCGTTTGCGGTGGCTCGGCCTTGATCCCATGTTCAGCATGCCAATCTCCCGAACGGGCGTGGCCTCGTAGAAATAGTCCAGAAAGCCCGGCGTCCGGTCGACGAGATCGTGGTAGCAGCGCTCGCCCTCGTTGGCCAGTTCATCCATGATTTCCGTGTAGCTCGGGTTGATCTCCGGGGGCTCCTCAATCAGGCAGCGGCTGGCCTTAAGCAGTCCCGTGATGCCCACGCCCAGTTCATAGGCCGCAGTTTCGCGGTTGCTGTATTTGTAATAGACCATCTCGCCTTGTTCGGTGACCTTAATGCGACCCCGGACCGTTCCGTGTGGCTGAGATAGGATGGCCTCGTGGGTCGGGCCACCGCCACGGCCGATCGTGCCGCCGCGGCCATGAAACAGACAGCACTCGACGCCATACTCGGACATCAGGGCTATGATCTCCGTTTGAGCTCGATAGAGCCCCCACGATGAGGCCAGGATTCCGCCGTCCTTACAGGAATCGGAATAGCCGAGCATGATTTCCTGCATATTGTTGTCTGAGCGAATAAGCTCCCGGTAGATCTCGCAGTCGAGCAGGCGTTTGGTGACCGGCACGATATGGGCCAGGTCTTCGACTGTCTCGAACAGCGGCGATACCCGGATTCGGCAGTAGCGCTCTCCGGCACTGCCGCCAACCAGACCGGCCAGACGTGCCAGCCAGATGACCTCGAGGATGTGGCTGGCGTTGTGGGTCATTGAAATCACGTAGCTGCCGAAGGCGCGCGGACTGGTCTCTTCCATCATTCGGACCATGACTTCGAAGACCTCGATGGTCTCGCGGGTCGGTTCCGACAAGGCGGTGCGGTCGAAGACGATATCGACGCCGGCAATATGTGCTGCCAGCAGCTCGATGCGGCTTTCTTCGGAGAGCTTTTCGTAATCGATATCGAGGCTAGCCGACAGGATTTCGGCGACTGCCTCGCTGTGACGCGTCGACTCCTGGCGGACATCGAGGCGCACGAGATAGAAGCCGAACGTCTCGACCAGCCGGATCAGATCCTGTAGCTCCATATTGGCCGTGGAGGCATCGCCGTGCGATCGCAGAGAATCACGAATCAGGTGCAGGTCTCGGATCAGTTCGTCCTCGTCCGTATAGGCTGCGGCGGGACGCTCGATGTCCGCTCCCGCCATACGCTCCTCGAGATATCTCAGCAGTTCGTCGAGACGGTAGCGGATGAAATAGAGCTTGCGCCGATAGGGTTCATGGCGAAAACGTACCGGGTTGTCCGAAAAAACCTGGTCACATAGAGGTTCATCGGCTTTGATGGATTCGTAAAAGTCCTGACTGGGTTCGCAGAGCTGATTCGAAAAGGTCAGGATATTGCCGAGTTCCTTGACGCGTGAAACGTACTCCTTGATGATCGTGGTCGCGTAGAGGCGGACGGCCATGGCGGTCGTGGTCGGCGTCACGTTGGGGTTGCCATCGCGATCACCTCCGACCCAGGAGCCGAACTGCAGGAAGGACGGGACTCGGATTCGAGGCGAACCGTCTTCCTCGACGCCGTAAATGCTGCGCGCCGAAATCTCAAAATTTTTGTACATTTCCGGAACGGCGCGGAACAGGCTGTCTTGGAAGTAATAGATGCTGTGCCGGATTTCGCCGCTGACATCCGGACGCTGACTGCGCACCTCGTCCGTTTTCCAGAGGGTCTGGACCTGGGCTTCGAGAAAGTCGGTGAGACGGGTGCGCTGATCAGCCGAGATATTACTGCTGTCGAGCAGCTTTCCGGTCTCGAAAATGCGACGATGCGTCTCCATGATGGTGTGGCGTTTGGCCTCGGTCGGATGAGCCGTGATCACGGGTACGTAGCTGAGTCGGTCGAGCATGAATTGTACTTGTTCGGCGTCGATGCCGTCGGCCAGAAACTCCTTCAACGTGTCCCGGAATCCCCCGCGCCAGGTGGCGCCCGAGCGCAACATGCGTCGACGTTCCTGATGAAGGTGGTCTTCTTCGGCAATATTGACGAGGCTGAAATAGGTGCTGAAGGCTCGGACGATATGGGTCAGGGTAACGTGATCGGTCTTATTGATTAGGCGCGATAACTGCTCGCGTTTGGTTGGCGAATCCTTTTTACGGAGCGTGACGTAACCCTTGCGAAGCGCCTCGACGGCGACGTAAACACGTCCGCCTTCCTGGGAGCGAAGGACGTTACCGAGCACATTACCGAGCAGCTTGACTCGCTCGCGAAGTTTTTTGTCATTGGCCATGGGTGAAAGTCAGGGTTTCCAAATAGATGCGATGAATGAAAGCGAAGCTCAGATGGTGCGGGCGCGGGCCCTTTCATAGAGATCGTTATAGGCTAGGGCGCTATGCTGCCAGTCGAAATTCTGCGCCATGCCATTAAGTGCAATTTGTCGCCAGGCGTCAGGTTCATTGTAGAGATCCACCGCGCGGCCGATCGCGGCCGCCAGCGCCTCAGGCGTGGGTTCATCGAAGATGAAGCCTGTGGCAGTGCCGTCGGTCAAGGTCGAGACTGTAGTGTCGACGACAGTGTCGGCGAGGCCACCGGTATGGTGCACGACCGGCGGCGTCCCGTAACGCAGACTATAGATCTGATTGAGGCCACAGGGCTCGTATCTCGAAGGCATCAGAAACATATCCACGCTGCCCTCGATCTGGTGGGAAAGGGCCTCCTGGTAGCCGATATGGACGCCAATTCTGCCCGGATACTGCTCGCGGGCCTTCAATAGCGCCGCCTCCAGTGTCTTGTCGCCACTCCCCAGGATGACAAGCTGTAGAGGACGGGCAAGGATCTCATTCAGGGCAGCAAGGATTAGGTCCAGGCCCTTCTGGTGAGCGATACGCGCGATCATGCCGGCTACAGGGATATTGGGGTCTTCCGGGAGGTCGAAAAAACGTTGAATGGCCTGTTTGTTGACCGCCTTTTCATCGAGTGTGTCGGGGCCATACGGCCTCGCCAAGTGGGCGTCTACATTGGGGTCCCATTGCGTGTAATCGGCTCCGTTGAGAATGCCGACCAAGTCCTCTCCTTTGTAGCGGAGCAGACCGTCCAGACCGCAACCGAAAGACTCTGTCGTTATCTCCTTCGCATAAGTGGGGCTGACCGTTGTCAGTATGTCGCTGTACAACAGACCCCCTTTGATAAAACTGAGCTGATGATGGAACTCCAGACCATCCACCGACCAAAGGTGTTCGGGAAGTTCGAGGCGCTTGAATATCTCACGTGGGAACAAACCTTGATAGGCCAGGTTGTGCACTGTAAAAATGGTTGCAGGGCGGTTTGGGTAATCCGCGAGCAGGGCGGGTACCAGGCCGGTTTGCCAGTCATTGCAGTGTACGATGTCGGGGCGCCAGGCGATCTCTTGCACGGCGCCTGTTGCTATCGCGACGACGGCGCGACAGAAGGCCGCGAAGCGCTCCGCATTATCGGGCCACTCCCGTCCCGCGCTATCACCATAGGGGCCACCGTTGCGGTCGAAGAACTCCGGTGCGTACAGCAGATAGGTGGGGACATTGGTGCCGGGCAAGCGACCCTCAAGGATCTCGGCTTTACGGCTGCCGCCTGGGAGCGTGACCTGGGCGCGATTCACCCAAGGCCCGGAGTTGGATTCAATGATGGGTCGATAGGCCGGCAGGATCAGTCGGACATCCTTGCCCATCTCTGTGAGTGCCGCGGGCAGGCTGGCCGCTACATCGGCGAGCCCTCCGGTCTTGATCAGCGGGTAGGCCTCGCTGGCGGCGAATAGGATTCGTTCGACTGACATCTCTCAAGCGCTCCGCGTAATCCGTTTGACGTGCAACAGCGCGGACAGGTGTGACCCGCCCATTAGGCGGGTGGTGATAAACTGATCCGATATCGACGTCATCAGGGTAAATCCTCTAACGATGATCCTGTTTATTGACCGGCAAACGACAACGGTTCCGGCGAAAAATAATCTTTCCAGTTCAGATGATTAAGCCGAACCGGTGGGCGGCCGTTAAGTAAGGTCAGTAAATTGATGGAATTATAATAGCCGATTCCGGTGAGCGAGCGCCAGTTGCTCACCGGTCCTGCCGGACCCTCCTAACCCCGTGCCTCGGCTTGTTATGACGAGTCCTTCGATGTATAAGACGGCTGTATGCCTTAAACAGGCGCGAGATAAAGCCGAGAATTGTTAGGGTTTATTGAGTCAGGACGGCCGGCGCAAAGTTTGGGTTCAGTACCGCGAATGACGTATTTTATGAGGGGTTAATGTCTTTATGGGACTTGCAATGATTGGCCTGGGAAAGATGGGCGGAAACATGGTGCGCAGACTGCGCCAGGGTGGCATCGAGGTTGTCGGGTTCGATCCCGACAAAGACATTCGCGGTGTGCTTGCCGAAGAGACAGGGATGATTAACGCGCCAACTATCTCGGGGGCCCTCAAAAAACTTGAGGACTCCGACACGCCTAAGATTGTCTGGATCATGGTCCCGAGCGGCGGCCCCACGGAGAAGGTTGTCAAAGAGCTCGAGCGGCGGCTGTCGAACGGTGATATCGTGATTGATGGCGGCAACTCCAACTATCATGACACCCAGCGCCGTAGCGCGATCCTCGCGCAGTCCGGTATCGGGTTTGTCGATGTAGGCACTTCCGGAGGGGTTTGGGGGCGGACGAACGGATACTGCATGATGGCGGGCGGAGAGAAACGCCATATCGAAACTGTCACGCCTATCCTGCAGGTCCTGGCGCCAGCTGCCGATCGTGGCTGGGCGCATGTCGGCCCAGTGGGCTCCGGGCACTTCGTCAAGATGATCCATAACGGTATCGAGTATGGCCTAATGCAGGCCTACGCCGAGGGCTTTGCCCTCATGCGCTCCAAGGAGGAGTTCGGCCTGGATCTGGCGCAGATCTCAGAAATGTGGCGCCATGGCTCGGTTGTACAAAGCTGGTTGCTCGACCTGACGGCCGAGGCGCTCGCCACCGACCAGAAGCTTACCTCCGTCGCTCCCTTTGTTCCGGATTCGGGCGAGGGCCGCTGGACGGTTATGGAGACGATAGAACAAGGTGTTCCAGCGCCTGTGATCTGTTTGGCGCTGCAGATGCGTTTTGCGAGTCAGGACAGCGAGGGTTACGGAAACCGGATGTTGTCGGTCATGCGCAACGCCTTTGGTGGTCACACCATGCAGGATTCAAAGGAGTCATAATTGATGGATGCTTGTACGCTAGTGATCTTCGGCTCGACGGGAAATCTCTCCCGGCTCAAGCTCATGCCATCACTTTTTTCTCTCCATCGCGGCGGTCGATTACCTGACAAGATGACCATTCTCGCCTTTGGGCGGCGACCCTGGGGACGGGATGAATGGATCAATGACGTGCGTGGGATGCTCGAGGAAAAGTACCCCGGTGGCTTTGATGAGGCCGCTTTCGCAGAGTTCAGCCAGCGCCTCTATTATCATCGGGGTGACCTGGGCGATCCTCAGAGCTATACCGGACTCAAGGACATGGTCCATGGCGATCCGGTGTTTTCGCCTAATATGGCCTTTTATATGTCCATCCGTCCGGCCGAGTTTGCCGAAGTTATCGGACACCTCGGCGAAGCCGGGTTGCTCAAAGAGAACGAAGGCTGGCGCCGTGCCGTGATTGAAAAGCCGTTCGGCTATGACCTGCTGAGCTCTCAGATTCTGCAGCAGGCATTGCTGCGCCATCTCGATGAGCATCAGCTTTATCGCATCGATCATTATCTCGGTAAGGGCACGGTCCAGAACATCCTGGTGTTCCGTTTCGCGAATCTATTGCTTGAACCGCTTTGGAATCGCAATTACGTGGACCATGTCCAGATCACGCATTCGGAGACCCACGGCCTCAATGGTCGAGCGGACTATTACGAAGGCGCGGGCGCCCTGCGCGACATGCTACAGAGTCATCTCATGCAGTTACTGGCCCTGGTTGCGATGGAGCCGCCGGCCCTGATGGATGCCGAGTCGCTGCGCGATGAAAAGGTCAAAGTCCTGAAATCGATCCGTCCGATCACGCAGAGCGCCGTTCACGCCCATGCCTTCCGCGGCCAGTACTCCTCCGGGACCATCGGTGACCGTTCCGTGCCGGGATATCTTGAAGAAAATGGGGTCGCCGAGCGTAGCATCACGGAGACCTATGCCGCTCTCAAGCTATATATCGATAACTGGCGCTGGCGCGGGGTACCGTTCTACCTGCGTACGGGTAAGCGGATGACCGAGGGCAGTTCCGCCATCTGCGTTCGTTTCAAGGAACCGCCGCATCATCTTTTTCGTGATACCCATGTAGGGCGGATGATTCCTAACTGGTTGCTGATCGGGATTCAACCCAACGAGTGCCTAAAGCTCGAGATTCAGATCAAACAGCCGGGTTTGCAGATGAAGACACGGACCATCAGTCTGGATGCGACTTATCGCAAGGGTGGTGAAGATGAGGTTGATGCCTACGAGGAACTGTTGCTTGACGTTATGAAAGGCGATCACTCACTGTTCCTGCGTTACGACGAGGTCGAATGGGCTTGGCGCGTGGTCGATCCAATACTCAAGGTCTGGTCCATGGAGCGAGATTTCATCAACACCTATCCGGCCGGTAGCTGGGGGCCACGTGGGACCTATCGTCTCTTTGATCGCGACGATCAGTTCTGGCGTCACTCATTGAGCGTCGATGGTAGCGATGTCAGTCAGGAGGCCTTCTGATCCTGAGGGTGTCCTCCGTCGACGCATATAGACTTTTTCGGTGCTGGCACTTAGTCTGGCAACTATTACGACCAAAGCGTTTGCAGAATAGGTAAGCGTTCGGCGCAGCTGTTTTTCGAAAGGAACTCCGAGGGGGATAAATGTCCGAACTGACTCAGTCACCCGCCTGGCAGGCCCTACAGGCCCATCATGGTCAGGTGAAAGATCTGCATATGCGCGACTTGTTCGCGCGTGATGCTGGGCGCTTCGACCGCTTTTCGCTGCGCTGTGAGGACATTCTGCTCGACTACTCCAAGAACCGCGTCACCGAAGAGACCATGCAGTTACTCATGGGCTTGGCAAGGCACGCGGGGCTTGAGCATGAGCGTGATCGCATGTTCGCGGGTGAAAAGATCAATTTCAGTGAAGATCGCGCCGTTCTCCATACGGCACTTCGCGAGCGAGGGAGTCGTGTCATTGAGGTCGACGGCAAGGACGTCATGCCTGAGGTGCGGGCCGTATTGGCTCAAATGAGGGGCTTCACCGAGGCCGTGCGTAGCGGTGAATGGCGAGGCTATTCGGGTAGACCCATAACCGATATCGTCAATATCGGGATAGGTGGTTCCGACCTCGGTCCGGTCATGGTCACCGAGGCCCTGAAGCCCTACGCGCATGATCGCCTGAACACCCATTTCGTCTCCAACGTCGATGCGACCCATATCAGCGAGGTTCTGACTCGGATACACCCGGAGACGACGCTGTTCATCGTCGCGTCGAAGACCTTTACGACCCAAGAGACCTTGACTAACGCCCATACCGCCCGTAACTGGTTCCTTGATGCGGCGGGTGACCCGAAACGGATCGCGCGTCATTTCGTGGCTTTGTCCACGAATGCGGAGGCCGTTGCCGATTTCGGAATTGACACGGACAATATGTTCGCGTTTTGGGATTGGGTCGGGGGCCGTTATTCCTTGTGGAGCGCCATTGGGCTCTCGATCGCGCTCGCGATCGGCATGGATCGTTTCGAGGAATTGCTAGAAGGCGCCTATGTCATGGACGAGCACTTTCGGACGAGCCCGTTGGAGCAGAACCTGCCCGTGATCCTCGGTATGCTCGGTGTCTGGTACATCAACTTCTTTGGCGCACAGACGCACGCAATCCTGCCCTATGATCAATATCTCCACCGCTTTCCCGCCTATTTTCAGCAGGGAGACATGGAGAGCAACGGCAAGCGCGTCGATCGCGATGGCAATCTTGTCGATTACGATACCGGTCCAGTCATCTGGGGCGAACCGGGCACTAATGGCCAGCACGCCTTTTTTCAGCTTATTCATCAGGGGACGCGGCTCATACCGGCCGATTTTCTGATGCCGCTAACTAGCCAGAATCCGGTAGGTCGCCATCACGAGCTGCTGGTTTCCAACTGCTTCGCGCAGACCGAGGCCTTGATGCTGGGCAAGACGGCCTCGGAGGTACGCGCCGAACTCGAGTTCTCGGGTGTGGATGCAAACAGGATCGACGAGATCCTGCCGCACAAGCTGTTCCCAGGCAATCGACCGACCAATACAATCCTGTTCAACGCCCTGACCCCGCGGACGCTAGGCAGCTTGCTCGCACTCTACGAGCATAAGATCTTTGTGCAGGGGGTGATCTGGCGGATCAACTCCTTCGATCAATGGGGCGTCGAACTTGGCAAGGCCCTAGCTAAAGCCATTCAGCCGGAGCTTGGCGGTGACGCGACCGTGTCGAGTCACGATGCCTCGACCAATGGGCTCATCAACCACTACAAGGCCAGTCGCTCCCTCAGTCCGCTGGTTTGATGCCTGTTGCCTCCGATTCCGCTATGCGCATAGCCGTGGGTGTGGAATATGACGGTAGCCGATTCTCCGGATGGCAGATCCAGGACGGCACTCGTACGGTTCAAGGCCTCGTCGAGTCAGCGCTGTCCCGCGTTGCTAACCATCCGGTCCGTATCCATTGCGCCGGACGTACAGATAGCGGAGTGCACGCTTACCAGCAGGTCATCCATTTCGATAGTAGCGCCGACCGAGCGATGCACGCCTGGGTGCTGGGTGGCAATGCTAACTTGCCAGGTGATGTCAGTCTGCTTTGGGCAACCGAGGTTGATGATGCCTTTCATGCCCGCTTCTCGGCCCGCTGGAGGCGCTATCGTTATGTCATTTTGAACCGTCGGATACGACCGTCAATTGCGGCATCCTATGTCTCCTGGGAATATCGTCCACTGGATGAAGGCGCTATGGCCGAGGCTGCGGAATACCTTGTCGGCGAGCACGACTTTTCATCGTTTAGGGCCTATGCATGTCAGGCCAAACATCCAGTACGCACGATTCATGAGCTCGAAGTTCGCCGGGACGGTGATCGGCTCTATATTGAGGTCCGGGCGAACGCCTTCCTACACCATATGGTGCGCAATATCGCCGGCGTGCTTATGACCATCGGGGCGGGAGAGAAATCGCCTGCATGGGCAGCTGAGGTCCTCGCTGCACGGGACCGCCAACTTGGCGGCATCACGGCGCCCGCGGCCGGGCTCTATCTGATTGATGTCGGATATCCCGACGAATTTTCAATCCCCACCATTTCCGGTACAGTGGATCCAGGTGTCCTGAACGTTTGATTGGATAGCGGAGGCGGTCGTGGATGAGCGGGAACGCCGCAGTTATGCGACTCCCATTACAGCGGATCGCTCGCATGAACGTCCCTGACCTGAGCCGGGGCGGCTGGCATGCAACGGACATTGATGCCACCTTTTCTCGTCTGGACAGCGCGCCTACCGGCCTAGCACTCGAAGAGATAGATGCTCGGCCGCTTGCCTTCGCCCATGCGCGGGTCCCAGCCGGTGCGGAATTTGGGCACGAGTCGCTGACAGGGCTTACCCTGCTTGGCATTGTCGGCATGATCGACCCTTTGAGGATTGAGGCCAAGGGCGCGGTCGAGCAATGTCATGCGGCAGGTATTCGAGCCTGCATGATTACGGGTGACCACCCTGCGACCGCCTTTTCCATTGGTCGTGAGATCGGTCTGGTGTCGGACGCGGGTCAGGTCGTAACGGGCGCTCAGCTGAAGTCCGCCACGGCGGAGTCGGGCGCGGATGGTCTGGATGCCCTCGTTGCCGACGCCAACGTCTTTGCGCGCGTCGAGCCCAGTCAGAAGGTCGCGATCGTGCAGTCGTTGCAACGCACCGGAGAGTTTGTAGCCGTGACTGGGGACGGTGTCAACGACGCTCCGGCTCTCAAGACGGCGAATGTAGGTGTCGCCATGGGCCGGCGTGGGACCGACGTGGCTAAGGAGAGCGCCGATCTCGTTATCACTGATGATAACTTTGCATCCATTGTGTCGGGTGTCGAAGAGGGTCGGGTCGCCTATCGCAATATCCGCAAGGTCATCTTCCTGTTGATCTCGACCGGGGCGGCTGAACTCGTGCTCTTTATACTGTCTCTGGCTACGGGCCTGCCCATGCCGCTGACAGCGGTCCAACTGCTGTGGCTCAATCTCGTGACCAACGGCATTCAAGACGTCGCGCTGGCCTTCGAACCAGGCGAGGGTGATGAGATGCAGCGTCCTCCGCGATACCCGGCGGAGCCGATTTTCAATCGAATCATGATCGAGCGTATGCTATTGTCGGCGGTCTTTATTGGTCTATTGGCCTTCATTGTCTTCCGCAATCTGATTGCCGCTGGGGTCTCTGTCGAGGCGGCCCGAAACGATATTCTGTTGCTGATGGTTTTATTCGAGAATGTACACGCATTCAATTCCCGCTCAGAGCTGCGTTCGGTGTTTCGCCACAATCCGCTCAGGAATCCCTTGTTGTTCTTTGGGACGATCGTTGCTCAGCTTGTGCATATCGGTGCGATGTGGACGCCGGGGCTGAACACTGTGCTCGATGTTGCGCCGGTGACTTTTTGGGAATGGGCCGAGCTCGTCCCGGTTGCATTGTCCCTGCTGCTGATCATGGAAACGCACAAATATGTACGCCGTCGCTATTGAACAGTCGCGCTATCCCCTGAGCATGTTTTTCAATGGCTAGTTAGTTGGCGGTAGTCGCTGATATCCGTCTCGATTGCGTTCTTGAGCCAAATAATCCAGTCAGTTGTGATTTCATCCGGTCCATCCAAGCAGCCCTCCGGGCCGATCTCGATACCATATAGAACCAGTCCGGGAGGTAGGGCGGCTAGTGATTGCCCCAGGGCTAGGGTCTCCGCGACCCCGAGGTCGTGACTCGAACAAACGGTAACCGCGCTTGAAATATCCTGATCTGTGAAACGCCGGATTTCGCCTAGGTGTCCGCCGAATCGGGCGGCATCGATCAGGATCGCAAGTTCGGCATCCCTGATCACATCCAGCAGCCCGACGCCGGGGCGGTCACAAACCTGGATTGAGACGAGGCCCGGAGGGAAGCGATTGACCAGGCCGGAATCGCTCAGCTGCTCGGTGGCCATCATGCCGAACGTATCGGCGCCGAACGGGGAGCCGATGCCGATGATCCGTACCGGAATCACTGACGGTTGACTTTGACCTTTAGGAAATGAGTTGCGCAGGAGATGCAGGGGTCGTAGTTGCGGATGATCTGTTCACCCTGTTGGCGCAGCGCATCATCACCCCGGTCAAGGCCGAAGGCCTCTAGGGATAGTCTCAGGTCCTCCTCAATGCGGGCTTGGTTCTGGCTTGTTGGCGGTACGATCACGGCTTTTTTGATGAGTCCATCGGCCGAGGTCTCGTAGCGGTGCCAGAGTATCCCACGGGGGGCCTCCGTCGCGGCCATGCCTGTTCCCGCCTTGGGTGTGACTTCTACAAAGGGCGCATCCGGAATGTGATAGCGCTCCAGTATTTCGATGGCCTCGTGCAGCGCCAGGCCAACTTCGATCGCACGGGCGACAATGCTCTGGAACATGTCCTCACTCGGTAGATCGATGCCGGTCTGCCGGATCAGGGTACGGATCGATGTCGGTAGGCGGTCGTGATTGAGGTTGAGTCGAGCCAGTGGCCCGACCATATAGGGTTGTCCATCCAGTTGGGCGTGCAGGGCTGTGGAATGCGGGACATGGTGTTCTTGGAAGTGCGTCTCGAAGGCGTCGGGTGCGATATCGAGACCGTTGTTCGAGACTAGGTGGCCCGCATTCATCGGGTATTCCTCGTCGTGACGTAATGCAACCCAGGTGAACGGCGCAGTCTGATCTCCAGTAGGGGCTATCGTGGCAGTCCATTGAACCATGGCCTCGGCCTCGGGCAGGGCTACCCTAAGGGTTGCAAGCATATCCTCTACCGCTCGCAGATCCGGGGCATGATGGAATCCGCCGACGCGAGCGCCGACCGGATGCACTGAGCGGCCGCCCAGCAGTTTGATCAGTGCATTGCCGATACCTTGCAGGCGCAAGCCGCGGCGGACCTCATCGGGATGATCCTGGGCCATCTCCGGTGCGCTGGCATAGCCAAGAAAGTCGGGTGCGGCGAGAAGATGGATGTGCAGGCAGTGACTTTCAATCCATTCTCCGCAATAGAGTAGTCGCCGCATGTCGCGCACCCAAGGTCCGGGCTCGCAGTCGAAAATCTGCTCCAGCGCATGTACGGCGCTCATCTGGTAGGCCACGGGACAGATGCCACAGATTCGCGCGACGATGTCCGGCACCTCGTGCCAAGCTCGTCCTTCCAGAAACTTTTCAAATAGTCGTGGAGGCTCAAAAATACGCAGTTGCAGGGTTTCGATGCGTCCGTCTCTGACCGAAAGATTGAGCGCCCCTTCGCCCTCGACACGCGCCAGTACGGGCATGTTGATCCGGACCAGTTTATCTTCAGTCATCTGAGTCCGCCTCCAGGGCATGGCCGGCCTCGGTGAAGGTCGGGGCACCGTTGTTGATGAACCAGAAACGGTGCTGGACGTCGGTCTTTGTGAGCCCCAGGCCGGTCAGGCGGTTGGATAGGGCGGTGGTGTTCGCGGTCTCGGCGGGACCGTAGCAGGCATAACAATCACGTCCGAAGCTTGGGCAGATCGCGCCGCAACCAGTCAGGGTCACGGGACCCATACAGGGTAGGCCACGGCTGACCATGACGCAGACGGTATGCTTGCGTTTGCATTCGAGGCAGACCTTGTCCTGGGCCTGTTGAGGCTTTACGCCGAACAGCAGGGCGCGCACGGCGGCGAGCATTTGAGCGCTGCTGACAGGGCAGCCCCACAGTTCGAGATCGACCTTGGCGTAGGCCGCGATCGGTGAGCAGGTCGCGAGGCTGTCGATGTGTTCGGGATGAGCATATACGCCGGCAACCCAATCATCGCTTTTTCGAATATTACGCAGGGCTTGAATGCCTCCAGCGGTTGCGCAGGCGCCGATCGTGACCAGAAAACCACTGTTGGCGCGCACCTGTCGGATGCGCTTTGCCTCGTCCGGGGTCGATACGCTGCCCTCGACGAAGGCAATGTCCACGGGCGCGTCCGGGTTAATCGCGCCGGCCTCGGCAAAATGCACGACATCGACGAGGCCGGCCAATGTCAGCAAGTCTTCCCCCAGGTTCAGGAAGGCGAGTTGGCAGCCATCGCAGGACGTGAACTTGTGGACGCCGATACGGGGTTTTTGTTGTTCGGTCATGGTTGTGTTATCGCTCCCACTTTCAGAAACCCGCGACCCCGAACAGGTCTTTGAGCTCGGGATAGGCGAATACGGGGCCATCCCGGCAGATAAAGCGCGGGCCGTATTGGCAATGGCCGCAGTGGCCGACAGCGCATTGCATATTACGCTCCATGCTGAGCCAGATGGCCTCGTCGGGGATCCCGAGTGGCAGCAGATGTTGGATCGCAGCCTGCATCATGGGCTGGGGGCCGCATAGGATCACGGCCGTACGTCCGGGATCAATTTCAGCCTTGTCGAACAGGCCCGTGACCGGGCCCGTATGCCACGGCCAGAGCGGTCCGCCGGTATCGGAAGCCAGGAGTATCCGTGTGTCGGGCTGCTGAGCCCATTGTTCATAGCGCTCACGCCACAATAGGTCACTGTGGTGTTTGACGCCCTGCATGACGGTGAGTCGACCGTAATCCTTGCGGCGCCTCATAACATAATTGATGACAGATACGCTGGGCGCACAGCCGAGTCCGCCGGTGATGACGAGCACGTCCTTGTTGGCGACGTCCTCCATCGGCCAGCCTCGGCCGAAGGGGCCACGGACGCCGATCCGGTCGCCGATGCCGAGCGTTGCCAGCCCGGCCGTGACGCTGCCGACCTCGCGGATCGTATGGTCCAGCGCGCCGTCATGCTCCGGATCCGAGACAATCGAGATCGGCACCTCGCCGACGCCATAGAGGTAGAGCATATTGAATTGACCCGGCGCGAAACGGTAGCTGTCTTGGATCGCTGGGTCGGTGAAACGCAGCCGTAATGTGAATATTCCAGGGGCCTCCTCTATACGCTCGACGATCTCGGTCTCATAGGGCAGATAGGATTTAGTCGGCATCTGTGTCCCCGTCATCGGTGCAGACTGCCGTGGCCTCTTCTGTCAGATCGATCCCGACCGGGCACCAGGTGATGCAACGGCCGCAGCCCACGCAACCAGAGCGACCGTATTGAGCATGCCAGCCGCCCAGCTTGTGGGTCATCCATTGTCGGTAGCGGGCGGTCGCGTCGGGACGCACGACCAGTCCGTGAATATAGCTGTGGCCCATCGTAAAGCAGGAGTCCCATTGTCGATGGTGTGCCGCCGACTCGCCCGCAAGCTCGGCCTGATCATCGTTGCTGAAACAAAAACAGGTCGGGCAGACGGAGGTGCAGTTTGCACAGGATAGGCAGCGTTCGCCGATTTCCCGCCATCGCGGGTGATTCAGACGCTCGAATAGTGTGGTCTGCAGGTTAGGTCCTGGAAGGGTTCGGGTTTGGCATTCGGTGGCGGCCTGGGTCTCGGCTCGTGCGGTCGCGACTTGGGCGGCCGCGGCGTCTACAGTCGGAAGTCGGCCCAGCAGCGTTTGTCCCGATGTGCTACCCGATGTGATCAGAAAGCCCTCGTCCAACTCCGAGAGCACGAGATCGTAGCCGTCGGTGGCCTCCGGTCCATCGCCAGTCGAGGCGCAAAAGCATGTGTTGGCCGGGTGACTGCAGTTGACGGCGACCAGAAATAGTCCTTTACGCCGGGCTCTGTAATAGGGGTCGACATGCGCGCCTTTCATGAAGTGGGCGTCCTGCAGTTTAAGCGCTGCGAGGTCGCAAGCACGCACACCCAGGATTGCGAGCGGCTGAACCTCCGGCAGGATTTCAGTAAACGAGAGCGCGCCATTCGTATTGCGTTCAGCGCGCCACATGGGTTCGCGGGCGGCGAATAGGTAGGGTTTTAGGGCTTGAGGACCATTGGCCCAGGTAAAGCAGCGCGGGGTCTCATTCTCTACGAGACGGTATTCTCCGGGCCGTTGCCGGTCGTTTCGGCCGTACGGTAGTTGATCAGTGCTTGTAAGGTCGTCGTAGACGATGGCCTCGTCTCGCACCTGAGGGCCTACGCAACGATAACCGTTATCGCACAAAGCCTCAATGAGGCGCTGCGAATCAGTACGTGGCAGGAATCGGCTGTGCACGCCGGGCACTTTGTCCTCTCCGTCGTTTGCCCGGGCGGCTGACCCGCCGTCGGACTGATCGTTAGGTGAAAATTGTAGCTGTCCGTTTCCTAGAATGCCACTTGTCGGCACGCGATGCACGAGGCTTTGCACTTCATGCGCGAGCTGATCGAGCGTATCTTTGTGGCCCGTCTGGCTGGTCCTCTGCTCGATATCAATGCTGATGCCGCGTCTTTGCCCGCAATCGAAGGCGAGCTTGTTGTGACCACTGATAGTTTTACCGTCCAGCCGCTTGAGTTTCCCGGCGGCGAACAGCTATTGCCGGAACTGGAGGATGATCCGCTGCCGCAGATCTGTTGATCGATGCTCTCATAAGTGCGATATATTGAAAGATGGCGCGCCCTAGAGGATTCGAACCTCTGACCTTTGGAATCGGAATCCAACGCTCTATCCAGCTGAGCTAAGGGCGCGTAATCGGTGTGTCGCGGGTGCGACTATTCGAGCACGCCAATGTATCACAGGCATGGATTCTCGCAAATGGTCAGGAGCCGGTTTCCTCGATCTCTAGCTTGTTGATCGTGACTGAATACCGGGATCCCGTGTCATCGCCATCTATGTCGATCCAGACTGCGAAGGCCTCGACTGGTGCCGGGAGCCGATATTCGTGGTTGAATGGGCCTACCTTGTCGACGGCTGCGAAGAAGGTCTCATGGATGAGCTCCGAGTCAGGGTGGACACGCGTCTTGCCGACGAGTTCCGGTCGTTGGGTCAGGGTGAAGAATTGAACCCGGTCCAGCCCTATTCCGGCAGGTGCTGCGTCGTAGAGATATTTGACCCAGTCGGCCGCTATGAAGCGCTGGAAGGCGTTTAGGTGCTTCCCCCCTACAAGGACAAAGCCGATGCGTAGCGGGAAGTCGTCGGCGTCCTTGTCTCCTTGTTGCTGCCCGTCTTGGATGTGTGGAAGTCCCGACAGTGATCCGCTGACACGAAATCCACTGATTCGGCGTGCTCTGTTAAAAGCATGGATGATAGGCCCAGCCGATTCCTTGACAGTCACGGTCATGCCGGTGGATGAGACCGTGACCGAATTAGCCGGAATGTCATCGAATTTCCCGATATGCCATTCGTCCAACGGGATACCGGGGATCATAAGAAAGGCGGGTAGTACCAACGAAGGGATGCGATTCTTCATGGTGTCGATGCTCCGAGTGTCCGTCGATCCAGCCGAGGATAGTGTACCGCCTCGGCGAGGTGAGACTGAAGAATGTCGGGGCTCTCTGCAAGATCGGCAATGGACCGGGCTACGCGAATGATGCGGTAATAAGCGCGGGCGGACATGCCTAGCCGGGTGCAGACCTGTTGGAGAAAGGCTTGTGTGGCGGCATCAAGTGGACA
>CAZASZ010000018.1:0-33750 GCA_964487925.1 uncultured Gammaproteobacteria bacterium
GTCCGCAATTTCCCTTGTGAATATTTACCGTGAGGTCATCAGCCATGCTACTTGATCGGATTGAATGTCGTCTGGACCCTAGAATCAAGACTGAGGTAAATATCAGCTATTATGTCCCCGCCGTAAACGGCCAGAACCAGGCCCGCAAAGGTGTGCTGACTGAGCTTGGAGACGGAGGGGCCCGGTTGCTCCTGGACGAACCACATTGTGTAGACGCTCGCCTCTTCGTGTCGGGTATCTATGACACGCAGGATCCGGTCGAATGCGACGTAAGGTGGATCCGGAGGGCGGCGACGCCTGACCGGTCCGAGCAATACTACGTCGGGGTGGCGTTCGCCGATTGAGGACATATCATTCGGCTTGCCGAGTAGTCAGTGATGTTAGGGCCGGTCGCGTCAGCGACCGGCTATCTGTTCGTGTTGCGTTTGTTTGGATACGGATAGATTGCGTCCAAGGGCAGGCTGTGGCCCGCTGATTGCACGATGCGGACGTGTTCTCTTTGGAATTGCCCTGCATTAAGCAGACCGGATGAGTGGGCCAGCGTATTGACCTCTTCATTGATCCACTTGGCGTAGTTAGCCACTCTTTCCGCCTTGTCCTCCACATCCAGCCCCTTTTGTAGGCGGGGGTCCTGGGTCGTCACTCCCGTGGGGCAGGTGTCCAGATGACATTGCTGAGCTTGGATGCAGCCCAGGGAGAACATGAATCCCCTCGCCGTAGCGACAAGATCTGCACCCATGCATAAGGCCCATGCCACCCTGGCCGATGTGACGAGCTTGCCGGACGCATTCACCCTGATACGTTTGCGTAAGCCCGATTGAATCAGGGTGTCCACGAGTATTGGGAGCGATTCGTTCAATGGTAGGCCAACGTGGTCCGCGAGGACCTGAGGCGCCGCCCCCGAGCCTCCGTCGCCGCCATCTATACTGATGAAGTCCGGTGCGGCGTCCGGTCCCCGCTTTAGGATTGCCTCGCAAAGCATTTCCGGGAAATGGCGGCTGCTGACTACAGTCTTGATGCCGACCGGGAGCCCGGTGATGCCACGAATATGTTCGATCATATCCAGAAGGTCATTCGGACTGTGGATCTCGGCGTGACGGTTCGGGCTCAAGGAAGATTGATAGACGGGTATGCCTCGGACGCGCGCGACCTCCTCAGTGACCTTGCAGCCAGGTAGGACGCCACCATGGCCGGGTTTGGCGCCTTGTGAAATCTTGATTTCGAAGGCCTTGACCGATTTGGCCACTTCTCGGAGCCGCTGGCTAGACAGATTCCCCGCCTCGTCGCGAACCCCGTATTTTGCTGTCCCGATCTGGAAGATCAGGGCGCAGTCACCCTCAAGGTGATAGGGCGAAAGCCCTCCCTCACCGGTATTGAGCCAGACTCCGGCCTTGGCTGCGCCTCGTGACAGCGCCCGAATTGCGGGCGCCGACATTGCGCCGTAGCTCATGGCCGATATGTTGACGAGATTGCAGACGGTCATCGGATGATCGCATTGCGGACCGATAACGAGTGGTGGGATAGGGCAGTGTTCGCTTTCCAGTATCGGATAGGGGGAGTTGATAAAGATGATCGATCCAGGTTCGCGCAGGTCATTTGTTGACCCAAATCCAATCAGGTCCCCCTGTTTTTTAGCTGCGCGATAGACCCAGTTCCGAGTCGCTCGATTGAAGGGTAGCTCCTGGCGGTCATGTGCAAAGAAGTACTGCCGGAAATAGGTCCCCTGTCGCTCCAGGAAATAGCGTATGCGCCCGATAACCGGAAAGTTTCTGAGTATGGCATGTTTTTTTTGTCGGATGTCTCGAAAAAATAGGATGCTCAGAAACAGGACCGTGATGCCGCCGAGCCAGCCCATGATGACAATGAACTCGATGAGCATTTCATTGCTTGATTCCATCTATCCCCCCCCCGGGTGCTGCGTCTGCACTGATCTGAACTATACTCGAATTCGAGCCAGATCGTTTCCACTTTATAAAGTGAGCGGGTTAGTTCATCAATTTAGTTGCGAAATAGGCGGCGCGCCTATGGTTACTGTCGTGTTAATTAGTTATCGTCAAATAATGTTCTGGGGTCAATGATGTTACAGGAAAAGGTTGTTGAAGATGTCCGTCGCGCCCTCGCGGAGGACCTGGGCGCCGGTGATGTAAGCGCGGAATTAATTGATGAGTCCAGTCCGGCCTATGCCTGTGTTATCACCCGAGAGCCAGCCGTGTTATGTGGCCTGCCATGGTTCGAGGAGGTGTTCAGGCAGGTGTCGGACGAGGTCAAGATCGAATGGCGACATCAGGACGGCGATCATCTTAAAGCGGATGCGCAGATTTGCCTGTTGTCCGGCCCTGCGCGCGCGCTGCTGACCGGAGAGCGTACCGCGTTAAATTTCCTGCAGAGTCTTTCCGGTACCGCCACCTTGACCGCGCGCTATGTCGCCAACCTGGATCAGTCGCATACCGTGCTCCTTGACACCCGAAAGACGATACCGGGCCTTAGGTGGGCTCAGAAATACGCTGTCCGGTGTGGCGGCGGGCAAAATCACCGTATGGGGTTGTACGACGAGATACTGATCAAGGAAAACCATATCCTGGCCTGCGGCGGTATCTCACAGGCAATCGCGAGAGCTCGTCAGGCGCATGGCCTGGATATCCCTATCGAGGTCGAGGTTGAGGGTTTGGATGAATTGGCTGAAGCCTTGAGCGCCGGGGCCGATAAGGTGTTATTGGATAACTTTGGCCAGGGTTTGATGGCCCAGGCGGTTGCACTTCGGGACCAACGTCGACCTGAGGTGAAGCTGGAGGTATCAGGAGGCATCGTACTGTCTGACATCCGGGAGATCGCAAAGACCGGAGTGGACTATATATCAGTCGGTGCACTGACCAAAAACCTCGAGGCCGTCGACCTTTCGATGCGTTTTTATACGGGTTGGGACAAGATCCCCTAATGCGGCTTTCATCATGACGGGGTGAGGTCGAATTACGCTGGTGGTGAATACGATATGAGTGCGGCGACAGACAAGAAGAAAGGTATTTCGGTGATCCCTTTTCAACAACCCCCCGGGGCTATGGTGCGGGCGGGTAGCGCGCTCCTGGGCGGGGCGAAGATAACCCTGACGAATAACGCTGGAGCTGCGGTCGCCGGACGTCTGTTCGATGTCGATATGAAAAAAGGGGTGGTGCGGTTTCAAGCCGATGATGACCGGGGGCCGGAAGACATTCCTTTCTCGAGCATCCACTCGGTTCTATCGGTCAAGTCATTTTCCTTTGCTCCGGATCCTGCGGCCCCGCCGGCCGCTCTTGAACCGCGCAGTTACAGTGTGAAGAGCCCTGGAAGCAAGGAGGTCTCGGGGGATACATTTGGGTATTGGGCCGACGATTACGGACTTTTTCTGTATCCCTGCGACCTTAAAGGGGACAGCTATCAGTATGCCTTTTTTCCCGGCGACGTACTGGTTCGCGAGCCGGACGGAGAAGGTGCGAGCGTTCAGTTCGAGGTTATTCGCCGCCACCAAACGAATGCCCGAACGGTTATCGACTCTTGGGATGGGTTGGTCTCGGCCCTAAACAGTCCGAAGTCGTCACTCCACGGCTACCGTTTGGGCAATATTTTTGTCGAGGCAGGACTCATCAGTCCCAATGATCTGGAAAAGACCTTGGAGATTCAGTCCAAGGCGAAAGATCAGGTGTATTTGGGCGAACTGCTTGTGAGCCGAGGCCTCATCAATAAGGATGATCTGAACTGGGCTTTGGCATTGGAGCTGGGTATACCGTATATCGACCTTGGCTCGCTTGAATTCGATCCCAAGGTCATCCAGATGTTGGATGGCGAATTTGTGCGGCGGAATTTCCTGTTGCCCATCTATCGCTATCGCCAGCGCCTGGTCGTGGCGATGCGCGATCCTCTGGATCACGAAGCCTTGGAGACTGTGCGTTTTCAGACCAACCTCGGCGTTGAACCTGTGGTTGCGGCGGCTGACGACATCGCCCGACTCATCGAACTATATTACTCAGATGATGAGCTGGTAGAAGCCAAGGTAGATAACGTCGGTCACAGCAAAACGAGCAATGGCACGGCGGACATTTCCGATAACGTTGTAGTCAAACTCGCTAATCGAATCATTATCGATGCGCATAACCAGCAGGCCTCTGATATCCATATTGAACCTACCGCCGGGCACAAGGGACGCTGCCTGATTCGACTGCGTAAGGATGGAGTGCTTAAAGAGTATCGAGAAATCCCCGTCGCCATGTATGTCCCGTTGGTCGGACGGATCAAGATCATGGCCAATATGGATACTTCTGAGCGGCGCAAGCCCCAGGATGGAAAGATCAATTTCAGTCAATTCGGGCCGGTCAACATCGAACTCAGGGTGGCAACGATACCGACTTCTGGCAATCAAGAAGACGTGGTCCTGCGTCTCCTCACGAGCGGCAACCCCATTCCGCTACGCCAGCTTGGTCTGACAGAGGAAAACTATGACGCGTTGACCGAAATGGTTAGCCTCCCTTACGGACTTTTTATCGTCTGCGGGCCAACCGGCTCAGGTAAGAGTACGACCCTGCATTCCATCATGGGCTATCTCAATACCGCTGAGCGCAAGATCTGGACAGCGGAGGACCCCGTGGAGATCACCCAGAAGGGTCTTCGGCAGGTCCAGGTCAATCCCAAGGTCGGTGTGACCTTCGCCAATGCAATGCGGACATTCCTGCGGGCGGATCCTGACGTCATCATGGTCGGCGAGATGCGTGATCGTGAGACCACGGCCATGGGCATTGAGGCCTCGCTGACGGGCCATCTCGTGCTGTCCACGCTACATACGAATAATTCAGTGGACAGTATCAGCCGTTTTCTGGACATGGGCATGGACCCGCTCAATCTGGCCGACGCTCTAGTGGGGATACTGGCACAGCGCTTGGCGCGCCGCCTCTGCACACACTGTCGTGAGGCCAAGATCCTGAAAGCTGCGGATCTGCACGCCCTTGCTGATGAGTATTGTCAGGACCTCATCAATCGAGACTCCATTCCGGAACAACGCGCGGCTATTGAGGAAATGATCGTCATGGATTGGAAGCGTCGTCATGGTGACGAGGCAGGCGAGGTCAGAATGTATCATGCTGCGGGTTGCTCTCGCTGCCAAGATACCGGTTACGACGGCCGTGTCGCCATCAACGAGCTATTGAAGGCATCACCGGCGATCAAGAAGATGATAATTGAGCAGGCTCCGGCGCGCGAGTTTCTTCGCGTCGCATTGAATGAGGGAACCACCCGCACCCTCAAGCAGGACGGTATCGAGAAGTGTCTTCAGGGGCTGACGGACATGGCCTCGGTTCGGGCAGTCTGCATTAAATAGCTACGCGCCCGTTGGCGACGACCGACGTCGCCAACGGATTTTCCACCCCATCACTGTTTTTCTGCCTGTATCCGCCTAGCTTATTTTTTGTATGATAGCCCGATCAAATACTGAGATCGGGAGATCGATATGACTACGACGCGCATCGAGAAGGATAGTTTGGGCACCTTGGGGGTCGCTGATTCGGCCTGGTATGGCATTCAGACGGCCCGCGCCGTCGAG
This sequence comes from uncultured Gammaproteobacteria bacterium, assembly GCA_964487925.1. GTDB lineage: Bacteria > Pseudomonadota > Gammaproteobacteria > SZUA-140 > SZUA-140 > RI-283. Next base: position 5,564 of record CAZASZ010000018.1, read on the forward strand.
AACTTTCCGATCAGCGGCCGTCGGCCAGATGTCGATTTCGTGCGTGCTCATGTCCGAATCAAGCGCGCCGCCGCCGTTGCCAACAACAAGGCCGGTTGGCTGGAAGATCAACTGGCGGGGGCCATTATCGCGGCTTGCGATAAAATTCTGGGAGGGGAGTATCTCGACCAGTTTGTCGTCGATCGTTTTCAGGCGGGCGCAGGCACCAGCCATAACATGAACAGTAACGAGGTCATCGCAAACCTTGCCAACGTTGCGCTCGGTGGACAGCGTGGCAACTATACGCCGGTACACCCGAACGACCATGTCAACATGGGACAGAGTACAAACGATACTATTCCGACGGCAATCCGGTTGGCGGCACTTGCCAAGCTGCCCAGGCTTATCGCCGCCGTCGAGGGTATGGTCGAGGCTTATGAGACTCTCGGTGCGGCGGAGGTCGATACCGTCAAAAGCGCGCGTACTCACCTTCAAGACGCCGTCCCGACTACTGTCGGCCGGGAGCTCAAGGCCTATGCCTGGACGCTCAGACGATGCGCTGCCCGGATTTCGGATACACGTCACCCCTTGTGCGAAATAGGCCTCGGCGGCAGCGCTGCTGGCACCGGACTCAACACCTCTCCAGGTTATGCTGAGCAGGTGGCGCTTGAATTGGCAGGACTGACGGGGGAGCCGATATGTTCGGCCGAAGACTTGGCTGCGCAGATGCAGTCGATGCGGGATATTCAGAACTTATCGTCGGCCCTGCGTGATCTCGCCATAGAGCTTACCCGGATCTCGAACGATATGCGGCTGTTGGCCTCGGGCCCGAGGACAGGTATTGGGGAGATCCGCCTGCCGGCCGTTCAACCCGGATCGAGCATCATGCCGGGTAAAGTCAATCCGGTCATGTTTGAGATGCTGAACATGGTGTGCTATCAAGTCCTGGGCCAGGACGCCGCCATTGCCGCCATGTCGGCAGCGGGCCAACTTGAGTTAAACGTCATGATGCCCGGGATTGGTTCGGCGCTATTCGATGCCATGGACTGGGTCACTGCTGCGATCGAGGCAGCAACCACTAAGAATCTGTCAGGAATTGCGGTCGACCGGGAGCGCTGCCAAGCATTTCTTCAGACCAGTGTGGGCCTTGCTACGTTACTTAATACCCAGATCGGATATGCCGAAGCTGCGGAGATTGCGAAGACCTCGGAGGCCAGCGGTCGACCTGTTCGGGATGTCGTGGCGGAGCAGGGGATTCTCGATGTGGACGCCTTTGACCAGATCGTCCTGAGGGCGGCACGAGACGGACGTATCGAGGATTAGAGTTTGTGACCGGAGCTAAGGTGGTTTGAACACCTAGGGTCGCACCCAGCGAGGTTGCTCAGTGGCCACCACTCCCGCCATGTTCGTCGGCCGCGTGCGATAGGTAGATCGCCAGTCCGATCAATGCGATGCCTGCTGCAAGATAGAGCAGATCCAAGGCATTGTTGAAATGCATGGCCGTGGCGTGCTCAAAGTACTTGACGATTAGGATCATTAGAATGACCTTGGCGAGACGCGCCTTGAGGTCGTCGAGATTGGTGATAAACAGGACCTTGGAGGCATTTTCGTCATTCTCGGCCATGTCGATCTTGCTGATAAACAGCTCATAGAGACCCAGGGCGAAGATTAGCATGACCGTGGCCAGAAGATAGCCATCGACGATCTCGACGATGTGCGTGATTGACGTGCCGCGCATCTCGCTTCGGCTGGCGATATCGAGCGCTGGTGACGCGTATTCGCCGACATGGATGACCATATAGAAGGCGTCGACGGTTGCCATGAAGAACATGGCTATGCTCGCTGCTAGACTGCTGACGACGGCAAGTAGGACAACAAAACGGCTGTTCCAAAGTGCATGTTCAAAGAGTAATTCGAGTTTTTTCACACGGTCGCCTTATGTTTCCGTAAATGCCTGTTCTATTGAAATAGTCCGTCGCCAATTGTGGCGCAGGGCTAATTATTGCTATCGCTGACCGTCGTGATGGCCTGTCTAATTTTTTCACAGGTCCTGATAGCCTCCGCGTCCCGGCCTGCCTGAGCGGCAACCATGGCAGAGCGAAGTTTCGTCTCCAGCCGTTTCTTTAGCTCCGCCAACTCAGCGGGCAACTGATCCATGGCTGAGCGAGCCTGTCGGATCGCCCAGGTTACAGACCTGATGGTATTGGCCTCGTTCTTCGCAGTCAGGGCCGATTGCCGTGCCAGCCCGTAGTGATGCTTGGACAGGTTTTGTTCGGCGTCACGGACGAGTGCTGTGACATGCTCCATCCGCTCCTTCAGGAGCTGCGCTGCTTCGACGTCATCTGCAGCTTGCATGGCCTGACGGGCATCACTCATTTCCTGAGTGGGGGGGAGCCCCGCGCAGGACGCCAGGAAGATCAAGGTGGATGCGATGGAGACAAAAAAGAGATGATTTCGCTTGTTCATAATATACGACGATCCGTCTTTTTCGCCTTGGCTCTAGACATGTAGTTTTTGTATTATCACCGCCACATTCAGGGTGTCAAGGACAGCGAACACCCCTCGTCAAATTGTTGTTGTCCCCGATTGCTGCTATCGTAGATTTGTGGCTTATTCTGACGATGCAATAGGGAGCGACATGACATGCCTGGCCGTCCATTGATCTTTGGCGAGGTCCTGTTTGACCACTTTCCCGACGGCACTGCCGTGCTCGGCGGCGCCCCTGTCAACGTTGCTTGGCATTTGCAGGGGTTCGGTCTGAGCCCCATCTTGATTAGCCGGGTGGGTGATGACGAACAGGGCAGGCGAGTTATCGACACCATGTCTCGTTGGGGGCTGGATCTGTCCGCCCTTCAGACCGACGACTTGCACCCGACCGGTCAAGTCCAGGTATCTCTCAAGGATGGCCAACCCGGATTCGATATCGTGGCTGATCAGGCATACGACTTCATTGATGGTGAACTGGCCTGCTCAAAAGTCGCATCCATTCAACCCGGTCTATTTTATCATGGTACGCTGGCCTTGCGGCACTCTTGTTCGCGGGATGCTTTTTCTCTCCTCGCCGATCTACCAGGGACGCAGCGCTGCGTCGATGTCAATCTGCGTCCCCCATGGACGCCGATGGAGCGCGTTTGCGAGCTCCTGAAAGGAGCGTCATGGGCCAAGGTCAACGATATCGAGCTCCAGGCGATCACCGGCTGCGGGCCAGATGCACTTTCCGACGGTGCGCGACGACTCAAACACCAATATGGGCTCGGTAAGTTGATCGTTACTCAAGGCGAGGCCGGAGCGTTCTTTTTGGAAGATAGTACCATACGCCAGGGGCACCCAGTGGCGGTTGTCGACCTCAAAGATACCGTCGGAGCGGGGGATGCGTTCAGTTCGGTATCCCTGCTCGGTCTCGCCATGGGGTGGGGGCAGTCCGAGACACTGAATCGAGCCTTGGAATTCGCGTCGTTAGTGTGCGGCGTGAGAGGGGCAACGATTTCAGATCCTGCCGTATATCGTCAATGTCTGGACCGTTGGGAGACGTAATAGATGGCGGTTAGCCACCGACGTGGCCTTTATTTGATACTCGTGACTGTTCATGGCCTTGTTCGGGGTCAGGACATGGAGCTAGGTCAGGATGCCGACACGGGGGGGCAAATCAAATATGTGCTTGAGCTGGCCCGAGCCCTTGCCGCTCATGATGACGTAGAACGGGTTGATGTCCTGACTCGTCAGGTCATTGACAGCAAGATCTCTCCTGATTATGCGGAACCCGTTGAGGAACTTGCTCCCGGCGCACAAATAATTCGTCTACCGTGCGGTCCTAGGCGTTATCTGCGGAAAGAGGTCCTGTGGCCGTATCTCGACAGCTTAGCGGATCAGGCGTTGAAACATATCCGCCGGGTTGGACGTATTCCGGACGTTATCCATGCTCACTATGCCGATGCCGGATACATCGGACGCCGTCTGTGCAGTCTGCTAGAGGTTCCTTTGGTCTTTACCGGGCACTCGATGGGCAGGGTAAAGTTGCAGCGTCTTAAAGCAAACGGTGTATCGGATGAGCAAATCGAGCGTCAATACCACATAGGTAAGCGAATTGAGGCCGAGGAAAGCGCATTGGACCTTGCCGAACTCGTCATCACGAGTACCAAGCAGGAGGTCGAGGAACAATACGTCCTCTACGATAACAATCAGCCCCAGCGGATGGTTGTTATCCCACCAGGTGTTGATCTCGAGAGCTTTTATCCGCCCCGACGGGGCAAATTCAAACCCGCTATCTACGAAGAGATCTCACGTTTCCTGCATGTCCCTGAGCGACCGATGATTTTGGCCCTTTCCCGGGCCGATCCGCGCAAGAATATCGCGGCGTTGATGCGCGCCTATGCCGAGACGCCAGGGCTGCGCGACAAGGCTAATCTAGTCATCGTGGCAGGTAACAGGGGCGATATTCGCAAGATGGAGAAGGGGGCTCGACAGGTCCTGACGGAGTTGATCATGCTGATCGACCGCTATGACCTCTACGGCCATGTTGCCATGCCGAAACAGCATGAAGCGAGGGACGTGGGCTACCTCTATCGTCTCGCCGCCAAGAGCCGGGGGGTGTTCGTCAACCCTGCGCTGACCGAGCCGTTCGGCCTGACGTTGCTTGAGGCCGCTGCCAGCGGCCTGCCCATGATAGCCACCGAGGACGGTGGCCCCAAGGATATCTTGAACTATTGCAATAACGGTTATTTGATCGATCCCCTTGATACCAAGCGTATGGGGGAGGTCATACTTGATGTCTTGAGCAATCAGGCGCGCTGGAAACGCTGGTCGAAATCCGGGCTCAACGGCGTCCGACGCCATTTTTCTTGGTCAGGTCATGCCCACAAATATGTCCGAGAGGTAGTCAAACGTCTGCCGAGAAAACGTAGGAGCAAGTCCGCCGAAAGCGGAGTCAGGACTCGGGTCAAGGGGCGCTTGGCCACAGCCGACCGGATACTGGTATGCGACGTCGACCACACCTTGATCGGTGACGAGGAAGCCCTGCGGGGTTTTGTCAAATGCGTTCGAGAGGCTGGAAATCGGCTGGCCTTTGGGGTTGTCAGCGGCCGCCAACTTGAAAGCACACGCACCGTCCTGCGCAGGAGTCGGGTTCCGGAGCCGGATTTTTATATCTGTGCGACCGGAACCGAGATCTCTTACGCCCCGATGTATCTTGCCGACGATGTCTGGCGTCGGAACATCGATAATCTCTGGGAGCCAAAACGCGTGCATGCGGCGCTTGAAGGTTTGCCGGGCCTAAAGCTCCAACCTGACCCGGAGCAGTCTGCGTTCAAAATCAGTTATTTTTTCGATGGCCCAGAGCCACCTTCACAGGCCCAGATTAAGCGCATGCTCAGAAAGCAGGACCTTCATGCCGAGGTCATCATCTCGCACGACTTCTACGTCGATATCCTGCCTGTTCGGGCCTCCAAAGGTGCAGCTCTGCGCTTTGTGGCCGACAAGTGGGGTATCCCGGTCGAACATATCCTGGCTGCGGGAGATTCGGGGAATGACGAGGATATGCTGGCCGGCGAGACGCTTGGTGTCGTCGTAGGTAACCACAGTCCCGAACTGGAAGTGCTTAGAGGGCGCGAGCGGATCTACTTTGCCGAAGGCGAGTATGCCGCCGGAATCCTCGAGGCGATGAACTACTACGATTTTCTGGGCTCGCCCAGGGACCCGGACCCTGATATGGAGGGATAATCTTGACGGATTTTCTTAAGCAGTTTATCGATGAGCATCGGGATGCTTGTTACACCCTGTTGCGGAGATATGTAGGGCTCAATCGGCCCTTTTTATTGCGCTCGGATATCCAGGATATCTTTAGCGAATTCTGCTTGGAAGACGCAGGGGAGTCGATTAAGGACAGCATCCTAGCCGAGATTATTGGCGCTGCTCAGGAGGCCGCTCTTGACGGACCATGGTTCTATCTTGCCGCTCGGCCGCGTATCGCGCGCATGAAGCTGTTTCGTATCCATGTCGAGTCTCTTGACGTCGACGCTTTATCGCCCAGTGATTACTTGGCATGCAAGGAGCGCCTTGTCACCGGTCAAGCGGAGACGAATCACGTCCTTGAATTTGATACAGAACCCTTTAACCGGGGGTTTCCGAAGCTGAAGGAGGCGCGTTCGATTGGGCGAGGCGTTGAATTTCTAAACCGGCGGTTATCGAGTGAGCTGTTTCAGGACAAAGGGACGGGCCTACAGCCATTAGTGGAGTTTCTCCGTGTTCACCACTGTCGTGGGCGGCAACTCATGGTCAACGCCCATATCGATTCGGTCAGCGCCCTGAGGCAGGGGCTGCGTAAGGCTGAGCAGTTCCTTAGCGGGCAGCCTCAGGACGAGACCTGGGATGCTGTGGCGCATACACTTGAGTCCTATGGGTTTGAGCCCGGCTGGGGGCGTTCGGTTACCCGCATGAGAGATAGTTTTTCCTTGCTTGTCGATATCCTGGAAGCGCCGGATCCAGCCAATATCGAGCGGTTTCTGAGCCGGGTCCCGATGATCTTTAGTATCGTGATCGTCTCGCCACACGGTTATTTTGCCCAGGACCGGGTACTGGGCCTGCCGGATACCGGTGGTCAGGTAGTCTATATCCTTGATCAGGTCCATGCGCTTGAAAAGGAGATGCGCCTGTCGATCGCCGAGCAGGGCCTCGATATCGATCCTCAGATCCTGGTTGTAACCAGATTGATCCCAGAGGCTGGAGATACCACCTGTAATCAGCGTATTGAGCCTATTACCGGAACCGAAAACGCCCGTATCCTGCGGGTGCCGTTTCGGCGCTCCAATGGCGAGATGCTGCCCCATTGGGTCTCTCGCTTTGAGGTTTGGCCGTATTTGGAGGACTTTGCCGGCGAGGTCCAGAAGGAGGTTATGGCCGAGTTGGCTGGTCGCCCGGATCTCATTATCGGTAATTATTCGGATGGCAATCTCGTCGCGACCCTGCTGGCCCAGAAGCTTCAGGTCACGCAATGCACCATTGCCCACGCGCTTGAGAAGTCAAAATACCTGATGTCGGACCTCTACTGGCAGGATAACGACGCTCAATACCATTTCGCGTGCCAGTTCACGGCGGATCTTATCGCCATGAACGCCTCTGATTTCATTATCACCAGTACTTATCAGGAGATCGCAGGGAATGGTGATAGCCTTGGGCAGTATGAGAGCTACAGTAGTTTTACCCTGCCGGGACTTTATCGCGTCGTCGATGGTATCGATATGTACGATCCCAAGTTCAATATCGTGTCGCCGGGCGCGGATGATTGCGTCTATTTTTCCTATCATGAGACAGATCGCCGTCTCCGGGCACTGCACGGGGAGATCTCGGATTTGGTCTTCGGCAGCGCCGATCGGGAAGATGTGCGTGGTTGTTTGACGGACCGAGACAAGCCCATTATCTTCAGCATGGCCCGGCTTGATCACATAAAAAATATTGCGGGTCTCGTGGAATGGTACGGCCGCTCCCCAGCGCTGCGATCAGCGGCTAATTTGTTGTTGATCGCGGGGCATGTGTCCGAAGATAAATCTGATGATCGTGAGGAGCAGGCCCAGATTGCCAGAATGCATGAACTCATGAACCAATATGGCCTTGACGGCCAGGTGCGCTGGCTTGGGATTCACCTCGAGAAGGCCATGGCGGGCGAACTTTATCGCTTCATCGCCGATCAGCAGGGTGTGTTCGTGCAACCGGCACTATTCGAGGCCTTCGGGCTGACGGTCGTGGAGGCAATGAGCGCTGGCTTGCCGACTTTTGCCACGCGTTACGGTGGGCCCCTGGAGATTATTGAGGATGGCCGTTCGGGATTTCACATCGATCCGAATCATGGCGACGAGGCAGCGGCCAAGTTGACCGCATTTTTTGATCAGGCCGGTCAGGATGCCGACTATTGGCGGACGATTTCAGACGCGGCCTTGGCGCGGATCGAGAGCCGTTATACTTGGAAGCTCTACGCTCAGCGCATGATGATGTTGTCGCGTGTCTACGGTTTCTGGAAATATGTCACGAATCTGGAGCATGCCGAAACGAGCCGTTATCTGGAGATGTTTTATCACCTTCAACTCAGGCCGTTGGCGCGGTCCATCGGTTCCTGAGTCAACAGTGGAATCGAGGAAATAGAGTGAATCACGAATTTGAATGGGGCCGCCATGTCTGAGAATCAGGATCTCACCATCCATGGCCAGTGGTCGTCACGTTGGACCTTTGTGTTGGCTGCGGCGGGCTCGGCGGTTGGGCTCGGCAATATCTGGAAGTTCCCATATATCACCGGTGAGAACGGTGGCGGCGCCTTTGTCCTGGTCTATCTCATCTGTATTGCACTGATCGGTTTGCCGATCATGATGGCCGAGATCATGATTGGGCGCCGTGGACGCCATAGTCCGATCAATACCATGCGCATCCTGTCGAGAAAGGAGGGCGCGAGTCCGCATTGGAAATATATTGGCTGGATGGGGGTGATCGCCGGTTTTCTGATCCTGTCCTATTACAGCGTGATTGCCGGATGGGCGATGGCTTATGTCTTTCGCTCGGCCGGAGGAATGTTCAGCGGCGCCTCCGCAGACCAGGTTGGGACGCTGTTTTCATCCCTGACCGAGAGCCCGGGGCGCCTTTTGATCTGGCATACGCTGTTCATGGTCATTACCATGATCGTCGTCGCCCGTGGCGTCAAGAGTGGCCTGGAGCAGGCGGTTCGGTTCCTGATGCCAGCCCTTTTCGTGATCCTGGTCTTGCTCGTCGGCTATGCCATGACGACAGGCAGCTTCATGCAGGGGCTACACTTTCTATTTGACCCCGACTTCGGCAAGATCACGGGCGCCGGCGTTCTGATCGCCATGGGGCACGCCTTTTTTACATTGAGCCTGGGCATGGGTGCCATCATGGTCTATGGCTCCTATATGCCTCAGGACGCCTCGATCGCCTCGACCTCGCTGATCATCGTCGGCGCCGACACCTTGGTGGCGCTCATGGCCGGAATGGCGATCTTTCCGGTCGTGTTCGCTAATGGTCTTGAACCCGGATCCGGACCTGGCCTGATCTTTCAGACGTTGCCGGTCGCCTTCGGTCAGATGCCCGGTGGCGCTTTTTTCGGCACGCTGTTTTTCATCCTCCTGGTATTCGCGGCTTGGACCTCATCGATCTCTCTGATCGAGCCAGCCGTGGCATGGTTGGTCGAGAATCATAATATGACCCGAGTATCGGCCTCGGTTTGGGCTGGCGGCGCAACGTGGTTGGTTGGCTTGGGGACGGTATTTTCGTTCAATGAGTGGGCTGATTACACCTTGTTCGGCAAACACTTTTTTGACTTGCTTGACTTCTTAACGGCGAATATCATGCTGCCGTTGGGCGGTCTGTTGATCGCGATCTATGGTGCCTGGATCATGACCCGTAAGACGAGCCGGGATGAACTCGCGATGCGGCGACCGCTGCTGTTTTCGATGTGGCATGTCTGCATCCGGTACGTGGCTCCGGCCGCCGTGACGATCGTGTTTTTGAATGCCATAGGTATACTGAAAGCCATCGGCCTCTCGGCGGATTGATGACCAAGGTATCGAGATCAGCCGTTGTACCCTTCAGCCCGGCAGAGATGTATCGCCTAGTCAATGCGATTGATACTTACCCCAGGTTTCTACCTGCCTGTCATGATGCGCGCATATGGAGCCAGACCGACGACGAGATCAAGGCCAGTCTGACGTTGCAGAAGGGACCGTTGAAAATGACGTTTACGACCCGGAATCATCTGAACCCTGATAAGCGAATAGATATGAAGCTGGAGGATGGCCCCTTCAAGCGGCTTGATGGAGTATGGTCTTTCGAGCCCATGGGTGAGGGAGGCTGTGTCGTGACCTTTAAGCTCGATTACGAGTTTACGAACAAGATTCTTAAGGCTACGGCGGGCAAGCTGTTTGAGCCGGTTGCCGGTTCATTGGTCGATGCCTTTTGTCGCAGAGCGAGGCAGGTGTATGGTTAAGAGTGATCGAATCGAGGTAGAAGTCGCCTATGCGACGCCCGAAAAACAGCTTATCCTGCCCGTCAGCGTTGCCGAGGGCACCACTGTTGCCGATGTGATCAAGCATTCGGGGATCAACGAGCATTTCCCCGGGATCGATGACGCTGATGACCTGAAGTTCGGTGTGTTTGGCAAGATCTGTAAGGCCGATCGCGTATTACGCACGGGCGATCGGATCGAGATCTACCGTCAACTCATCGCCGACCCCAAGGAGGTGCGAAAGCAGCGCGCCGCTGCAGGAAAACGCATGAAGAAGGGGGGTGGGGACGTCGAGGGTCAGTGATGTGCTGACTATAGCTCGGCTTATTTGGCCTCGGGTTCCTTGGACGGAAGCTCGTTCTGACTCATACTGGTTAACTTATCCCCATCGAATCGCAGCACGACGTGCTTCCCCGTCGTGCCATCGGCGCTGGATTTAAATGTATAGATATAGTCCCAGCGATTGGGGTGAAAGGGGTCGCGAATCGGGGCGTCGCCGATCAGGAAGACGACTTGTTCCTTGGTCATCCCCGGTTTGATGCGGTCCAGATTATCCTGGTCCATGACCGTTCCCTGCTGAATATCGATCCGGTGGATCGTGCAGGCAGGCAATGCCATAGAGATCAGGGAAATGCAGAGCAAGATTAGTGCGTTATAATTGAGTATTCTCATCAGGAATTCGATAATCGTTTGACGATGCCTAAGACTACTACAAATATACCATCAACGACTACGGACAAATCCGATCCGGACCTCGATCTGAAACGCGTTGGTCTCAAGGTCACGCACCCGCGCTTGCGCATTTTGCGTCTCCTCGAAGAGAGCGATGTTCATCATTTATCCGCCGAGGATGTCTACAGGCGATTGGTGGAGGATGGCGACGATGTCGGGATACCGATTGCCACTGTCTACCGGGTACTGACTCAGTTTGAGGCCGCCGGACTGATTGTTCGCCACAACTTCGGGGACGGCGCGTCATGTTACGAGCTTGACCACGGCGAACACCACGACCACATCCTGTGCACCTCCTGTGGCAGGGTCGATGAATTCGTCGACGAGCATATTGAAAAGCATCAGCGCGAGGTCGCTGAACGCATGGGATATGAGATTACGGATCACGCCTTGTATATCTATGGCATCTGTAACGATTGCCGGGACAAGGCGTCAAGTCGAGCTTAGCGCAACGGGTATTGTGATATATTAGGCAGTTCCCAAACCCATTTTTGTTTTCCTTCAGGGCTTATTCCCCTCAGGGACAGGTGGTCGGAAATTATATATAGCTTTTTAAGAGATGATTCTATGACCTCCAGAATGACCGTCCTGATCTTTTGGCTCACCCTGTTTCTCGTTGTGGGCGCACAAGCGATGCCGAGCCCTCCCGCTTCGGCGAATGGATGGCAGTGTTTGAGCAACTTAGCCCTATGCGAACAATATCGTGAGCAAAGCGCCTTGGGCAGCATTGCCATTTCGCCGACACTACAGGCCCCGAAATAGCCTCCGGCATGCGGATCATATCGGTCAACGTTAACGGCATCCGTGCTGCTGCGCGCAAGGGCTTTTTTGAGTGGCTTTCTGCTCAAGATGCCGATGTCATTTGCATCCAGGAACTCAAGGCCAAACAGCACCAGATCACCGATACGATCTTTTCGCCAGAGGGTTATCACAGCTTCTTTCATGAGGCCGAAAAACCCGGCTACAGCGGCGTAGCGGTCTACAGTCGCCATGAACCCGATGCGGTGACCTATGGCTTCGGATGGCCGGAGTTCGATGCCGAAGGGCGCTACCTGCAAGTCGATTTCGGCGATCTTTCCATTGCATCCCTCTATATGCCCTCCGGTTCGAGTAAAGAGGAGCGGCAGGCCGTCAAATACGATCTCATGGATCGTTTCCGCCCAGTACTTGCGGGCATGGTAGGCTCAGGGCGTTCCTACGTGATTTGTGGCGACTGGAATATCGCCCATAAGAAGATCGACATCAAGAACTGGCGGGGAAATCAGAAGAATTCCGGGTTTCTGCCAGAGGAACGGGCATGGATGGACGACCTGTTCGACAACATTGGCATGGTCGATGCCTTTCGGGTCGTTAATCAGGATGCGGATGAATACACTTGGTGGTCTAATCGTGGCCAGGCATGGGCCAAGAATGTCGGCTGGCGGATTGACTATCAGGTCGTTACGCCCGACTTGCGTGATGCTGTCAAGGCCGCATCAATCTATCGCGACGAGCGCTTTTCGGATCACGCCCCACTGATCATCGATTATGGGAGGCCGATCCGGCCGGGCGTCTGAATTATTTACAGGCTCGCGACAATTGCTCAAGGGGATGTCATTTGTCGCGAATTATAAAGCCCATGTTGCCAATCATGACTTTCTCGTTTTTAGAACCCAACCACAGTCGGACTGAACGTTCTCCGACCAATTCATATCTCATGCTTTTGTCTTCAATGGTGGCTACTTTTGTGCCTGTCTCTGTATAAACCTCGACAACACGACGTGTGCCGACCGTATCAGCTTTTAAGTCATATGCTTTTTGCTGGGTACTTTCACAGCCAAACACAAACATGCTCAGCGATATAACAACCAATAATTTTTTCATGATCATCCCTTTCTCTAGTTTGGTCTAAATTTACCACACGCTGAAACGACTGATGCACTTCTAGCGGCCTGCTAGGACCACTGCGCCGAAATGGCATGCCGGACCGTCTACTTAACTTCGGCCGCGCCCTCGCCGCGAGGGTCGCTGGCTGCCAGGAACCGATTTTCCCGCTTATCCCACATGACGATCTGGGTGTTGCCGTAGGTACGTCGCATGGCGTGGAGTTTGTGCCCGCGTCTACTCAAATCTTGAACCAACTCCGGCGTGAAGGCCCCAGGCTCGTAGCTGACCTGATCGGGTAAGAATTGGTGATGGAAGCGGGGGACTGCAACCACGCTCTTTGGTGTGCCCCCTGCCGCGTAATCGAGTGTGGCCAACAGGACCATCGTGATGATCCTGCTGCCGCCGGGGGTGCCCAGAGCGACGATCCCGCGATCGTCCTCGAGAAAGGTCGGTGTCATGCTCGACAACGGCCGCTTGCCGGGCGCGATGGCATTAGCCTCGGAACCGATTAGTTCGTAAACGTTGGGTACGCCAGGTTTGGACGAGAAGTCGTCCATCTCGTCATTGAGGATCACGCCGGTCCCTTCGGCGACGAGGCCCGAACCGAAGGGATAATTGATCGACATCGTGGCTGAGACTCGGTTGCCGTCGCCATCGATGATCGACAAATGGGTCGTATTGTGTGCTTCGGATTGGGCGTCAATGTCATAGCCAGGCAGGCTGGAGCTAGGTGTCGCGCGATCCATACGGATCGACTGAGCCAGGCCGCGACCATAATAGGGGTTAATCAGCAGTGAAACCGGCATGTCGACGAAATCCGGATCGCCGAGATACTCGGCCCGGTCGCGGTAGGCCCTACGCATGGCTTCGATGATCAGGTGGGCACGGTCGCTCGCCGATAACTTCTCGAGGTCGTAACCGGCCAGTATGTTGAGCATTGTCAGCAGACCGACGCCGCCCGAAGAGGGCGGCGAGCCCGTTGTGATCCGCATCCCCTGGAATTCGCCTCTCAGCGGCGGACGGATGCTGACTGTGTAGTCGCGAAGGTCATCCTGGGTCCAGATGCCGCCAGCGGCACGGACCGCATCGACGAGTTGTTTCGCGATGGCACCGGAATAGAAGCCCTTTGCGCCGTTCTTGGCGATGACCTCAAGGGTCTTGGCCAGATCGGCCTGTTTGAGCACGAAACCTTTACCCGGCGTATTGCCTTGATCGAGAAGGTGGGTGGAAGCCGGAAAGCTTTTCAGCACGGGTAGCCGAAATCGGGCCAGTCGGCGGTAGTGTTCTCCTACAGTAAATCCGTCCCGGGCAAGCTTAATGGCTGGGGCGAGATCCTGGCTTAGGGGCAGCTTGCCGTAGTGGGTGGCGAGGAAGTCTAGCGCTGCGACTGTTCCGGGGATGCCAGCCGCGAGCGCGCCGTTTATCGACAACTTCGGGATGACGTGGCCGTTTTTATCCAGATACATGTTCCTGGATGCGGCCTGCGGGGCCTTCTCGCGGCCATCGATCATGAGATCAATGCCATCCTGGCGGTGTATCAGCCAGAATCCGCCACCGCCCAGACCCGAGCTTGCGGGTTCGACCACGGCGAGGGCGGCACTGACGGCGACGGCTGCATCGAACGCATTGCCACCGGCGGCAAGGACCTCGTGTCCGGCGGCTGTAGCTAGCGGATGGGCGCTGGCGATCGCGGCCTGAGTACGGGCCATGACCGCCGGGACTTGCAGCAGCAGGATCAGGAGCCAGGTGATCGAGATGCGTGCTCTGTATCTTGTATGGATCATCCTTGTCTTCAGTATAGATCTTATAGTTCTAAGTCCTAGTTCTAAAAGGCCGCGCATTAGTCCGTGAGGCGGTGATATTTCTCCATGAGCTGATCTTCAGTCTCCTCATGGTTCGGGTCTTTGGGGATGCAGTCCACGGGACAGACGTCGACGCATTGGGGTTCATCGAAATGACCCACGCATTCTGTGCAGAGCTCGGGGTTGATCTCATAGATCTCTTCCCCTTGATAGATCGCCCCATTTGGGCATTCGGGTTCACAGACATCACAGTTGATGCATTCATCGGTAATGATCAGCGACATAGGCTCGTTCTTCCGTAGTTAGGGTTATTAATTAAGTATTCTAGGGCTCCGAACGTCCATTGCGATCGCTCAGTCGCGCAGCAAGCGCCGTTTGAACGTCACAGTGGACGAAGTCGCCGATATCCCCGCCCAGCGATGCGATCTCTCGAACCAGGCTTGATGAGATGTATTCGAACTGCTCCGAGGGCGTAAGATATAAGGTCTCGATGTCTCGCGCCAGTTTTCGGTTCATTCGCGACAGCTGAAACTCATATTCGAAGTCCGATACAGCTCGGAGACCGCGAATGATGACCTGTGCGCCACGCTGCCTCGCATAGTCCACCAATAGGTTATCGAAGCCGGCCACCTCGACTTGAGGAATTGACGACAAGGCGGTTCTGGCCAGGTCAATCCGTTCCGGCCAGGAAAATACCGGAGTTTTAGATGGGCTCGCGGCGACCCCCACGATGACGTGGTCGAACAGGTGTGCGGCCCTGCTGACGATGTCGGCATGGCCCAGCGTGATGGGGTCAAACGTCCCCGGATAGATTGCAGTGATCTTTGTCATGCTGGAGCGCTTGTCCTAATGTTCCCGAAACTCTTTTGGCGAGCCGGTAACAGACTTGGCCGGCCGTTTTCTCTCTGAAATAGGACCAGTTATCGGGGAGTTTCGGCCGATCGTGATCGGTAGCGTCCTCGAGATAGATCCATGCCTCGTCGGAGAGTAAACCATATCGTTCCAGTCGCTCACAATCTTGTGTCAGGCGTTGATCCCGGTAAGGCGGGTCGAGAAAGACTATATCGTACCGCATCCTGTCGCCCTTGAGCAGAAAGTCGTCAGCCGATGTCCACTCAACTCGGGCATCCTGGGTCTCCAGCTGTTCGCAACAACGTTGCAGTTGTTGAACGACCCGGATGTCCTCGTCAACCAGTATTACCGAACTCGCGCCGCGCGATAAGGCCTCAAACCCCAAGACGCCGCTGCCCGCATAAAGGTCAAGGCAGCGGGCGCCATGGATCCAGCCTTGTAGCCAGTTGAATACGGTCTCTCGAACGCGATCCGGAGTTGGTCGGATTGCAGTCTGCTGAGGAAAGGTGAGCTTACGCCCCCGCCATTGTCCACCGATGATACGGACGACCCCTTCCGGCTGCGTCGAAGGGGGCTTATTCATTGCGCATGGTCGGTCGCACCAACGCTGACCGTCACAAGGCGGTCAGGATCGATACGGTGCCGGAACGCGTCGACGATCTGCTCGGCGGTTACCGCATTGACCTTGTCGTTGAAGGTATCCAGGTAATCGAGCGGGAGCTTGTAGAAGCCGATAGCGGAGAGATACCCGACGATCTTCTTGTTGCTGGAAATGCGCAGGGGAAAGCCGCCGGTAATGTTTTGTTTCGAGGCTTTGAGCTCGGCCGCGGTCGGCCCCTTGTCCATGAACGTGCGCAGGATGTTGATCATCAGGTCACGCGCTTCGGCGGCCTTCTCGTTGCGGGTCTGTAGGCCCATCGTAAACGGACCATCGATCCGCATGGGCGAAAAATAGCTGTAAGCACTATAGGCCAGTCCCCTTTTCTCGCGGATTTCTTCGCTAATTCGGGACACCAGCCCGCTGCCGCCGAGCATATGGTTGCCGACGTATAGCGCAAAATAATCCGGGTCACCGCGTCGCATGCCTGGCTGACCGATCAGGATGTGTGTCTGGCTTGAGGGAAAATCACGGGTCAATGCGGTGGCCTGCGCAAGTGGCTTGGCAGGAGGCATGGCGGCTGGGGCCTTTCCAGCCGCAAGCGCGCTGCTAAGTTGCTGCGCCACCTGTTTGGCGCGGCCCAGGTCCAGATCGCCAACGATGGCGATCACGGCATTGTTGGCGACGTATAGGCGGCGGTAGTGAGTCCGGACGTCATCACGATTGATGGCGTTCAAGGTTTGCACAGTTCCCAGTGGGTCGGTGGCGTAAGGGTGTCGTCCGTACAAGCCCGCCATGAACATGCGGTAGGCGATATCACCCGGGGACTCTTCCTCGGATTTAAGGTGGGCGAGCTGAAGGCGGCGTTCGCGCAACAAGGCGTCCTCCGCGAAGGCGGGGGCCTTCAGAATATCTTCCAGGGTCGCGAGTGAAGGGTTCAGATGGGATGTATCAGATAGACTGCGGAGACTGATGCTGGCCATGTCGGTCAGACTGCGGGTATTAAAGCGCGCACCAAGGGCTTCGAAGCGGCTGGCGACGGCGTCCGCGTTCATGGTTTCGGTACCGTCCTCGATTAGGTTTGCCGTGAGCTGGCCAATACCCGGATGGGCGCCGTCTCTGGCGCTTCCTGCATCGAAGACCAGCTTGATATCGACCATTGGCAGGTCCGGAGCGGCCACGAAATAGACCCTGGCCCCATTGTTTGTCTGCCAGTGCTGGATGTCGATCCCCGCCAAGACAGGCGCCGTCATGAGACAGGTGATCAGTCCGATCAATAGGCCGACCGAAAGGCGGTAACGCACGGATCTATAGGTCTTTGAATTCGACATGGGCGATATCCTTGTATGAATCGATTTAACTGTTGAGGTTGTCCGTATTTTTGCGCTGCGCTCGATAATGGCGCTAGCGGATCGGACCGATCATCGGTCCATGTCCACGGGGCTGACGGGTCATGGGCAGTGGCACGAGCGTCGCAGTGGTTTTGTGGTCATCCGTCAGGTACTTGCGGGCAACGGCTTGCACTTGGCCGGGAGTGACCTGTTTGATGTTATCGACGTAGCGTCCGACGTCCTGCCAGCTCAAGCCGACGGTCTCGTACATGCCAAGTTTCATGGCTTGGTAGAAGACTGAATCGCGGTCGTAGACGTCCTCGGCGATGACTTGGGCCTTGACCCGGTCCAGTTCGTTTTCCGGTACCAACTCGTCTTGAAGTGTCTTGATTTGTTTCGACAGGGCCTGCCCGAGATCGGCGGTGGTCTTGCCGTCATTTGGAGTGCCGTCAAGCACGAACAGTCCCGGCAAGCGTCCGCCGATGTCATAGCCGGCATCGACCGAGGACGCAATTTGATCGCCGCGTATCAGGTCACGTGACAACCGCGCACTAGTGCCACCGTCAAGGATGCCGGCCAGGACCTCAAGGGCATAGGGTTCCCATGTCTCTTGAGCACCATGCAGCGCGGGCACCTTGTAACCTATCAACAGGTAGGGCAGTTTGGCGGGCGCCTTGACGACGACCTCGCGAGGACCCAGTTGTTCTGGTTCGACGGCAGGCGGACGGATATCTAGTGCATCATTGGCCGGAACCGGGCCAAAATACTGTTTAGCGAGCTTGAAGACTTCGGCGCCGGTCACGTCGCCGACGACGACGAGCGTGGCGTTGTTGGGCGCATACCAGCGGTGGTACCAGTGACGCAGGTCATCGATCGTGATGGCCTCGATATCGTTCATCCAACCGATGACGGAATGGTGATAACCGCTGTTCGTGAAGGCGGCGGCGTTGAACTGTTCATCGGTCAGGGCATTGGGGTTGTCATCGGTGCGCATGCGACGCTCCTCCATGACGACTTGACGCTCCTTGGCGAATTCATCGGCCTTGATCACGAGGTTATGCATGCGATCAGCCTCGAGTTCAAAGCTAACCTTGAGTCGGCTGCGTTCGAGTTGTTGAAAATAGGCCGTGTAGTCCTGTCCGGTGAAGGCGTTTTCGCGTCCGCCGTTGGCGCTGATGATTCTTGAGAACTCACCCGGCGGGTGAGTTTTGGTGCCATTGAACATCATGTGTTCAAGTAGATGCGAGATACCGGTGATGCCATTGGGTTCATAGCTGCTGCCGACTTTGTACCAGACCTGGGAGACGACGACCGGGGCGCGATGGTCTTCGCGGACGATAACCTTGAGTCCGTTGTCCAGCTGATAGACATGGGTCCGGCTGTCGCCCTTCTCAATGGTGGGCGCGGTCGTCGTGGTGGCCGGATTCATGGCCGGAGTTGAAGTCAGGTGGCTGCACGCCGGAAGAACGGCCGCGACGGTCAGGGACAAAAGGATAACGGATTTTTTCAAGGCATAATCTCCCACTTAAAGACTTGGGTAGGACAGCCAAATCTCCCAAGAGTTCTCGATCGACAGGATCCTGTTCAGGGATCTCTGTCTACGTCCGGACCCCGTGGGCCCCGTTTGCTTATTCTGAACGCCGCTTCATGCTAGGATATCTCGCGAACGCGGCGGGTCCCATTATCGGTGAAAATCCGTGATCGATAAACCGACACAGAGTGGTTATGACGATAAGCATGAAGAAAGACCGACGGGCATGAGTGAAGCGCAGAACGATTCAGGCAAGAAAGGGCTTTTTAGCAAACTCAAGGACCGTTTGCAGCGGACGCGCAGCAACCTCGCCGAGGGCTTGGCAGGCCTGATTCAAGGCCGAAAACAGATCGATGATGACCTCCTGGAAGAGCTCGAAACCGTCCTGTTGACCGCGGATATCGGTGTCGAGGCGACCCAGACCATCATTGATGACCTCACGGACCGGGTCGCGCGGAAACAGTTGACCGATGGTGACGTCCTCTATCAGACCCTGCAAGATGATTTGGCGAAGATCATAGAGCCGTGCAGTCGGCGTCTCGAGATTGACCCCCAACACAGTCCCTTTGTGATACTGATGGTCGGCGTCAACGGCGTCGGCAAGACGACCACCATTGGCAAGCTGGCCAAGCTGCTGCAACGCCAGGGGCACTCCGTCATGTTGGCGGCGGGTGACACCTTTCGGGCAGCGGCCGTAGAGCAACTGGTGGTTTGGGGGGAGCGCAACGACGTCCCCGTGATCGCTCAACCTAGAGCCTCCGACCCTGCGGCCGTGGTCTTCGACGCGATTCAGTCTGCCAAGGCGCGTGGTATCGATGTCCTTATCGCGGATACCGCGGGCAGGTTGCACACCCAGAGTCACCTCATGGATGAACTGCGCAAGATCAAACGGGTCATGGCCAAGGTCGATCCGACGGCGCCCCATGAAGTCATGCTCGTCGTCGACGCCGGTACCGGTCAGAACGCTCTATCGCAGGCGACGCAGTTCCACGAGGCCATTGGCTTGACAGGGCTGACTCTGACCAAGCTAGATGGAACTGCCAAGGGCGGGATCATCTTCGCGATCGCGAAGCGCGTTGGCGTGCCGATACGTTTCATCGGCGTTGGCGAGGATATCGACGGGTTGCGTGATTTCGACGCCGACGATTTCGTCCGGGCTATCTTCGAGCGATGAGCAATACGTCTCAAACAGACGGGTGTATTGGGGTATAGGCGGTGTTGACGTTGAGCAATGTCAGCAAACGTTATCCGGGGGGGCATGAGGCCCTGAAGGCCGTCAATCTGCATATCGAACCTGCCGAAATGGTCTTTCTGACCGGTCATTCAGGGGCGGGGAAAAGCACGCTGCTCAAACTCATCACGCGCCTCGAACCGGTCAGCGGTGGTCAGATCATGGTCGATGGCCGCAATGTCTCCCGCATGTCTGATCGCGACA
Source organism: uncultured Gammaproteobacteria bacterium (assembly GCA_964487925.1). Lineage (GTDB taxonomy): Bacteria > Pseudomonadota > Gammaproteobacteria > SZUA-140 > SZUA-140 > RI-283. The sequence continues at coordinate 25,687 of CAZASZ010000018.1, forward strand.
TCCCGCGCCATCGACGCCTGATAGGAGTGATCTTTCAAGACAACCGCCTGTTGCCAGATCGCACGATCTTTGACAATGTCGCGCTACCGCTTGTGATCGATGGTGTCCACCGGCACAGAGAATTGCAGCGCATGGTTCGAGCCGCGCTCGATAAGGTAGGTCTCTTGAACCGTGAGCGCAGTTACCCGATGAACCTGTCCGGAGGTGAGCAACAGCGGGTTGGGATTGCCAGGGCTGTCGTCAACAAACCCCCCTTGCTATTGGCTGATGAACCAACGGGCAACCTGGATCCGGATCTTTCCCGGGACATATTCAACTTGTTTGCCAATTTTCAACAGGTCGGCGTGACGATCCTGGTGGCGAGTCACGACCTGGAGCTCATTTCTAGCTTTAATCGTCGACGCATCAAGCTCGAACATGGCAACCTAATCTCGGATTTCGTACCTGATGCGGAAGCGTCGCACGAATAGGGCTGGCAAGCGCCGCCAGAATCGGCGCAAAAAACCGATCGGGGCATCTCCCCGGTTGTCCGATCGTCTGCGCGCGCCGTTAGGCAGGAGCCTGATCGGATTTTGGGTCGCCCACGTATTGGCCTTTTTTCACGGTCTCGGCCGACTAGCCCGTGAGCCTTTCGGCAGCCTACTGACGATCACTATTATCGGTATCGCCATGGCGCTTCCGGTCGGTCTGCATCTGGTCCTGAAGAATTTGCAAGGGCTGGCCGAGGGTTGGGACGATGCCACCCAGATTTCACTATTCCTGAATCCATCGCTGACCCTGAAGGATGTTCCTAATCTTCAACGTCGCATTGAGTCCCAAGTTGGGGCGATCCGGCTCGAGGCCAAGGGGCCGGATGAGGCCCTCGCCGAGTTCAGGCATGCGTTCGGGGTCTCGGAGGCTGTTGATGTGTTGGGAGAGAACCCGCTACCCGTTGTATTGGTGATCTTTCCCGATCCGGATATGGAGGCTGCGGCGCTTGAGGCGATGACCGAAACCTTGCAGGCCTTTCCCGAGATTGATATGGCGCAGCTCGATCTGCGGTGGGTGCAGCGCCTGCATGCGATTACACATCTGGGGCAGCGGGCCACACTGATTCTGGCCTCGCTGTTTTCTATAGCAGTCCTGCTAACGATCGGTAATAGCGCTCGTATCGAGGTCGAACGGCGGCGAGAGGAGATCGCCGTTGAGAAGCTGGTGGGGGCTACGACAGCCTTTATCCGGCGTCCGTTTCTGTACACGGGTTTCTGGTTGGGGGTGACTGGAGCCGCGACGGCGATCTGTTTGATCAGTCTGGCAACTTTCTTGCTCGACGGCCCTATACGCGAGCTTTTACGTCTCTACGATAGTGAAAGCCTGCTTAGCGGCATAGACCTGCCATTGGGCGGGCTCATCATGTTGGCGGGCGTGCTGCTCGGGGTCCTGGGCTCACTGATCGCGGTCAATCGGCAGCTGCGCCGTATCGAACCGGACTGGTGACGGCCCCAACGAAAAGGGGCGATCACAACGATCGGGGGTGTCGTGTAAGGGAAAATAGTTCCGCTTTTTTGACCACACCCCATTCACGGCTCAAAAAGAAAGCCGCTGCCCTTACGGGTGGCGGCTTTTCCCGTTTCGCCTGACGAGAGGTTATTTTTGGAGCGAGTGCGCTTGTAAAGCTACGAATTCAGGTACAGCTCAATCCCGATCAATTTATTCTATAACTATGTTGCCGTGTTAATTAAATTATGCATCGTGAGGGTCGTTGGCTGTGGGGTGGTGTCGGGCGCTATTGTTTCAGCCGGTAGCCAGTTTTGAAGATCCAGGCGACGATGGCCAGGAAGATGGCGAGAAAGGCGATCGTCATGGCGAGGCTAATCTCTACGCTAACATCCGAGTTTTCGTAAAAACTCCACCTGAAGCCACTAATTAGATAAACGACGGGGTTGAACAATGTGACAGTCCGCCAGAACGGCGGCAGCATATCGATCGAATAGAAACTCCCGCCCAGAAAGGTTAGCGGCGTGATGATCAGTAGCGGGATTAACTGAAGCTTCTCGAAGTTGTCGGCCCATATCCCGATGATGAATCCGAGCAGGCTGAATGTGATCGCGGTCAGGAACAGGAAAAGCATCATCCAGGCCGGATGGGCGACATGCATAGGCACGAACAAAGATGCAGTCGCCAAGATGATGCAGCCGATGATCAATGACTTGCTCGCTGCGGCGCCGACATAGCTGATCAGTATCTCGGTGTAAGAGACTGGTGCCGACAGGACCTCATAGATGGTGCCCGTGAAGCGGGGGAAGTAGATGCCGAAAGAGGCATTCGAGACGCTCTCGGTCAACAGGGAGAGCATGATCAGGCCGGGTACGATGAAGGCGCCATAGTTGATGCCGTCGATCTCAGGAATGCGACTGCCGATTGCGGCCCCGAAGACCACGAAATAGAGCGAGGTTGAGATGACAGGGGAAACGATGCTTTGCAGCAAGGTGCGCCGAGCTCGTGACATCTCGAAGACATAGATGGCGCGTATCGCATTGAGGTTCATGATGGCTCTCTGACGAGGTTGACGAAGATGTCTTCGAGTGAGCTCTGTGACGTTTGCAAATCCGTAAATTGAATCCCGGCGCTACCGAGGTCGTTGATCAGCCGGGTGATGCTGCGCTGCTCGTTTTCAGGGTCATAGGTATAGATGAGTTGATTGCCGCCCTCGGCGATCTCCAGTCGATAGGAGGCAAGGGTGTCCGGTAATGACTCAATACCCTCGCCGAGATGCAATATCAACTGTTTCTTGCCGAGTTTATCCATGAGTGACGCCTTGTCGTCCACGACGATGATTCGACCCTTGTTGATGATGCCGATACGGTCGGCCATCTCCTCTGCTTCCTCGATATAGTGCGTGGTCAGGATGATCGTGACACCATTTTCGCGCAGCCGGTGAACGAGGCGCCACATGTCCTGGCGCAGCGTGACATCGACGCCGGCTGTGGGTTCGTCAAGGAATAGAATATCGGGTTCATGGGCCAAGGCCTTTGCGATCAGCAGGCGACGTTTCATGCCACCGGAAAGCGCCATGATGCGCTCATCACGCTTGTCCCACAGTGACAGGTCTTTCAGCACACCTTCGATGAAAGCGGAATCGGATGGCTTACCGAACAGTCCGCGGCTGAAGGTCACAGTATTGATAACTGTCTCGAAGGCGTCGGTCGTCAGCTCCTGGGGCACCAGGCCGATGGCGGACCGGGCCAGTCGGTAGTCGTCAATGATGTCGTGCCCATTGACTCTAACGATGCCTGAGCTGGGATTCACAATCCCGCAGATGATGCTGATCAGCGTAGTCTTGCCGGCCCCATTGGGTCCCAGCAGACCGAATATTTCACCTTTTCGAATATCCAGATCGATGGCATGGAGCGCCTGAAAACTCGACGCATAGGTCTTGCTGAGTTGTCGAACTTGGATCACGGCGGTCATAGGCGTTTGAAGGTAATCGTCTGCGAACTATTGCTTTATCGGACTTGGTTTATGTAACGGGCTGGAGTTGTCGGGAGGATTCTATCCCAAATTCGCCTTGGTGTGCGCGTTCATCGGACATCCCGAGCGGGCCCTTGTGCTACAATACCTGTTCCACAGGGGTGTGTAGAGAGGACCTGTGGTCAATCTATTGATCAGGCAATAACGGAAGATATAGACATGCTAAACAGACAGCAACCGGTTATCGGCAGTTGGTATATGACTGCCACAGGTCAACTCATCAAGGTCTGGGCAACCTGCGTTCATGGTGGCGACACCGCTCGAATAGTTATTGAGTATCTCAATGGTCGCCGGCTGGTTCTTGCGGCCGACGAGTGGGATGCGCTCGATGTCGAGATTCACCTATACAGCGATGCGGTTCAAGGAGGGCTCTGTTGAGTCCCGATTGACTTGACCTGAACGCTATAGTGGACCCCGCTTTGGGGTAAAGCGCGGTGCCGTCCACATTGCATCGAACCCGTATTTCCCTACAGCTTGACATCGATTTTCAGGCTCGGCATAATCGCCAAACCTAGTATGTCATATTTCGCTGGGGGGGCCGATGTTGTTGATACTGATAATGTATAAACGGCCCAGATCATCAGATCATCAGTCCATAACAATCCGTAACGGAAAATCCTTTTTGGAGGGAATGATATGAAAGCACGTTGGTTGGGTATTTCTGCTGCAGCTGCCCTGATGTTCTCTGTTGGTCAGGCTAACGCCGCCGATATGCCGCCTTTGGCAAAGAAGAGTGGTTGCACCGCATGTCACTCTATTAACAAGAAAATTGTTGGTCCTGCTTGGGCTGACGTCGCTAAGCACTACAAGGGCGACGCTTCCGCACGTGATGCACTGATCAAGAAGGTGCACACGGGTGGCAAGGGTAACTGGACCAAGGTGACTGGTGGCGTTCCGATGCCTCCCTACTCGCCGCGTGTCTCTGACGCCAACATCGAAAAGCTGGTTGACTTCGTGCTGGGTCTCTAATACCAGTTCAGTTTCGACTGAGCAAAAAGCCAGCCCAATGGGCTGGCTTTTTTTATGGATTTTTTCGGGCTATTTTGTGAGAAATTGTTTCGGTGTAACCCGTGATCTGATGAGTAGTCGCTGAGTCGGGGAGGGCGGGTCTTTACAACAAGTTGGTAGTCGGGGCGATTACCTCATGATGGTCAGATGTGGTTATGTGTCCCGTCGCAAAACGGCGCATCCCGGGTATGTTTGCAACCGCAGAGTATGACCGTTTCCGGTGCGTCCAGCGTAAAGGCCAGCGGTTCGAAGTCCGTGCCCTTGTGCGAGCCGTCGCACAGGGGTTGTTTCTGCGAGCGGCCGCAACGGCACCAATAATGCGTGCCTTCCGGCAGGGTCACGATATAGGGCTGTTTTTGTGGGGTTTCAGGGGTGCTCATTTGTATCCTCCGTTTGCTATGCGGTTTTGTGACCTTGATTAGCTTTTGACCGCGCCCAGCCGGCGGCGGACGAAATTTGGCTCGGCCATAGCTGCAGCCAGGATGTCGGCGTTGTAGTACTCAGTGTCGAAACTCGGTTCGGCATTCGCTGGAAGATCGATGTGGCCCTGTTTGCGGGCCATACTTGCGCTCCACCACCCTGACGGATAGATACACTGAGGAAAACAAATCAGTTTGGTCTTTTCGAAACCGACCTCGCGCATGGCATTGTGCATATCCTCGATAAGGTCGAGATGATAGAGCGGTGATTCGCTTTGCTGAATCAGGATACCGTCTTCGGCCAGGGCGTGATGGCATTTTTGATAAAAGGGGGCGGTGAACAGACCCTTGGCAAAACCGACTGGGTCGGTGCTGTCGATGATGATGATGTCGTAGTAACCCTTGGGACTGTCTTCAATCCAGCGGACGCCGTCGGCAAATTCCAGATTGGCCCGCGGGTCGTCGTTGGAAGCGGTCAGTTCCGGGAAGTATTGCTCGGACAGACGCGTGACGCGCTCGTCGATATCCACCTGCACGGCCTCGGTGACCGAATCGTGTTTGAGGACCTCTCGCAGTGTGCCACAGTCGCCGCCACCGATGATCAGGACCCGTTTCGCATTGCCATGAATGAACAGGGCCGGATGCGACATCATCTCGTGATAGAGGAAGTTGTCTCTGGTCGACACCATAGTGCAGCCGTCGATGACCATGAGCTTGCCGAAACGCTCGGTATCATAGATCTCGATATGCTGATATGGGGTCGTTTCTTCGTGCAGCTTGGCGCGGATCTTTAGAGAGAAGGCGCTACCTTCCTTGTCGTAGATTTCGCTGAACCATGTGTCTTGATCGAGTCCCACGTATCTTCCTCTTGAGAACGGGCTATTTGGTTCGGGCATTATATCGGCATGTATCAGCCGAGAGTAGCGTTTCATGAGCGGATCGTCGGCAGCTTTATTATCAGGCGTCCGCTTAAGTGCTATTCTCGTTTCCACTGAGAATGACACCTTTTCGGAGTAACGATTTGTGACTGATTGGTCCATTGCCCGATCCCGTGCGTTGTACAACATCTCCCAATGGGGGAGTGGTTACTTTGATATCAATGAGCAAGGGCATGTCGTCGCCCGGCTCGACCGCGACGATCCGGGAGCCCAGGCTGATCTCCTTGAGATCGCGTCGATGCTCGACCATCACGGTATGTCTCCGCCTGTGCTGGTCCGCTTTGGCGGGATACTGAAGGATCGTGTACAGGCGCTTTATTCCGCTTTTGCGGTTGCGGCGGGGCGAAGCGGGTTTCAGGGCGCCTACGCGCCGGTTTATCCGATCAAGGTCAATCAACAGCACTGTGTCGTGACGGACCTGCTCGACCGTTCGGTTGGGCGCGTTGGACTTGAAGCGGGTAGCAAGCCGGAACTATTGGCGGTATTGGGCATGGCTCCTGCTGATGGCGCGCCTATCATCTGCAACGGCTACAAGGATCGCGAATACATCCGGATAGCCCTGATCGCAACTCAACTGGGACATCGCTGTTATATCGTTATCGAAAAACCCGACGAGCTCGAACAGGTTCTTGATGAAGCAGCCAAACTAGGCGTTCGTCCCCGGATCGGTATTCGTGCCCGACTGGCCTCGATCGGCAAGGGCAAATGGCAGAACACTGGGGGCGAGAAATCCAAGTTCGGTCTGACTGCTGCGCAGATGTTGTCGGCGGTGGACATGTTGAGTGAGCGTGACCATTTGGACTGCCTGCAATTGCTGCATGCCCACCTCGGGTCTCAGGTCGCTAATATTCACGATATTCAACGCGGCATGGCCGAGGTGGCCCGCTTCTATGCCGAGCTACGCCGCCTGGGCGCGCCGGTCGCGACCGTCGATGTTGGTGGCGGATTGGGCGTGGATTACGAGGGCGCGCGGTCACGCAGCTTCTGTTCGATGAACTACAGCGTCGAGGAATACGCGCACAACGTCACTCAGGCCATCGCGGACATCTGTCAGGAAGACGGACTGCCTCACCCCGATATCATTACCGAGGCGGGCAGGGCCATGGTGGCCGACCATGCAGTATTGGTCACCGATGTCATCGGCAGCGAATCGTTATCGCGAGGCGACCAGGATAGCTTGGGCGAATCGGGTCCTGCGTATCCAGCGATCCAGCATCTTGAAGAGGGGCTGAAGGGATTATCGAAACGGTCGGCTGTGGAGGTCTATCACGATGCAGTGCACTGGATGGCGCAGGCGCAAGACGCCTTCGTTCATGGTCTACTGACCCTGGAGCAGCGCGCCTATGCCGAGCGGCTATACTTCCGGATCTGTGGCCGATTGCGGCCGCTCTTGAACGAAGGCGCGCAGAGTCAACGCCAGGTTTGCGATGAGCTTCGGGAAAAACTCGCGGACAAATACTTCTGTAATATGTCCATTTTCCAATCGCTACCGGACATCTGGGCCATTGAGCAGATCTTTCCGATCGTTCCCCTGCAACGCCTGGATGAAGAACCCTGCAATCGCACCGTACTGTCCGATATCACCTGCGACTCCGATGGCCGTATCGATCTCTATGTCGGGGCGCACGGCATCGAACCCACCTTGCCTCTGCATAACATCAAGGCGGGTGAGCGCTATCTCATCGGTGTATTCCTGGTCGGCGCCTATCAGGAGATTCTTGGGGACATGCACAACCTGTTCGGAGATACCCACTCGGTGAATGTCGAGCCCGATGGGGTGGGTGGTTATCGGATCACGAACCCGCGTCCCGGCGAGACCGTGGCGGATGCTCTGCGTCACGTGCAATACGACCATGAGGCCTTGATCGAGATCTACCGTGAACGGGTTGCGACTGCGGGATTGAATGAGGCACAGGCCGTTGTGTGTCTGGAGACACTGATATCCGGTCTGTCGGGCTATACCTATCTAGAGGAGTGATGCCTGGCGATAATGATTATGCCGAACACATCGACTAAAGCCTCTTCGGCCGGGAAATCATACGCTGGTATATAGTGAAAAACGCGCCCGGGGATGGAGCGCAAGGCGGAAACGGCCGCAAAAGAGCAGCGTACTTAGTGTACGTGAGCATTTTGCGGCCGTTTTCAATACAGCGATACGCCCTTCAGCGCGCTTTTTAGCATTTTTAGAG